>NZ_MJGR01000016.1:40724-95167 GCF_001865105.1 Curtobacterium sp. MCBA15_016
CGGTGTCGGAAACGTGGTTCCACGCGGGCGTGGGCGCAGCCACCCGCCGCGCGCCGCGTCAGGCGCCCAGCGCGAGCGCCGCGCCGAATCCGAGCATGACGAGCGCGACGAGCCCGTCGAACACGCGCCACGTCAGCGGCTTCGCGAACAACGGTCGCAGCAGCCGTCCGCCGAACCCGAGCGCGCCGAACCACAGGCAACTCGCGAGGACCGCCCCCACCGTCCACCACCACCGCTCCGCCGGCCCCTGCTGGTTCGCGACGGACCCGAGGAACACGAGCGTGTCCAGGTAGACGTGCGGGTTGGCCCACGTGAACAGCAGCATCGTCACCACGGCCGTCCGCAGGGTGACGGCGCGGTCGGTCCGTCCGGGTCCAGGAGGCGCGGTTCGCGTCCGCCCCGCACCCACCGTCGCCGAGGTGGCCGGTCCCACCGCCGCGGTCGCCACCGGCACGCCGTCGTCCGCCGCCGCCGCCGCCGACTCCACCCGCATCGCCGCGCCGGACGGCCACAGCGCCCGCCGAGCCGCGAGCACCCCGTAGGTCACCAGGAACGCCGCACCGACGAAACGGATCACCACGAGCGCCACCGGGAACCGCTCCACCACGACCCCGACGCCGAGCACCCCCGCGAGGATCAGCACGGCATCCGAGAGCGCGCAGACCACCACCGCGGCCGCGACGACCCGCACCGACGAGGTCACCGCGAGCCGGAGCAGGTACGTGTTCTGCACACCGATCGCCACGATGAGCGCGAGCCCGGTACCGAGGCCGGCGAGCAGGGGGAGGAGTGTGGTCACGGTCCGACCGTACGGCCGCGGCCACGTGCAGTACAGCTCACGTTCCTGATGCTGCGTAAGCTCAGCTGCATGCCACGACTGCAGCGCGAACACCTCGAGACCCTGCTCGCCGCGGTCGACCACGGGACGCTCGACGCCGCGGCCAGAGCGCTGTCGATCACGCCGTCGGCGGTGTCGCAGCGCATCAAGTCGATGGAGCAGCAGGTGGGCCGGGTGCTCCTGCAGCGGACGACGCCGGTCCGCCCGACCCCCGACGGCGAGGTCGTCCTCCGTCACGCACGACAGGCCCGGTTGCTCGACGAGGAGACCACCCGGGCGCTCGGCGGCGGTGACTCGGTCGTCCCGTCGATCCCGCTCGCGGTCAACGCCGACTCGCTGGGCACCTGGTTCCTCGATGCACTCGCCCTCGTGCGCGCCGACACCGAGGTCGTGTTCGACCTCCACCGCGAGGACCAGGACCGCACCGCCGAACTCCTCCGCGCGGGCACGGTGATGGCGGCGGTCACGGCCGAGGCCGAGCCGGTGCAGGGGTGCTCCTCGGTGCCGCTGGGGATCGACCGGTACCGGGCAGTCGCCTCCCCGTCGTTCGTCGCCCGGTACCTGCCGGGTGTCGACAGCGAGCAGCGGATGACACGGCTCCTCGACCGGGTACCCCTCGTGGACTACGACCGCGACGACGACCTGCAGCAGGGGTACCTGCGGCGGGTGCTCGGCCACGCGCCGTCCGGGCCGCGGCACTTCGTCCCGACCTCGGCGGACTTCGCCCGTGCGGTGTCGCTCGGCTTCGGCTGGGGGATGCTGCCGGAGGCTCAGTGCCTCGATGCCCTCGACCGGGGTGACCTCGTCGAGCTCACTCCCGGGCGTCGGGCGGACGTGGCGCTCTGGTGGCAGCGCTGGAACCTGGCCTCACCGCTGCTCGAGCGCGTGACCGAGGCCGTCCGGGCGACCGCGGCCGAGCGGCTCCACCCCGCCGGTCAGGCCGTCGCGCGGTAGCGGAGCCCGTCCACGAGCAGCCCGACGAGCAGCTGGCTCTGCTCGATCGTCGGAGCACCGTGGCACAGGTCGGCCACCGCGTGCAGGAGCTGCTGCGCGTCGACGTCGGGGCGGATCGTCCCCGCGGCCGCCGCGGCGTCGAGGAGTCCACCGAGGGCGCCACCGAGCCGCGCGAGGAAGTAGTCCGGCAGCGCCTCGAACGCCGGGTCGCCCGAGTGCAGGGCGGCGGCGAGCCCGCGCTTCGTCGCGACGAACTCGGTGAACCGCTGCAGCCACAGGGCGAGCGCCTCGTCGCGGGCGTGCGCGGCGGCGAGCTCGTCCGCGGCGGCCGCCGTCGACTCGACCGCCCGCTGGAACACCGCGACGACGAGGTCCGAGCGCTGCGGGAACCGTCGGTACAGCGTGCCGACCCCGACCCCGGCCCGGTCCGCGATCAGCTTCGCGGGGGCGTCCACCCCGTCGGTCGCGAAGACGGCCTTGGCGGCGTCGGTCAGGGCGTCGGCATTGCGTCGGGCGTCGGCGCGCACGGAGTCCTCCTCTTGCGTAAACGGAAAGCCGTTCCGTATAGTTCCGGAAGAGCGTTCCACTTCGGGCCACGATACGGCACCGACACCCGGAACGCCATCGACAGGAGGAACCGCACATGCAGTACCGCACCCTCGGCCGCACCGGCATCCAGGTCAGCCCCTTCGCCCTCGGCGCCATGATGCTCGGCACCGACGGCAGCATCGGCAACGGCGACGAGCAGGACTCGATCCGCATCGTCCACCGCGCACTCGACGCGGGCATCAACTTCATCGACACCGCCGACCGCTACTCGCAGGGCGGCTCGGAGGAACTGCTCGGCAAGGCGCTCGCCGGCCGCCGGGACGACGTCGTCATCGCCACCAAGTTCAACGGCCCGATGGGCGACGACCCGAACCGGCGCGGCAACTCCCGGCGGTGGATCACGCAGGCCGTCGAGGGGTCGCTGCGGCGCCTCCGGACCGACCACATCGACCTGTACCAGGCGCACCGACCCGACGACACGGTCGACCTCGAGGAGACCCTGTCCGCCCTGACCGACCTGATCCGCAGCGGCAAGGTCCGGGCGATCGGCAGCTCGGACTTCCCCGCGTCGATGCAGGTCGAGGCGCAGTGGACGTCGGAGCGTCGCGGACTCGAGCGCTTCCGGACCGAGCAGCCCACGTACTCGATCCTCAACCGCGGCATCGAGCGGGAGGTCCTCCCGGTCGTCCAGCGGTACGGCATGGGGTCCCTCGTGTGGAGTCCCCTCGCCGGCGGCATGCTGACCGGCCGCTTCCGGAAGGGCCAGGACACCGACCTCGCCCGCGCGACCATGTTCCGGCACAACCGCGACGAGCGACGGATCGACGCCGTGGAACAGGTGGTCGCACTGTCCGAGGAGACCGGCATCCGGATGACCCACCTCGCGATGGCCTTCGCGATCGCGCACCCCGGCGTCACGAGCGCCCTGATCGGCCCGCGCTCCGTGGAACAACTCGACGACCTGCTCGCCGGCGCCGACGTGGTGCTCTCCGACGAGGTCCTCGACCGCATCGACGCGATCGTCCCGCCGGGCACCGACGTCGGACGGCTCGACCAGCAGTACCAGCCGCCGGCCGTGCTCGACGCCACCCTGCGCCGACGCCCCGCCGCGGGACGCTCCGCGGCGTGACGTCGCGTCGGGGGCGGCCGCTTGCGGGAAACCGCACGATCGCCGCCCCCGAGACTTGTTCACACGTTCGTCACGAACCAGCACCACCGTCGGACCTACGCTCGCAACACCGACGGCGACGGGCCGTCGACAGCACGACCGCACCACGACACGAAACACCGAACACCGCGACCGCACCCACGGTCGCGAGCACCGCCGGCGCAGGATCCCTAGTCCCTCGCCGGCCGGACCTCCCGAGGGTCCGGATCCATGTCGCCGCAGCCGCCGACGCCCGTCTCACGATGCGTCGGCGCCTGCGCTCGACCACGCGTGAGTCCTCTCCGAACCCGACAGGAGACCACGCCATGTCCGCACCACCCGACGTTCGTCGTACCCCGACGCCACTCCGAGCACCAGAGGCGACCGACGAGCTGCAGTCCTTCGACTTCCAGCTCCCGGCCCCGCTCACGCCGCGCGACCGCGAGCGCGCCCGACGCCGCCGGCAGACCGAGCCGGTGCCCTACGTCCGACCACGTGCCGAGAGCCGGGCGCACAGCCCCGTGATGGTCCTCATCGTGCTCGTCGCCACGCTCGGCGTGATGGCGTACGCGGTGTTCCTCCTCGACCCGGCGAACCGGGGCGACTTCCTGCCGTACGGACTCGTGATCGTCGCCGAGAGCGTGCTCGTGGGGCAGGCGCTCCTGTCCATGTGGACGATCCTGTCCGGCGGCTCCGACCCCCGGGACTTCGCGTTCCACCACACCCAGGACACCCTGTTCGACCGCGACACCATCGCCCGGAGCGGCGCCGCCGACCAGCCCCACCGCTGGCCGATGCACGTGCGCGGACGCCGGGTGGACGTCGACGTCTTCATCACCGTCTACGGCGAGGAGCTCACCAAGGTGGCCGCGACCGTGCAGGCCGCGGTGGCCATGCGCGGCGAGCACCGCACGTGGGTGCTCGACGACGGGCGGAGCGACGAGGTGCGGGCGCTCGCCGAGGAGCTCGGCGCCCGGTACGTCCGTCGGCTCTCGTCGCACGGCGCGAAGGCGGGCAACATCAACCACGCGCTGACGCTCGCCAAGGGCGACTACTTCGCGGTCTTCGACGCGGACTTCGTGCCGAAGCCGGACTTCCTGTTCGAGACCGTGCCGTTCTTCGCCGACGACGGGATCGCCTTCGTGCAGACCCCGCAGTCCTACGGCAACCTCCACAACCTCGTCTCGCGGGGTGCCGGGTACATGCAGACGGTGTTCTACCGGTTCATCCAGCCCGGCCGGAACCGGTTCAACGCGGCGTTCTGCGTCGGGACGAACGTCATCTTCCGCCGCGAGGCCATCGACGAGATCGGCGGCATGTACACCGACTCGAAGTCCGAGGACGTCTGGACGAGCCTGATGCTCCACGAGCGCGGCTGGAAGACCGTCTTCATCCCGATGACCCTCGCCGTCGGGGACGCCCCGGAGACCATCGAGGGCTTCACCAAGCAGCAGCTCCGGTGGGCCACGGGCGGCTTCGAGATCCTGCTCACGCACTTCCCGTTCCGCCCGAAGCACCGGCTGACGATGGACCAGCGACTGCAGTACCTCGTCACCGCGAGCTTCTACCTGACGGGCATCGTCCCCGGGCTCCTCCTGCTCGTGCCCCCGCTCGAGATCTACTTCGACCTGCGCCCGATGAACCTGACGATCGGGGCCGGCGAGTGGGTGCTGTTCTACCTCGGCTTCTACGGCGCGCAGGTGCTCCTCGCGTTCTACGCCCTCGGGTCGTTCCGGTACGAGACGCTCCTGCTCGCCGCGGTCTCGTTCCCGATCTACGCGAGCGCGCTCTGGAACGTCGTCTGCGGCAAGGAGCAGGCGTGGCACGTCACCGGTGCCTCCCGTGGTCGGACGCCCTCCCCGTTCAACTTCATCGTCCCGCAGGTGCTCGTGTTCGTGTTCCTGGCGTTGACGAGCGTCGTGGCGGTCTGGCGTGACCTCGACAACGGGCAGCTGACGCTCGCGACGGCCTGGAACACCACGAACACCCTCGTGTTCCTCGCGTTCATCATCGCCGCGTTCCGCGAACAGGCCCGGAACCGCGTGACGGACCGGCTGACCGCAATGCTGGACGGGGTGACGGCATGACCTGGACGAACCGACTCCGGCTGTTCGCGGGACTCATCGTGGTGCTCGTGGTCGTGGCGGCGTTCACGCTCGTCTTCAACCAGCGGCAGAGCGCCGTGGCGAGCACCTCGGCGGCGATCGCCGCGCAGGAGTACGCCGTCGGCACCGACTACGGCGGGACCGTCACCGAGGAGTACGTCGAGGAGGGCGACACCGTCCGGAAGGGCGACCAGCTCCTCCAGGTGCAGAGCCTCCAGCTCGCGCAGGACATCCGGAAGGGCGTCGTGGGCGCGAACACGCAGACGAGCGCGTACGACATCGGCGCCGACGGCTTCATCACGTTCAAGGCCGAGGTCTCCGGCACCGTCGCCAAGGTCGACGTGAAGATCGGCGGATACGTGCAGGCCGGCTCCGAGCTCGGCACGATCCACAAGGAGGACAGCCTCTTCGTCACCTCGAGCTTCATCGTGACGGCCCGGGACTACGGGCGGATCCGGAACGGCGCCGCGGTCGACCTCGTGCTCCCGAACGACACGACGATCCGGGGGACCGTGAAGAGCGTCAGCGTCGAGACCAACGACCAGGGACAGGCGAAGACCACGGTCGACGTCGAGAGCCCCGAGCTCTCCGCGTCGCCGTCGAGCGGGATCACGAGCCCCGGGACGCCGGTGGACGCCACCCTGCACCTGCGGGACGACGGCCGGCTCGCGGGCGTCACGGACCTCGTCCGTGACTTCGCGCGGCAGATCGGACTGTAGCCCCATGCTCCGGCTGCCTCGGTCTGCCCGTCGCGACCAGGCGCCGGACGCGCGCCGTCGGGTCGGCGTGCGCCGTGCCTCCAGGCTGTCCACCAGCGTCACCGTCGTGACGGCCGTCGCGATGCTCGTGACCGCGTGCACCGGTCCTGGAGGCACGGATCACCCCGGCGAGACCACCTCGCCCACCACGAACGGTGCGGCACAGGCGCGCGCGGTCGCCGCTCTCGGCGACGTCGCGTCGTCGAAGGCGGGCGCGATGCGCCTCGCCGACGGCCTGCTGCCGCCGACGAACCGCTGGTTCTCGGGACTCGTCTTCGGCGCGGCACCGCAGCCGGTGTTCCCCAGCCCGATCTCGTGGCAGGTGACCGACGACGGCTTCGCGGCCGGGCTCCCCACCGTCACGGCCACCGAGAAGACCATCGCCGGCGGCGCGACGCAGCAGGTCGGACTCGACCTCGGTGCGACCTCGACCCTGGTGTCCGACTACGACTCGGTGTCCGTGACCGTCGAGCACCGTGACGGCTCCACCGTCCTCGGGCACACGGTGGTCGCCGAAGGCTCGCCGCTCGTGACGTACACCGCCGCGCGTGCCGGCACCGTCACCGCGACCTCGCCGATCGACGGCACCGGGGACGGCACCGGGACCGTCACCAGCGGCGGCCGGACCTGGCAGCTCGTCGTCCGCGACGGGACGATCGACGGCGACGCGATCGACCTGCGGTCCGGCGGCAGCGTCGTGCTCCTGCCGGTCCCGGACGGCGCGACCACGGCGCAGACGACCCGGCTCGTCGCCGCCGCCCGTCCGCTCACGGGGGTCGCGCTCGACCGCAGCGCCTCGCGGGGGAAACAGCGCACGACGCTCACGTACGACTTCGGCTCCGGCGACCGGGGCGTGCTCGTCCCGCAGCCGGGGCAGGGCACGACCGGCCTGGAGTGCACCGGCCTGCACTACGAGACCGTCCAGGGGCCTGCCCCGGTCTGCACCGGCACCGCCCTGCGGTTCGCGGTCGACACGGTCCGGCCCTCGGACACCCTCGACCTGTCGGGGCTGTCGTCCTCGGAGCGAGCGGCGCTCGTCACCCAGGTCCGCGCCGACGCGTCCACGGTGGATGCCTCGTCCTACGCCGCGGACAGCTACGGCGGTGGGAAGGACCTCTACCGCGTCGCGAACCTGTACCGGCTCGCGACGCAGCTCGACCTCGCGTCGGTGGCGGATGCGCTGAAGACCTCGGTCGTCGACGAGCTCGACCAGTGGTTCGACCCCGCCGGGTGCGGGACCCGCACGGCGCGGTGCTTCGCCTACGACCCCACGCTGCACGGGCTCGTCGGGCAGGAGGCCTCGTTCGGCTCCGACGAGTTCAACGACCACCACTTCCACTACGGCTACGTCCTGTCCGCAGCCGCCGTCCTCGCCGCCGACGACCCGGCGCTCGTCAGCCGGTGGCGGACCGTGGCCGACCTCGTCGCGGCGGACATCGCCTCGCCGGAGGCCACCGCCTCGTTCCCGGCGCTCCGCGTCTACGACCCGTACGCGCAGCACTCGTGGGCGTCCGGGTTCTCGCCGTTCGCCGACGGCAACAACCAGGAGTCGTCGTCCGAGGCCGTCTCGGCGTGGAACGGCGTCGCGCTGTGGGGAGCGGTGTCCGGCTCGTCGTCGGGGTCGTCGTCGGGGTCGTCGTCGCTCCGGTCCGTCGGGACGTGGCTGCTCTCGAACGAGGCGGCCTCGGCCGCGCGGGACGTGCTCGACCCGGACCTCTCCGCGTTCCCGGAGTTCCGGCACCGGGTGGTCTCGCTGACCTGGGGCGGCAAGCGCGACCACGCGACCTGGTTCAGCGCCGCGGCGGCCGCGCCCGCGGGGATCGAGCTCATCCCGATGCCGGCCGTGGCCGCCTCGTACGTCGATGCCGGCGGGGCGGCGCAGATCCGCCGGGTGCTGGCCGAGGCCGTGCCGGACGGCAGGTACGACGTCCAGTTCGGCGACTACCTGCTCATGTACCGGGCGCTGGCGTCACGGGCCGATGCGGCCACGGCGCTGCGGGAGGCGCGGGCGTTGCCGGACGCGGTGGTCGACTCGGCGAACTCGCGGTCGTACATGCTGGCGTGGATCATGTCGCGCGCGTAGCGCCGGCGCGTTCCACGACAGCGTGCGAGGTTCCGCGCACCGTGCGGCCCTGCTCGCGTCCCACAGTGGTCGGAACCTCGCACAGAGCGCCGGCGCGGTGGCCGCGGCCGCGCCCCGTCAGGTCTGGCAGCGCGGACACCAGTACGTGTCCCGCAGGGTCAGCTCCGACTCACCGAGCTCCCCGTACCGGATCGGCGTCCCGCAGCGCAGGCACGGCTTCCCCGCCCGGCCGTAGACCCAGAAGCGCCGACCGGGCCGATCGACCCCGGTGGTCACACGGGCACTGCGGTCACGGTTGGCGAGGATGAGCCGGCTCGCCAGGGCGATCATCCGCGCCGGGTCGTGCACCTGGTGCACCGGACGGGTCGGCAGGACACCTCGCAGGAAGCACAGTTCGTTCCGGTAGACGTTCCCGAGGCCGGCGAGCACCCGTTGGTCGAGCAGTGCGAGGCCGACCGGACGATCAGGGTCCCGCGTCAGGTTCGCCAGCGCGAGGTCGGCGTCCCAGTCGGGACCGAGCAGGTCGGGGCCGAGGTACCCGACGATCTCGGACTCCTGGTCGCGGGGGACGACCTCGAGCACCCCGAGCGCGAAGCCGACCGTCGAGACCTCCGCAGCGTCGAGCACCACCCGTGCCTGGTGTGCCGGGCGACGCCAGCGGTCCCCGGGCGCGTAGACGTCCCACCGCCCCTCCATCTTGAGGTGCGAGTGCACGGTCAGGTCGCCGATCCGGTGCAGCAGGTGCTTGCCACGCGGGACGACCTCGTCCACCGTGCGGCCGACGAGGTCGAGCGTGGCGAACGCCGGCACCCGGAAGTCGCTGCGGGTGAGGACCTTCCCCGCCAGTGCGGCGTGGAGCCGACGGGCGGCACGGAAGACGGTGTCGCCCTCAGGCACCGGGCACCCCCGTCGAAGGCTCAGACACGGAGACGCAGCCCCTGCGGGGTGGCGGTGAAGCCGGCTTCGCGCAGCGCCGAACCGAGCGGCGTCTCGAGGACGAAGTCCCCGTCCACCCGCTCGACCGAGAGCTTCCGCAGGCCGCTCCGCACGGTCGCGGCGATCGACGCCGCCGCCACGGCGAGGTCCGCCGGGTCGTCGGTGAAGGTCAGCACCGACTTGCCACCGCGTTCGACGTACACCGCGAGGTGCCCGTCGACCGTCGTGACGAGCGCACCCGCCTTGCGCCCGGGCCGGTGCCCTCGGCCCGTCGTCTTCGCGGGAGCGGAGTCGGCGACCCCACCGGGACGACCAGCCGTACCGTCGGCGCTGCCCGGACCGTCGTCGTCGGGCCCGGCGGCGGTGTCGGACGGCCACGGCAGCGACGCCCCGTACGCGTTCGCCGGGTCGGTCGCCGCGAGGGTCAGGGCATCACGCGACCGGTCCGGATCGGCCCGTTCGTCGTCGTCGATGTCGCGCGCGTACGTGCGGAGCCGGTCGACGGTGGGCCCCGTCGCGAACTGCGCGGCACCGAGGCCCTCGACGAAGTAGCCCCGGCGCGCCCGGCCGGACTCCTCGAAGCGGGAGAGCACCCGGTACACGCCGGCGAACCCGCCCCGGACGCCCTCGACCTGCACGGCGCCGCGGGTGACGACGCCGTACCGCTCGAGCAGCTGTTCGGCGGTCGCGGCGGCACGGACGGTCGCGTCGGACTCGGCGAGGGGGAGCAGGGACCACCGGCCGCCGACGGACGGCGGACCTGACTGGGTCGGCATCGTCGGCCGACGACGGCCGCGGTACGCCCGTGCGCGAGGTGCGCTCGAGCTCTTCGCCTTCCCGCCGAGCATCGCCCGCAACGGCGCGAAGGTGTCGTTCGTGATCTGTCCGGCCCACACCAGGTCCCACAGTGCGGTCGCCAGGGCGGTGTCGTCGGTGCTGCCCACGGCCTGCCCGAGCTGCCGGAAGAAGTACGCGCCGCCGCCCGCGAGCGCACCGAGCACGTCCCGCTGGAGCTCGGTCGTCTCGTCGCCGGAGGGCTCCGCCAGGGTCGTGGCCGCGGTGTCGGCGAGGTGCAGGCGGATCCAGCCGTCGTTGCCCGGCAGGGTGCCGCCGCCGGACCAGAGGACCTCGCCCGTGGCGGTGAGCTCGTCGAGCATGCTCGGCGCGTAGTCGCCGACGCGTGCCGGCAGCACGAGGGTCTCCCACGCGCTCGCGGGCAGTGCCACCCCGGCGAGCTGGTCGACGACCTGGAGCACCCCGTCGACGCCGCGTAGTCCGCCGCGGGTACCGGCGGTCCGGACGTGCTGCCACGCGGGCAGGAACCGCGCGAGGGCGTCCGGGGCGACGGGCTCGACCTCGTGCCGGAGCGCCGCGAGCGACTTCGTGCGGATGCGGCGGAGCACCTCGGCGTCGCACCACTCCGCACCCTGGCGATCGGGACGGAACTCGCCCTCGACCACGCGACGGTCGGCGACGAGGCGGCGCAGGGTGTCCTGCACGACGGCGATCCCGAGCCCCAGCCGTCCGGCGGCGTCCTGCGCGGAGAACGGCCCGTGCGACCGGGCGTACCGGCCGACCAGGTCGCCGAGCGGATCGGCCACCGGTTCGACGAACGCCGTCGGCACGCCGATCGGCAGGGGCACCCCGAGGGCGTCGCGCAGGCGGGAGGCATCCTCGATCACGGCCCACCGGGTCGCACCGGCGTGCGAGAACGCGAGCACGCGGCGGTCTCGCTCGAGCGCGGCGAGCACGGTCTGCACCTCGGTCGTCGCTGCGGCGCGGTCGTCCGCCTCCGCTAGCCAGCTCCGGTCCACGATCTCGTCGAGGTCGAGCGCGCCCACGAGCCGCAGGACGTCGACGATCCCCTCGGCGTCGCGCGCCCGGCGGTCCGGTGAGCGCCGCTGCAGGTCACGCTCGACCGAGGCGATGACCGCCGGGTCGAGCAGCTCGCGGAGCTCGGCACGACCGAGCAGCTCGCCGAGCAGCGTCGAGTCGAGGGACAGTGCGGCCGCCCGACGCTCGGCGAGCGGGGAGTCCCCTTCGTACATGAACGCGGCGACGTACCCGAAGAGCAGCGAGCGCGCGAACGGCGACGGCGTCTCCGTCTCGGTCTCGACCAACCGGATGCGCCGGCCCGCGATGTCGTCGGCGATCCCCAGCAGGGCGGGCACGTCGTACACGTCCTGGAGGACCTCGCGCACAGTCTCGAGCACGATCGGGAAGGTCGGGTACTTCTGGGCGACCTCGAGCAGCTGCGAGGCCCGCTGCCGCTGCTGCCAGAGCGGGGACCGCTGCCCGGGGTTCCGGCGGGGCAGCAGGAGCGCCCGCGCGGCGCACTCACGGAAGCGCGCGGCGAACAGCGCCGACGCCCCGACCTCGTCCGTCACGAGCGCTTCGAGGTCGTCCCGCTCGAACACGAACAGGTCGGCGCCGGGAGGCTCGGCGTCGGTCTCGGGGATGCGCACGACGATCCCGTCGTCGGCGGCCATGGCGTCGCCGTCGATCCCGTGGCGCTCACGGAGTCGTGCGGCGACCGCCAGGGCCCACGGCGCGTGCACCTGCATGCCGTACGGCGAGTGCAGGATGAGCCGCCAGTCGCCGAGCTCGTCACGGAAGCGTTCGATCACGAGGGTCGTGTCGTTCGGCACGTGTCCGGTCGCGGCGCGCTGGTCGCGGAGGAAGGTGAGCAGGTTCGTCACGGCCCGTTCGTCGAGCCCGCCGGCGGCGACCCTGGCGCGTGCGTCGTCGTCGGAAGCCCCCTCGACCTCGCGCACGAAGGCCCCGGTGGCACGGCCGAGTTCCGCGGGGCGACCGATGCCGTCGCCCTTCCAGAACGGCACGCGGCCCGGCTGCCCGAACGCGGGGCTGACGATCACCCGGTCGTGGGTGATCTCCTCGATGCGCCAGCTCGTCGCACCCAGCGCGAAGACGTCGCCGACGCGGGACTCGTAGACCATCTCCTCGTCGAGCTCGCCGACGCGCGAGGCCTTCTCGCCGACCATGAACACGCCGAACATGCCGCGGTCGGGGATCGTCCCGCCGCTGGTGACCGCGAGCCGCTGGGCACCCGGACGCCCGGTCAGGGTGCCGTGCACGCGGTCCCACACCAGGCGCGGGCGGAGCTCGGCGAACTCGTCGCTCGGGTAGCGCCCGGTCACGAGGTCGAGCGTGGCCTCGAACGCGGAGCGGGGCAGACCGCTGAACGGGGCGCTCCGCCGCACGAGCTCGAACCAGTGCTCGACGTCGACCGTGTCGATCGCCCCCGCTGCCACGGTGTGCTGCGCGAGGACGTCGAGCGGGTTCGCCGGCACCGAGATCGACTCGATCTGCCCGGCGACCATCCGCTCGACCGTCACGGCGCTGTTCACCAGGTCGGCGCGGTGCTTCGGGAACAGCACGCCGCGGGAGATTTCGCCGACCTGGTGCCCGGCGCGACCGACGCGCTGCAGGCCGCTCGCGACCGAGGGCGGCGCCTCGACCTGCACGACGAGGTCGACCTCGCCCATGTCGATGCCGAGCTCGAGCGAACTCGTCGCGACGACGCAGCGCAGTCGACCGGACTTCAGGTCGTCCTCGATGATGGCGCGCTGGTCCTTCGAGACGGAACCGTGGTGGGCGCGGGCGAGCACCGGCACGGCGGCATCGGAGCCCCCGCCACCGGTCTGCCCGGACGCGCCGATCACCTGCGCCGGGGGCCGCTTCGTGCCCTGCGGTGCGACGGCGTGCGCCGAGGTCCGTGCCGGGGACTGCGGACGCCCGCGCGCGACCGGCAGGCCGTCGTCGACGGGGGAGGCACCGGCCGGCACCAGCGCCCCGTCGCCGACGGAACCCGCCGCCGCGAGGACGCGTTCTTCGTGGATCTCGTTCAGCCGTGCCGTCAACCGCTCGGCCAGGCGGCGGGAGTTCGCGAACACGATGGTCGACCGGTGTTCCTCGACCAGGTCGACCACGCGTTCCTCGACGTGGGGCCAGATCGACCCGTTCGTCGGTGACTCGGTCGCGTCCGCACCGACGGGCGCTGCACCGAGCTCGGCCATGTCGTCGACGGGCACGACGACCCGCAGGTCGAACGTCTTCTGCGCCGGCGGGGCGATGATCGACACCGGTGCGCGTCCGCCGAGGAACCGCGCCACCTCTTCCGGGGGGCGCACCGTCGCCGAGAGCCCGATCCGCTGCACGGGCTTCTCGAGCAGGTCGTCGAGCCGTTCGAGCGAGACCGCCAGGTGGGCGCCGCGCTTGGTGGACGCGACGGCGTGCACCTCGTCCACGATGACGGTGTCGACGTTCACCAGGGTCTCGCGCGCCTGCGAGGTGAGCATGAGGTACAGCGACTCCGGCGTCGTGATGAGGATGTCCGGCGGCTGCCGCAGCAGCTTCTGCCGATCGGACGACGGGGTGTCACCGCTGCGGACCCCGACCGTGACGTCGGGTGGCTCGAGCCCGAGGCGCCGTGCGGTCTGGGTGATGCCGACGAGCGGGCTGCGCAGGTTCCGTTCGACGTCGACGCCGAGGGCCTTCAGCGGGGACACGTAGAGCACCCGGGTGCGCTGCTTCGCGGGCGGACGGTCGGTCGAGCTGATGAGTCGGTCGATCGACCACAGGAACGATGCCAGCGTCTTGCCGGACCCCGTCGGGGCGATCACGAGCGCGTGCTGCCCGGTGGAGACGGCGTCCCACGCACCGGCCTGCGCCGGGGTCGGTGCGGCGAAGGCGCCGCGGAACCACTCCGCGGTGGCGGGGGAGAAGCGCTCG
Organism: Curtobacterium sp. MCBA15_016; assembly: GCF_001865105.1. Taxonomy (NCBI): domain Bacteria; kingdom Bacillati; phylum Actinomycetota; class Actinomycetes; order Micrococcales; family Microbacteriaceae; genus Curtobacterium; species Curtobacterium sp. MCBA15_016. The sequence continues at coordinate 54,847 of NZ_MJGR01000016.1, forward strand.
AGGACGTCCGTCATGGTCCGTTCCATCCTGCCCGCCACCACCGACAGCGGCCCGTGCGGACGTACCCCTTGACAGAACGATAGTTACCGATCTATCGTTAACACATCGCGATACGGCGAAGACGATTCCGGTCAGACCGTTCGCGAGCCGACTCAGCACGACGGAAGGACGCATCATGCGACCCATGCACAACGACTTCGACACCACCCAGCACCCGCGCGGCCCCCGCTTCGGCGGCGCGCGGCAGCACCACGGCGCCGGCTTCCCCGGCCGCGACCGCGGTGACCACGACCACGGCGGACGCGGCGGTTTCGGCCCCGGCTTCGGTCGCGGCTTCGGACCCGGCTTCGGCGGTCCGGGGTTCGGCGGTCCCGGCTTCGGCCGCGAACGCCGTCGCCGCGGCGACGTCCGCCTCGCGATCCTCGGCCTGCTGGCCGAGGGCCCGCAGAACGGCTACGCCGTCATCAAGACCATCGCCGAACGCACCGGCGGCGCCTGGAAGCCGAGCCCCGGTTCGGTCTACCCGACGCTCCAGCAGCTCGTGGACGAGGACCTCGTCGTCTCCACGGGTGACGGCCGGAAGACGCTCTTCGAACTCACCGACGCCGGCAAGGCCGAGGCAGAGGCGAAGGCGGACGAGATCGCCGCGGCCTTCGACGCGCCGGGCCTCCCGGACTCGTCCCGCGAGTTCATCGAGGCGCTCCGGAAGACCATGGGCGTCCTGCACATGTACCGCACCAGCGCGACGGAGGAGCAGGCGAAGGCGGCGACCGCCAAGATCGACCAGCTCCGCAAGGACCTCCTGCAGATCCTCGCCGACTGACGTCGGAACCCGTGACGGGAGGCGCGGTGCCAGCTGGCACCGCGCCTCCCGTCCGCATCGTGAGCAGCAATGGTCGAGTCCGCACGTCGGACCCGACCATTTCTGCTCACCAAGCGGGGCGAGCGCGCCGAGCGCGCCGAGCCCGCCGAGCGCGCCTACGCGCCGATGAACGCGGCCACGTCCGCCAGCTCCGCTGCGGACACCGCGTGGGGCAGGCCCTCGTACGTGCGATCCGTCACGGCGGTGTTCGTCGCCGCCCACGCCTGCGTCCGGGCGGTGGCCTCGCCGGGGATCACCGGGTCGAGGTCGCCGTGCCCGAGGAACACCCGGGGCCGGACGGCGGCGACGGCCTCGTCACGCGAGTCCGTCACTCCCGGCACGACGAACCCGGACAGCGACACCGCGAACGCGAACGCAGCGGGCCGTGCCCGGAGCAGTTGCAGCGCCATCGACCCGCCCTGCGAGAACCCGAGCAGTCCGATCCGCGGGTGCTCGGCCGCGACCGAGTCGATCCACTCGAGGACACCCGCGACGGACTCGTCGACGGGCCCGAGTGCCGGGGAGCCCGGCGTGCCGAGCGGGTACCAGCTGTACCCCTGCCCGAACGGCATCGGCGCACGCAGCGACGCCATGGTCCACGACGGCGGCAGCGCCGGGGCGAGTCCGAGCAGGTCGCGCTCGTTCGACCCCACCCCGTGCATCGTCACGAGCAGCGGGGTCCCCGCGCGCTCGGAGGGGCTCCGGGTCCACTGCACGGCATCGCGATCGATCATGTGGACGACAGTAGTTGACGCATCAACCATCCCCAACCCCCGCGCCTTCCGCCGAACTCGCCACGGTGACTGGTAGACACGGTGCATGGCCTCGCTGCGCACCCCCGACCCCGACTCCGGCTGGCTGTCCGACGAGGAGCTCGCGAACGTCCGCCGTCGACTGCCGATCTGCTACGTCGAGGCGGTGCCCGTCCGCACCGACGGCCTCGGCGTCGTCACCGAGGTGGGCGTGCTGCTGCGCGTCGCCCCGAGCGGTTCCATCGCCCGCACGCTCGTGTCCGGGCGCGTGATGTTCGGCGAGTCGATCCGGACCGCATTGTTCCGGCACCTCGAGAAGGACCTCGGGCCGATGGCGTTCCCGCAGCTGCCGTCGAGCCCCACCCCGTTCACCGTGGCCGAGTACTTCCCGCTGCCCGGCGCGTCCGTCTACACGGACGAACGGCAGCACGCGATCTCCCTCGCGTACGTCGTCCCCGTGACCGGCACGTGCGAGCCCCGGCAGGACGCCCTCGAGCTGACCTGGATGAGCCCGATGGAGGCGGCCTCCGACGCCGTCGCCGACGAGATGGAGGGCGGTCGCGGAGCGCTCCTCCGCGCCGGACTCGCATCAGTCGGCGCCCTCATGTAGCAGCCGACGCCACCCGCATACGACGAAGCCCCCGGATCCGAATCGGACCCGGGGGCTTCGCAGCGCGGTACTGGACCGGCTTACTTGTTGTCGTTCTTGAGGCTGTCGGCCACGCCTGAAGCGGCGTCCTTGACGTTCGTACCTGCCTGCTTGGTGTCGGCCTTGACCTGATCGGTCTTGCCTTCAGCCTTGAGGCGGTCGTTGTCCGTCACGTTCCCGACGGCTTCCTTGGCCTTGCCAGCTGCCTTCGCAGCGGCGTTCTTGACGTCTTCGATCCCAGCCATAGGCTCTCCTTCCGACAGCGGACAGTTCCCCGTCAGCCGCTCGCGCGGCATCCGGTGAAGGAGAACCTACGCCCGTGGAGTGCGTCCGTGCTCAGGCGGCGTGGAGGTTCCCCACGCCGACAGGATCAGCGCGCGGACCCCGCCGGACGGGAGGCGCGGCGCGAGCCACCACGACGGTTGCCGCCCGACTCGGCGCCGGACCCACGACCGGCGGCGTAGCCGCCCTCCGAGGACCAGACCGGAGCGGACCCACCGCGGACGGTGTCGCTCGACGCACGACGGCTGCCACCACTGCGGCGACCGCCGGACGCGGCACCCGAGCGCTGCCCACCGGCGGAGCCGGTCGACGCGCCGGCGCCGGCCTCGGCGGGACGACCGCCGCGACGCCCTGCACCGGACGACCCGGAAGCCGAGCCGGTGCGCGCGGGCTGCGCCGCGCCTCCGGGACGACCGCCGCGACCACGGCGACGACCGCCGCCCGCGTTGTCGGACTCGGCGGTGCGCTGCTTGGGCTGGCGCTGCTGCTGTGCCGGCTGCTCCGGGGCGACGTGGCGGACCGGAGCGACCTCGCCGACGAGCTCCGTGACGGCGGGGGAGTTCGCCGTGACCTGCTGCGGCGTGACCTTGATCGCGGCCGCACGCATCATCTGCGCGACGTCGCGACGCTCGGCGGGCATCGTCACGGTGACGACGTCGCCGGACGAACCGGCGCGGGCGGTGCGGCCCGAGCGGTGCAGGTACGCCTTGTGCTCGGTCGGCGGGTCGACGTGGACGACGAGCTCGACGTGGTCGACGTGCACACCGCGGGCGGCGACGTCGGTGGCGACGAGCACGAGGGCCTCGCCGGAGGAGAACTTCGCGAGGTTCCGCTCACGGGCACCCTGCGACAGGTTGCCCTGCAGGTCGACGGCCGGGATGCCCTGGCTGCTGAGCTGCTTGGCGAGGCGCTTGGCGTGGTGCTTCGTGCGCATGAAGAGGATGCGACGACCGGTGCCGCTCGCGAGCGTCCGGACGAGGTCCTTCTTCGCGTCGGCGTCGGCGACCTCGAACAGGTGGTGGGTCATCGCCTCGACGGGGCTGTTCGCCTCGTCGACCGAGTGCATGACCGGGTTGTGCAGGAACTTCTTGACGAGCTTGTCCACGCCGTTGTCGAGCGTGGCGGAGAACAGCAGACGCTGCCCCTGCTCGGGCGTGGCCTGCATGATCTTGGTCACACCGGGGAGGAAGCCCATGTCGGCCATGTGGTCGGCCTCGTCGAGGACGGTCACCTCGATGTCGCCGAGGTTGACGTGGCCCTGCTGCATGAGGTCGGCGAGACGGCCGGGGCACGCCACGACCACGTCGACGCCGCCGCGCAGGGCGTCGACCTGACGACCCTGCCCGACGCCGCCGAAGACGGTCGTGGTGTTCAGGCCCATGGCCTTGGCGAGCGGGGCGAGGGCGACGTCGATCTGGGTCGCGAGCTCACGGGTGGGGGCGAGCACCAGGGCACGGGGCCGGCCGGCGCGGCGCTTGCGGCCACTGGCGGCGAGGCGGGCGACGAGCGGGATCGCGAACGCGATCGTCTTGCCGGAGCCGGTGCGGCCACGGCCGAGCACGTCCTTGCCCTGCAGGGAGTCGGGGAGCGTGTCCTCCTGGATGGGGAACGCGGTCTCCTTGCCCTGGTCGGCGAGGACGGCGACCATCGGCGCGGGGACGCCGAGGTCGGAGAAACGGATGTCTTCGTTGGTCATGGTGACCTTTCCAACCGGAGTGCTCCGGCTGTGGTCGCGCTTGCGAGGCAGCGCGCGGGCGGGATGCGCGCCAACGGGTGTGGCTGGCGCAGTCGCCGCAGCAGAGAAGCCTGGCACCTTCGGGAGGTGCTCGATCATCGGTCCGTGGACCGGGAGTTCGGGGGCGTCCGTACGACGCACGAGGCGATCGGCGCCTCGAGTACGTCCAGCATAGCGTGCGCGGGTCGGATCCCCCAGGCCGAGGTGTCCGCCGGCTCGTGCGAGGATGCACCGGTGCGCACCAGAACCGTCCTGCTGACCGTCGCGACGGCCCTCGTCGCCGTCCTGGGGACGGCGTCCTGCGCCGCCGCGGTGCCCACCGCGTCGTACCGGAACCTGCCCACCTCGGGCGTCCCCGACTACCAGCTGGGCGGCTCGTACGCGCCGCCGGCAGGTGTCACGATCGTCGAGCGCGACAGCACCGCACGACCAGCGACGGGGAAGTACTCGATCTGCTACGTCAACGGCTTCCAGACCCAGCCGGAGGACGCCGCGATGTGGAAGCGGGACCACCCGACGGCGATCCTCCGCGACCGATCGGGCAAGCCGGTGTCCGACCCGGGCTGGCCGGACGAGATGTTGCTCGACACGACGACCGCTGCGAAGCGCGCGACGATCGTGCGGGTCCTCACGAAGTCCGTCGCCCGGTGCGCCGATCGCGGGTTCGCCGCCGTCGAGTTCGACAACCTCGACTCGTGGACGCGCTCGAAGGGGAAGCTGACGCGGTCCGGGAACCTCGCACTCGCCGCCGCGCTCGTCCGTCTCGGGCACGGCGAGGGGCTCGCGGTCGGGCAGAAGAACACGCCGCAGCTCGGGGCGTCCGGGCGGAAGCAGACCGGCTTCGACTTCGTGGTCGCCGAGGAGTGCTTCGTCTACCAGGAGTGCGGCGAGTACACGAAGGCGTACGGCAAGCGGGTCATCGACGTCGAGTACTCGGACAACAGCGAGCAGCCGTGGTCGTCGGTGTGTGCCTCGGCGAAGCGGCCGGCGATGACCATCCTGCGCGACCGGGACCTCGTGACGCCGTCGAGCGACGACTACGTGTTCGAGCGCTGCTGACGCAGCGCGCCGGACGCGGAAGGCCGCGGCACTGTGCGAGGTTCCGCGCGCTGTGGGACGCGCGCGGCATCGCACGCCGCGCGGAACCTCGCACACTGCGCCGCGGCGCGCCCCGGCGCAGCCCGCGCCCGCGTCAGGCGGGCCAGGCGTCCCGCAGGGCGGCAGCGGCCTGGTCGGCGGACAGCCCCGCGGCCCGTGCGGCGGCAGCGAGGGCACGGGCGGCATCGGTCACCGACGACGGCACCTCGGCCGGTCGGATCACCCGGGTTCCGGCGCCGCGTGCGGTCTGCACGAGCCCGGCCTCTTCCAGCAACTGGTACGCCCGCGCCACCGTCCCGGCGGCGAGCCCGAGCTCGTCCGCGAGTCCGCGGACGCTCGGCAGCCGTTCACCGTCCACGAGGTACCCGGCGCTGATCTGCGCGGCGATCTGGGACCGGACCTGCTCGAACGGCGGGATGCGCCCTCCGGCGTCGATCGCGACGAGACCCGACATGTGCTCCACCCTAGAAGTCGTACTGCTCGCCGACGGGGATCGGGACCGCGACGGTGTTGCCCGGAGGCGCGAGCGGGCACGCCCACGCCGGGTCGTACGCGCACGACGGGTTGTAGGCGAAGTTGAAGTCGAGGACGAGCTCGCCGTCGTCGCCCCCGAGGTCCGCGCCCTTGATCGTGTCGACGAGGTAGCGTCCGCCGCCGTAGGTCCCGCGGGCCTTGCCGGCGCTCGAGTCCTTGACCGGGATGAACACGCCGCCCGCGTAGCCGCCGTGCGACCACACGTCGAGCGAACCGATGCCGGCCAGGGTCACGACGCCGAGCCGGTCGAAGTGCACGATGCCGTCGGTGCCCGTCTCGACGTCCATCGCGAGGGGCTCCGCCGGCTCGATCCGGGCACGGAAGCGCCACGACGGGTCGTAGTCCGGGACGGGCAGGGACTCGAAGTCGCGGGCGTCCTCGTCGAGGAGCGGGCTGGCCGGGTGCTCGCCGAACATCGCGTCACGGGTCTCGCGCCACAGCGCGTGGGCGGTCTCCGGGTCGTTCGTCGCCCGCACCCGTCGGTACAGGTCGAAGGTCATCCGCCGCCAGTCCACGGTGGCGAGCGTGCTGTGCACGCGATCGTCGGTTGCCGGCTCATGCGTCTGGCTCACGGTACGAGCGTACGCCCTGCCTGGAGGAACGGCGCGGGTCCGGCGGTCAGGCCGCAGCTCGTCGGGCGCGCCGCCAACCGGGCGCGAGGGCGCGCATCCGCAGCGCGCGCCACTGCCAGATCACCCACATCCCCGGCCAGAGCAGGACTCCGAGCACCGCGGGCCGCATCCGGTACGAGAGCCGGTCGACGAGGAGCGTCCGACCGTCCCCGAGGTCGACGGTCGCCATCCGGTGCTGCATCGACATCCGTCCGAACAGCCCGCTCGTGCCACCGCCGTTGTCGCGTTGCACGGGCACACCGCGCACCTCGTACAGGTCGAGGTCGACGTGCGTGTCGCCGCTCGGGACCACGCCGAAGGCGCTCGCGGTGATCGGGTGCGGCTCACCCGGCACCCAGCGCACCGGGAACCCCTGCGGATCGCGCGACCGGTAGACCAGGAACGGCTTCGTCACGGCGACCATCACCGCCGGGGACAGCAGGGCGTCACGCACGGCCTCGACCGGTGCGTCGAGGGTGATCCGGATGCCCACGTGCATGCCGCGAACGCTACTCGTGCGCGGTGGACGACCGGCGGGCCCGGCGGCAGGCGTGCCGGACGGAACCGGGTCAGGCGTGTCGAGCGGATCGGCGTCGAGCACCCTCGGCGCGGTCGTGCCGACGGAGCCGTTCGGCGAGGGACAACCGCACGGTCGGCCACTCCGACGCGATCACGGAGAACACCACGGTGTCCCGCAGCGTGCCGTCACGGCCGATCGAGTGGTTCCGGAGCACGCCGTCCTGCTTCGCACCGAGTGCCGCGATGGCCGTGCGGGACTGGAGGTTGTGCCAGTGGGTCCGGAACTCGACCGCGATGCACTGCCAGACGTCGAACGCGTGCGAGAGCATGAGCAGCTTCGCCTCGGTGTTGATGCCCGTGCGCTGCGTCGACCGCGACAGGAACGTCGCACCGATCTCGACCCGGCGGTTGCCCGTGTCGGGGTTGAGGAACGTCGTCGACCCCACGACCCGGCCGGTTGGGCGGTCGCGCACCGCGAACGGCACCATCCGTCCCGCTGCCTGCTCGGCGAGCCGCCGGTCGATCTCGTCGTCGACCTGTGCCGGAGCGGGGATCGAGGTGTACCAGGTGCGCCACAGATCGCCGTCCGCGACCGCCGCCCGCAGGTCGTCCGCGTGCTCGGAGCCGAGGGGCTCGAGCGTCACGCGGTCGCCGGTCAGGGTGGGTGCGGGGGCGATCTCCATGGCAACAGATCCTACGGTCGCCGACCCTGACGAACCCCGGACGGCGGAGCACCTGTGGAAAGGATCAGGGACCCGCCGACGGCTATCGTGTCGCAGGTGGCAGCACGCACGCAGGAGAAGTACCAGGTCCGCTTCGCATGGGGGACCGGCGGCGCCGCGCGGATCGCCCCGGGGACGCACCTGGTCGTCTGGGTCGACGTCCTCCCGGCGTCCGCGGCGCACGACGGACCCGCCCGCCGACGGGCGCTCCGCGCGGTCGCCGCGCAGGTGCCGGACGGTCCGGAGGTCGTGCTCGGCCACCTCGGCAACGCGACGGCGGTCGCGGAACGCGTGACGCGCCTCCAGGCCGAACGCGGTGACCGCTGCGTCGTCGCGATCGTCGCCGCCGGACGCCACCACGCACCCGGTGACGACGCCGCGGAAGCGGCGGGCGAGGCCGCGGACGTGCCGGACGCACCGGACTTCGCGGTCGAGGACCTGCTCGCGGCCGGTGCCGTCGTCGACGCGCTCGCCGAGGTCGGGATCGACCACACCTCGCCCGAGGCGGCGGCCGCCTGTGCGGCGTACACGGGACTGCGGCGGGCGGTGAAGCACCTGGTCAGCGCCTCCGAGGCGGCCGCGGCGCTCGAGCCCGCCGACGTGCACGCGGCGCTCGCGGTGGACGGCCAGCTGGAGACCCTGCGGGAATCGAGTTCGCGCGCGTAGCGTTCGACCTCCACATCCGGTACCCCGCCGGACCGCAGAGCGAAGGAGCGTGCCGTGAAGGCAGTCGTCGGAGACACCGTGATCGCCGAGGCCCCGCAGGAGGACCTCATCCAGATCGAGGGCAACTGGTACTTCCCGCCGTCGAGCGTGAAGAGCGAGCTGTTCACCGAGAGCCCCACCCAGTACCACTGCCCGTGGAAGGGCGACACGCAGTACTACACGGTGAACGTCGACGGGCAGGCGCTGCAGGACAACGCCTGGTCGTACCCGACGCCCATCCCGTCGTCGTTCGACCGCGTCGGCAAGGACTACTCGGGCTACGTGGCGTTCTGGAAGGGCGTGCGCGTCGTCGACTAACCGGCGCCGACCCGCTCAGCCGGCCAGCGTCAGCGCGATGAGCGCCACGTTGAGCGCGACGATCACCAACGCGATGACCCCCGCGACGACGCGGGTGGTCATCGCGTTGACGTCCGCACCCATCACGCTGCGACGGGACGTGTAGACGACCAGCGGCACGATCGCGAAGGCGATCCCGAAGCTCAGCACGACCTGGCTCACCACGAGCAGCATCGTCGCGTCGGCGTTCACCGCGAGCAGGACGATGGCGGGCACGAGCGTGACCAGCCGTCGGGCCAGCAGCGGGATCCGCACGTGCAGCAGTCCCTTCATGATCTCGGCGCCGGCCATGCAGCCCACCGAGGTCGAGGCGAGCCCCGACGCCAGCAGCCCCACCGCGAACAGCACGCCCACGACCGGTCCGACGTGCTCGGCGATCGCCCGCTGCGCTCCGGGGATCGAGTCCGTGTCGGCGACCCCGGGCAGCGTCGCCGCCGCGAGGACGAGCATGCAGATGTTCACCCCGCCGGCCACCAGGAGCGCCAGCCCCACGTCCCAGCGCGTCGCGACGAGCACCCGACGACGCTCCGGGCCCGCCGGGACGTCGCCGTGCCGGTCGCGCGCCAGGGCGGAGTGCAGGTAGACCGCGTGCGGCATCACCGTCGCGCCGAGCATCGAGGCGGCGAGCATCACCGACTCGGACCCCTCGAACCGCGGGACGAGCCCCGAGACGAGCTCGCCCGGTGACACCTGCGCGAACAGCAGCCCGGCGCAGAACCCCACCGTGAGGATCGCGAGCATCGCCGTCACCACGGCCTCGAACGTCCGGGTGCCGCGGTGGCTCTGCAGGGTGAGGATCGCCATCGAGACCACGCCGGTGATCACCCCGCCGGCGACCAGCGGCAGCCCGAAGAGCAGGTGCAGCGCGAGTGCGCCGCCGATGACCTCGGCGATGTCGGTCGCGGCGGCCACGACCTCGGCCTGCGCCCAGAACAGCAGTCGGGGCGTGCGCTTCATCCGCAGGCCGAGGTGCTCCGGCAGGGACTTGCCGGTGACGACGCCGAGCTTGGCGGAGAGGTACTGCACGACGACCGCGCTGGCGTTCGCGGCGACGAGGACCCAGAGCAGCAGGTAGCCGTACTTCGCGCCCGCGGTGAGGTTCGCGGCGACGTTGCCGGGGTCGACGTAGGCGATGGCGGCCACGAACGCGGGGCCGAGCAGGGTCAGGCCGGCCGCGCGCTTCCGAGGCGTGGTCGTCTCGGCGGGACGGGCAGCGGTGTCGGTCATGCACACAGCATGCCAGAGGATTCGGCGCGCCGAATCCTTGTTTTCGTGACACATGCGATCGGCCCGGGCCGGAGCCACGAGCAGGCCAGGAGGCGCGGGTCGGCTCAGACCGCCGCGCGTCGGGCCCGGTGCGCCCGCACCTTCGCCCGGTTGCCGCACCGCTGCATCGAGCACCACCGGCGTGTGCCCCCGCGCGACGAGTCGTAGAAGACGAGGCCGCAGTCGTCTGCCGAGCAGCGGCTCAACCGCGTCGGCTGTCCGTCCGCGGCGACGTCGTCGAAGCCGACCTCGGTGAACAGGGCCACGGCGTCCCGTGCGACGCTCGACAGCGCCTGGGCGAGCCGCACCCGGTTCGCGCCCGCACGACGACGGCCACCGGGCAGGCTCGGCGGCACGTCCGGCAGCGCGGCGAACAGGTTGACCGTGTCGATGTCGTCCGGCGCCGGGCGCGTGCGACCCGTCCCGGCGCGGAGGCCGGCAGCCACCGCGGTCCGTTCCGCCGCGGTCGAGGCCGGACCCGGAGCCGCGGCGACGGCCAGTCGAGCGATCGCTGCACGGAGGGCCCGCGCGTCCTGCAGCTCGCGGGCGGTCGCGCCGACGTCGATCGGCTCGGTGTGGTCGCTCAGCCACTCGTCGAGGTCGGCCGGTGTCGCGAGCAGTTCGCCGAGCTGCGCCCGCGGACGTCGACCGTCCGGGTCGTCGGCGAACCCGCCGGTGTGCGCGAAGTCGAGGGCGATCCGTCCGGCGTCGAAGAACCACGTGGAACCGGTGTCCGTGCGGATGTGCTGCCCCGTGTGCATCCGCCCAGGCTAACGGGTTACCGGCGCGCCTCCGCATGCGATCGGCATCATGCGGTAGCTCGGCTGGCCTCCGCCGCTCGGCGCTCCCACGCGATGACGTTCCGGGCGTCGAACCGGCGGGAGCACTTCGCGCACGCCAGCGGCCGGGTCGGGGTGCGGTAGCGGAAGTGCTCGTGCCCGGCCGGACACGTGCCGATCCACGGTGCGAGCTCGCTCGCCACGGGGCCGTCGTACAGGCGCGAGCCCGTGTAGCCGAGTGCCTTCGCCGTCCGGCGCCACGTGGGTCCGTGGCCGGCGCGGGCCCCGGCCAACGCGTGCGCGATCTCGTGCAGGAGCACCTGGTCGACGTCGTCCTCGGAGAACCGCACGGCGAGGTGGCGGCTCACCGTGATGCGCTTGCGGGCGAAGTCGCACTGGCCCGCCCGGGTCTTGGCGTGGTCGAACCCGAACGACCAGCTGCCCGCCCCGAGGTGTGCCGTCATCAGGTGTTCGGCGCGGGACCGGACGGCCTCGAGCGTCGTCACCGTTCGTCGTCGCCGGGTTCGTCGCGCCCGGCCTGGCCCTTCTGCGCGGCACGTGCGGCGATGCGGCCCCAGAGTTCGTCCGCCTCGGTCCGGGCGGCGTCCGGCGCACCGAGGACCCGGCGGCGCACCGTCGGGGTCTGCTGCACGGGCTCCGGAGCGCGGGGTGCGGCCGGTTCGTCCTCGTCCGCGCGGCGTGCGGCGACGTCGCGGGCGGTGCGCGGCTTGTCCTCGGCCGGGGGCTGCGCGACCGAGGCCCGGAGCGCTGCCTCGACCGCCGTCCGGAGCGCCTCGGTGCGCTCCGACGGCGCACCGGCCTGGCGGAACGCCTGGTACGCCCGGGACAGCGCGGCACGGGCCTCGTCGAAGCGGGAGAGCTCGAACAGCGACCAGCCCTCGAGCTCGGCCGCTGCGCCCTCGAGCTCCGGCCACTCCTCGGTCCGGGCGGTGTCCCGTGCCAGGGCCGACTCGGTCGCGGCACGCTCGTACCGCCCCAGGTCGTGCAGGACGTGCGCGCGACGGATCCGTGCGGAGACCTTGTCCGAGCGCTCCCCCGTGAACATCGTCAGGCGGAAGACCTCCTCGGCGATGACGAGCGACTCGTCGAGCCGACCGAGCAGGCGGAGGAGCTCGGCACGCTCCGCGAGCGCGTCGGTGCTGCGGCTCTGCCCGAGGTCGCGCAGCCGCTGCTGGACGGCGTCGGCGTCGACCGCGGGGCGCAGGCTGATCGGAGCGAAGGTGCTGCCGGGGCTCACGCCGGCCGTCACGGGCGCCGCATGACGCGGTTCCCGGGCGCGGTCGGTGCGGTCGGGCTGCTGGCGGTCGTCGGGCGGGAGGGACATCGGTTCGAGGGTAACCGCGCCGCCCCGAGAGCGAGCGGTGCCACGCGCACGGGGGTCACGCTCGTGTCGCCCGCGGGGACGAGGACGGCCCGCCGTGCGGGTGCACGACGGGCCGTCCGGGACGATCTGGTCGGGTCAGGACATCCCGCTGGCCGAGACGGCCGAGATGAGGATGGCCACCACGAACGCGATCGCCGCGACGACCGCGAGGATGATCGCGAAGACACCCCAGCCGCGTCCGCGCTTCGTGACCGCGGCGACGATGCCCTGCACGATCGCCCACAGGCCGAGCGCCGAGCCGAGGTAGAACAGCAGCGACCCGGTGACGGCGCTCGACGACGTGGTGAGCGCCATGATGTCGGAGTCGCTCGGGGTCGCCCCGCCGTTCTGCACGGACTCGCGGAACGCCTCGGAGCCGCCGAAGACGCCACCGAACAGTGCACCGCCGATGATGCCGACCACGAGCGCGGCGACGGCCACGACGAACGCGATGACACCGACGGTCTTCTTCTTGGCCTTCGGCTCCTCGTAGCCCTGCCACGAGGGGGCACCGGCGCTCGCCGGAGCCGCCGCGTAGGGCTGCTGGCCGTACTGGGGCTGCCCGTGCTGCGGCTGCCCGTACTGGCCCTGCTGCTCGGCGTACTGCGTCGACCCGTACTGCGGGGTCTCGCCCTGCGGGGCCTGGTGCTGCTGGGCCTGTTCGCCCCAGCGCGGCGCGTCGGCCTGCGGGGCCGGCTCGCCGTACTGCGGCGTGGAGGCGGGAGCGGGGTCGACCCGCTCGCCGTAGCGCGGCTCGTCGGCCGAGGGAGCGGGCTGCTGCGGCGCTCCGCCCCAGCTCGGCGCCTGGCCGTCGCCCGTCCGGTCCTCGTTGCTCCGGTCGTCGTTCGTCATCAGGGATCCCCTTGCTCGGTCGCGCACCTGCGCGGTCGTTCAGACCCATCCTGGCAGGCGGACCCTCCGCGTGCGCGGCATCCGCCCGATCGCACGGCGACCGTCGGCCCGACCCGCGGTCGCGCGTCAGCCGCCGAAGACGCTCCGGTTCGGCTCCGGCGACGCCACGGCGGTCTGGTCCGTGACGATCGGCGCCCCGGCGATGAACGCCCGCAGCTCCGCCCCGTGCACGACCTTCGCCGGCATCGGGTCGGAGGAGTACCGACGAGGCATCTCCGCCACGGGCAGGTCCGTCGGCGACCCGAGCAGCACGATGTTCCCGAACCGCCGGCCCTTGAGCATCCCGGTGTCCGCGACGGCCGCCACCGACGGCAGCACCGCCTGCAGCGTCGACGCCTGCCCCCGGGCGAACGCGAGCCCGGCCCCGTCCGCCACGTTCACGGCCACGATGCCGGTGGGCGACAGGAACTCCGCGACCTCGCGGTAGAACTCGATGCTCGTCACGTGCGCGGGGATCTGCGAGCCGCCGAACACGTCCACCACGGCCAGGTCCACCGTGCCCCGCAGTCCGGCGGGGAGCTTGCCGAGGACCTCGCGGGCGTCGCCGTACCGCACCCGGATCGAGGCCCCGCGGGGGAAGGGCAGCGCGTCCCGCACGTGGTCGACGAGGTCCCGCTCCAGCTCGATGACCTGCTGCCGGGAGCCCGGCCGCGTGACCGCGACGTACCGGGGGAGCGTCAGGGCCCCGGCGCCGAGGTGCAGCGCCGTGACCGGGCCGTCCGGGAGCAGGTCGATGGCGTGCCCGATCCGCCGGATGTACTCGAACGCCAGGTGCGTCGGGTCCTCGAGGTCGACGTGCGACTGCGGCGTGCCGTCCACCACGAGCGTGAACGACCCCGGGCGGTGCCGGTCCGGCTCGACCACCGCGTACCCCGCACCGATCCGGAACCCGTCGAACGCATCAGCCATGGCACCAATCGAACACCACCGCGATCACCACCCGCGTCCCCACCCCTGGTTGGTGTGCCCGCCGACGCCGTCGAACGAGGCTGGTACCACCGGCCGGGAGACGCCCGCCGGACCTCCTCGGAAGGCGGACACCATGTCGGTCCAGCTCCTCGTGAACATCCTCGTCGGCATCGCCCTGGTCGCGTTCCTCGGGTACCGCCAGGCGACCTGGCAGTACCTCGACCCGGCGCGCATCTGGCGCACGCCGCTCATCATGGCGATCGTCGGCGTGGTCGTCCTCGCCCAGACGAAGGCGACGATCACGACCACCGACGTCGTGTTCCTCGGGATCGAGGCGCTCATCACGATCGGGGTCGGCCTGACCATGGGCAGCATCACCCGCTTCCGCACGGTCGGCACCCCGGACGCCAAGGGCCGCACGATCCAGTCCCGCACGGGTGCGCTCGGCGCGGTGCTGTGGATCGTCCTCATCGCCGTCCGCATCGGTCTCGACGTGCTCGGCGGCCACCTCGGCGCGCACCTGCTCACGTCGACCGGCACGATCCTGCTCGTCCTCGCACTGAACCGCGCCGCACGCGCCGTCGTCATCGACGGCCGCATCCCCCGCGGCGACCGCCAGCCGCGCGGCATGATGGTCCGGTGACCCTGCTGACCGGCCAGGACGAGACCGACCTCCCCGGAGGCCGGTCCCGTTCGGGCGCCGCCTGGGGGCTCAACGCCCTCGGCATCGCGATCGTCGCGTTCTGGTTCGTGAAGAACGGCATCGCCCTGCAGCACCCCGCGTGGGTGTGGGTGCTCGGCGCGGTGGCGCTCGCCGCGTGGGCGCTCCGCGAGTTCGGTCGCACACCCCGGCTCCTCGTCGTCGCCGGGGTCCTGATGATCGCCGCGGGCACCCTGACGGTGGTGCCGACGGACTCGCTCATGATCGTCCCCGTGATCGTCGGGATCGTCCTGCTCGGCGCGAACCTCCGCGTCCCGGTCTGGGCGGCATCCGTCGCCGCACTCGCCGCGATCGTGGTCGTCGCGGTGTCCGCCTCGATCGAGCACGCCTCGGTCCAGTTCGTCCTCGGGACGAGCGGTGGCATGCTCCTGGGCGTCCTCATCGGCTTCAGCCGTCGGCAGTTCCGCATCGCGGCGGAACGGGCGCGCGAGGCCGAGCGGGACCAGCAGCGCGCCGAACTCCTCGCGGACCGGTCCCGCGCCGCCCGGGACATCCACGACGTGCTCGCGCACTCCCTCGGCGGCCTGGTGCTCCAGCTCGACGCGGTCGAGGCCCTGCTCGAGGCCGGCCGGGTCGACGACGCCACGAAGCGCGCCGCCGAGGCCCGCGCGCTCGCCGCGGACGGCCTGGCCGAGGCGCGACGTGCGGTGCACGCCCTGCGGGACGACGCCGAGACCGAGACCGACGCCGAGGCGGACGCGGGCCGGTCTACGGTCCCGCACCGTGCCTCCCGTCCGACCACCGACCCCGCGACGGGCCTGGCGGCCCTCGTCGACGCGCACCGGTCGTTCGGCGGCGAGATCGTGACGCAGGGCGACACAGCGCTCACCGACCTCGATGCGGCCCACCGCGCCGCCGTGGTCCAGGTGGTCCGGGAGGCGCTCAGCAACGCCCGCAGGCACGCCCCCGGCCGCCCCGTGTCCCTGTCCGTCATCCGGGACGGCGACGCCGTGGACGTGGTCGTCGCGAACCCGCTGTCCGGCGGCGGCCACGGTCTGCTCGGGATGCGCGAACGCTTCGCGGAGCTCGGCAGCGGCGCCGCGGTCGAGGCGGACCGGTCGGACGACGAGTTCGTCGTGGCGATGCACCTGCCGGTCGACGAGCTGGCCGCCGAGGGGGACCGCCCGTGACCATCCGCGTCCTCGTCGTCGACGACCAGGCCATCGTGCGCGACGGGCTGGTGACGGTGCTCTCGCTCGTGGACGACCTCGAGGTCGTCGGCGAGGCGTCGGACGGGGCCGAGGCGGTCGCCGCGGTCGAGCGGGAGTCCCCGGACGTCGTGCTCATGGACCTCCGGATGCCCGGCGTCGACGGCCCGACGGCGACGGCACGCATCACCGAGGGACACCCCGGGGTCGCCGTGCTCGTCCTCACCACGTTCGCCGACGACGAGTCGATCCTGACCGCGCTGCGGGCCGGCGCGCGCGGGTACCTCACCAAGGACGCCGGTCGCGGCGAGATCGCGACGGCGATCCGTGCGGTGGCGTCGGGGCAGTCGACGTTCGACGCCACCGTGGGCGCCCGGCTCGTCGCCCAGCTGGCCGGCGGCACCGGGCCCGCGCCCGTCGCGACGCCGGACCCGACCGAGTCGCTCCGCGCACGCTTCCCGACGCTCACCCCGCGCGAGGCGGACGTGCTCGGGCGCATCGCCGAGGGCCGGTCGAACCCGCAGATCGCCGCCGAGCTCTTCCTCACCGTGCCCACCGTGAAGTCCTACGTGAACCAGGTGTTCACGAAGCTCGGCGTCCGCACCCGCGCGGAGGCCGTCGCCCTCGTCCTGCGCTGACCCGGGTCCGCGGTCCCGACCGGCCGGTCCACCCGGCGCAGGTGAATGCGTGCACATGCACCACCAGCGGACGCCAAGGGTCGTCGCCTACCGTTCACCGGGTCGTCACCTCGGTGCGTCGATCCGCGCAGTGCCCCACACCTCGCGCGCTTCCGCACCCCGCTCGTGACCGCGGCGCGACCGTCCGGCACCCCCACTGCCCCTCGTGTGCGCGCCGTCGGCGTGCGCCGGGCTCCCCGCTCTCCTGCGCGCCGCCCGTGGTCCGCCCGCCGTGACCATTGAACACATTGCGTGCGCTATGTAAAATATGAGCACGAACGGACCCGATCCCACGAGGAGTCGACCCGCATGACCGACACCATGAGCGTGCCCACGTACCGCCGCGCCACCGCGAGCCGTCCCGCGGTCGCCACCCGCGCCTCCCGTCCGTCCACCCACACCGAGCGCGAGCACGCGCCGACCTGGATGCGTGCGGTGGGTGCGGTCCTGCTGGTGGGCGGGCTCGGGCTGACCGCAGCGGTGCTCGGATGGCCGGGCGACGCTCCGGAGACGGCGCTGCTGGTGCCGGCGCTCGTCGGCGTCGCGGTCGGGTTCCTGCTCCTCGTCGCCCGCTCGGGGTGGACGGTTACGGACACCCACGTCGTCCTGCGCTTCCGGCCGCTGCCCGCGCGACGGATCGCCCGCGACCGGATCACCGACGTGCGACTCGTCGAGGCGGACGCGTCGACGTACGGCGGCATCGGGCTCCGGATCGGACGCGGCGTCCGCGCGCTCATCCTCACGCCGGGCCTCGGGATCGAGTTCACCGACGACCGCGGACGTGTCACGTTCGTGCGGACGCGGCAGCCCGAGGCGGCGTTCCGCGCCCTGCGCTGACGGGGGAGGCGCGTCCTGCGCTGGCGGGCGTGGCCGGGCTGCGGAGCAGGGAATACCCACGCTGTCCACCGGCTTATACACGGCACTGCCGAATTCGGTCAAGCCAGGACTGGACATCCGCGACGAGCCCGACCTATGATGGCAGTTCGCGCTCCCTGGCATCCGTGTCGTCATATTGCGGTCGACGCAGCGTTCTTCCAGAACGTGCCCTGGTGGTGCCGGTCCCGTATATGTCGGCGGGTCCCGTCCACCCAGATCATCGCACACGTGCACAGCTCACCGGCCGTCGCGTGATCGCGTGTCTTCGAGGGGTGCGCTGAAGCGTCAATCCACTCACCTACGTGCTGCTCGTCAGTACCGGCCCGACGGGGCCTACCGGAGGTCAAACCCTTGGCTGCTGCGCCCAACGCATCCACCAACCCCAAGAACGGTCGCAACCACTCGCGACTCTCGTTCGCCAAGATCACGGACACCCTCACGGTTCCTGATCTGCTCGCACTCCAGACGGAGAGCTTCGACTGGCTCGTCGGCAACGACGTCTGGAAGGCCCGCCTCGCCGAAGGCCAGGAGCAGGGTCGCACCGACCTCGCACTGCACTCCGGGCTCGAGGAGATCTTCGAGGAGATCTCCCCGATCGAGGACCTCGGCGAGACCATGCAGCTCGGCTTCACGTCGCCCGAGCTCGAGGACCCGAAGTACTCGATCGACGAGTGCAAGGAGCGTGGCAAGACCTACGCCGCCCCGCTCTACGTCAACGCCGAGTTCATGAACCACATGACCGGTGAGATCAAGACGCAGACCGTCTTCATGGGCGACTTCCCGCTCATGACCGAGCGCGGCACGTTCATCATCAACGGCACCGAGCGTGTCGTGGTCTCGCAGCTCGTCCGCTCGCCGGGCGTGTACTTCGAGCGCCAGCAGGAGAAGACCTCCGACAAGGACATCTACTCCGCCCGCGTGATCCCGTCGCGTGGTGCCTGGCTCGAGTTCGAGATCGACAAGCGCGACCAGGTGGGCGTGCGCATCGACCGCAAGCGCAAGCAGTCGGTCACCGTGTTCCTCAAGGCGCTCGGCATGACGAGCGAAGAGATCATGGACGAGTTCCAGGGCTTCGCCTCGATCGAGTCGACCCTCGAGAAGGACGCCATCCTCACCAAGGAAGAGGCGCTCAAGGACATCTACCGCAAGCTGCGTCCGGGCGAGCAGGTCGCCGCCGAGGCCGCGCGTGCGCTCCTCGACAACTTCTACTTCAACCCGAAGCGCTACGACCTCGCGAAGGTCGGCCGCTACAAGGTCAACCGCAAGCTCGGCATCGACGCGCCGCTCAGCGACTCGGTCCTGACCGTGCAGGACATCGTCCGCACGATCAAGTACCTGGTCTCGCTGCACGCCGAGAAGACCACGCTCGACGGTGTCCGTGACGGCGAGCCGGTGCAGCTGCGCCTCGACGTGGACGACATCGACCACTTCGGCAACCGTCGCATCCGCGCCGTCGGCGAGCTCATCCAGAACCAGGTCCGCACCGGTCTGTCCCGCATGGAGCGCGTCGTCCGCGAGCGCATGACCACGCAGGACATCGAGGCGATCACGCCGCAGACCCTGATCAACGTGCGCCCCGTCGTCGCCGCGATCAAGGAGTTCTTCGGGACGTCCCAGCTGTCGCAGTTCATGGACCAGAACAACCCGCTCGCGGGCCTGACGCACAAGCGTCGCCTCTCGGCCCTCGGCCCGGGTGGTCTGTCCCGTGAGCGTGCCGGCGTCGAGGTCCGTGACGTCCACCCGTCGCACTACGGCCGCATGTGCCCGATCGAGACCCCGGAAGGCCCGAACATCGGCCTGATCGGCTCGCTCGCGTCGTTCGGTCGGATCAACTCCTTCGGCTTCATCGAGACGCCGTACCGTCGCGTCGTGAACGGTCAGGTCACCACGACCATCGACTACCTCACGGCCTCGGAAGAGGACGACTTCGTCGTCGCGCAGGCGAACGCCCCGCTCACCGACTCCTTCCACTTCCAGGACGACAAGGTGCTCGTCCGGAAGAAGGGCGGCGAGGTCGAGCTCGTCGGCAAGGACGAGGTCGACTACATGGACGTCTCCCCGCGCCAGATGGTGTCGGTCGCGACGTCGCTCATCCCGTTCCTCGAGCACGACGACGCGAACCGCGCCCTCATGGGTGCGAACATGCAGCGTCAGGCTGTCCCGCTGCTCCGCTCCGAGTCGCCGCTCGTCGGCACCGGCATGGAGGGCTACACCGCCATCGACGCCGGCGACGTCGTCACCGCCGACAAGGCCGGTGTCGTCTCCGAGGTCTCGGCCGACGCCGTGACCCTGCAGCTCGACGAGGGCGGCACGCAGACCTACTACCTGCGCAAGTTCGACCGCTCGAACCAGGGCACGAGCTACAACCACCGCGTGGTCGTCTCGGCCGGTGAGCGTGTGGAGCAGGGCGAGGTGATCGCCGACGGTCCCGCGACGGAGAACGGCGAGCTCGCGCTCGGCAAGAACCTCCTCGTCGCGTTCATGCCGTGGGAGGGCTACAACTACGAGGACGCGATGATCCTGTCGCAGAACCTCGTGAAGGACGACACGCTCTCCTCGATCCACATCGAGGAGTACGAGGTCGACGCCCGCGACACGAAGCTCGGCAAGGAAGAGATCACCCGCGACCTCCCGAACGTCAGCCCGGACCTCCTGGCCGACCTCGACGAGCGCGGCATCATCCGCATCGGTGCCGAGGTCCGCCCCGGCGACATCCTGGTCGGCAAGGTCACGCCGAAGGGCGAGACCGAGCTCAGCGCCGAAGAGCGCCTCCTCCGCGCCATCTTCAACGAGAAGTCGCGCGAAGTCCGCGACACCTCGCTCAAGGTGCCCCACGGTGAAGAGGGCACGATCATCGGCGTCAAGGTGTTCGACTCGCAGGACGGCGACGACGAGCTCGGCTCGGGCGTCAACCAGCGCGTGGTCGTGTACATCGCCCAGAAGCGCAAGATCACCGCGGGCGACAAGCTCGCCGGTCGTCACGGCAACAAGGGCGTCATCTCGACCATCCTCCCGGTCGAGGACATGCCGTTCCTCGCCGACGGCACCCCCGTCGACATCGTGCTCAACCCGCTCGGCGTCCCCGGCCGCATGAACTTCGGCCAGGTCCTCGAGATCCACCTCGGGTGGCTCGCGAAGCAGGGCTGGAACGTCGAGGGCATCCAGGAGTGGGCTTCTGCCCTCCCCGAGGCAGCCCGCAGCGCAGAGCCCGGCACGAAGGTCGCCACCCCGGTGTTCGACGGTGCCTACGAGCGCGAGATCGAGGGCCTCCTCGACTCGACCCTCCCGAACCGCGACGGCGAGCGCCTGATCGGTTCGTCCGGCAAGGCGCAGCTCTTCGACGGTCGCTCCGGCGAGCCGTTCCCGGAGCCCGTGTCGGTCGGCTACATGTACATCCTCAAGCTGCACCACCTGGTCGACGACAAGATCCACGCCCGTTCGACCGGTCCGTACTCGATGATCACGCAGCAGCCGCTGGGTGGTAAGGCGCAGTTCGGTGGACAGCGCTTCGGCGAGATGGAGGTGTGGGCGCTCGAGGCGTACGGCGCCGCCTACGCCCTCCAGGAGCTCCTGACGATCAAGTCCGACGACATCCTCGGCCGCGTGAAGGTCTACGAGGCGATCGTCAAGGGCGAGAACATCCAGGAGCCGGGTATCCCGGAGTCGTTCAAGGTCCTCATGAAGGAGATGCAGTCGCTCTGCCTGAACGTCGAGGTCCTCTCGGCCGACGGCCAGGCGGTCAGCCTCCGCGACACGGACGACGAGGTCTTCCGTGCCGCTGAAGAGCTCGGCATCAACATCTCCTCGCGGTTCGAGTCGTCGTCCGTCGACGACATCTGATCCCGCCCGTACTCGTAACGAATCCAGCTAGAGAGAAGAACATTGCTCGAAGCAACTTCATTTGACGCACTGCGGATCGGTCTCGCCACGGCCGAGGACATCCGCCAGTGGTCGTACGGCGAGGTCAAGAAGCCGGAGACCATCAACTACCGCACCCTCAAGCCCGAGAAGGACGGTCTGTTCGGCGAGCAGATCTTCGGTCCGTCCCGCGACTGGGAGTGCGCCTGCGGCAAGTACAAGCGTGTCCGGTTCAAGGGCATCGTCTGCGAGCGCTGCGGCGTCGAGGTCACCAAGTCCTCGGTCCGCCGTGAGCGCATGGGCCACATCGAGCTCGCCGCGCCCGTCACGCACATCTGGTACTTCAAGGGCGTCCCGTCGCGCCTCGGTTACCTCCTCGACATGGCGCCGAAGGACCTCGAGAAGGTCATCTACTTCGCGGCGTACATGATCATCGACATCGATGAAGAGGGCCGTCACGCCGACATGCCGGGTCTCGAGAACGAGATGCGCCTCGAGATCAAGAACCTCGAGGGGCAGCGCGACTCGATCATCGCCGACCGCCTCAAGAAGCTCGAGGACGACCTCGCAGCGCTCGAGGAAGAGGGCGCCAAGGCCGACGTCAAGCGCCGCACCAAGGACACCGCCGAGAAGGAGATGTCCCAGGTCCGCAAGTCGTTCGACGAGGACATCACCCGCCTCGAGCGCGTGTGGGAGGACTTCCGCAACCTCAAGGTGGGCGACCTCAAGCCCGAGGACGCCGTCTTCCACGAGCTCCAGGACCGCTTCGGGATCTACTTCGACGCCTACATGGGCGCCGAGGCGATCAAGCTGCGGCTCGAGGCGTTCGACCTGGCCGCCGAGGCCGAGGCGCTGCGCCTGCAGATCGCCGAGGGCAAGGGCCAGAAGAAGATCCGCGCGATCAAGCGTCTGCGCGTCGTCAGCTCCTTCCTCGCCACCGGCAACTCGCCGGCCGCGATGGTGCTCGACGTCGTGCCGGTCATCCCGCCGGAGCTGCGCCCGATGGTGCAGCTCGACGGTGGGCGCTTCGCCACGAGTGACCTCAACGACCTCTACCGTCGTGTGATCAACCGCAACAACCGTCTCCGCCGCCTGCTCGACCTCGGTGCCCCCGAGATCATCGTGAACAACGAGAAGCGCATGCTGCAGGAAGCGGTCGACGCGCTGTTCGACAACGGTCGTCGTGGTCGTCCGGTCACGGGTACCGGCAACCGCGCCCTGAAGTCCCTGAGCGACATGCTCAAGGGCAAGCAGGGTCGTTTCCGCCAGAACCTGCTCGGCAAGCGCGTCGACTACTCGGGCCGTTCGGTCATCATCGTCGGCCCGCAGCTGAAGCTGCACCAGTGCGGTCTGCCCAAGCAGATGGCGCTCGAGCTCTTCAAGCCGTTCGTGATCAAGCGCCTGATCGACCTGTCGCACGCGCAGAACATCAAGTCGGCCAAGCGCATGGTCGAGCGTTCGCGTCCGCAGGTGTGGGACGTGCTCGAGGAGATCATCCGCGAGCGCCCCGTGCTGCTGAACCGTGCGCCGACGCTGCACCGTCTGGGCATCCAGGCGTTCGAGCCGCAGCTCGTCGAGGGCAAGGCCATCCAGCTCCACCCGCTCGTGTGTGCTGCGTTCAACGCGGACTTCGACGGTGACCAGATGGCCGTGCACCTGCCGCTGTCGGTCGAGGCCCAGGCCGAGGCCCGCATCCTGATGCTCGCCTCGAACAACATCCTGAAGCCGTCCGACGGCCGTCCGGTGACCCTGCCCGCACAGGACATGATCATCGGTCTGCACCACCTCACGACCGTCCGCGAGGGCGCCGTGGGTGAAGGTCGTGCGTTCTCCTCCGTCGCCGAGGCCATCCTCGCGAAGGACCAGGGCACGCTGCACCTCAACGCGCTCGTGAAGATCCGCATGGCGGACGTCCACTTCGCCGAGGGTGAAGCACCCGAGGGCTACGAGCAGGGCGACACCGTGCTGCTCGAGACGACCCTGGGCCGTGCGCTCTTCAACGAGACCCTCCCGGCGAACTACCCGTTCGTCCAGAAGGTCACCGACAAGGGCGTGCTCTCCGCGATCGTCAACGACCTCGCCGAGCGCTACTCCAAGACCGAGACGGCCGCCGCGCTGGACCGGATCAAGGACGCGGGCTTCTACTGGGGCACGCGCTCCGGTGTGACCGTGGCGCTCTCCGACGTCGTGACGCCTCCTCGCAAGAAGGAGATCATCGCGGGCTACGAGGTCCAGGCCGCCAAGGTGCAGGGCGAGTTCGACAAGGGTCTGATCACCGACGCCGAGCGTCGCGCCGACCTGATCAAGATCTGGACCGAGGCCACGAACGAGATCGCGCAGGAGATGCGCGACAACTTCCCGGTCGACAACACCATCAACCGCATGGTGTCCTCCGGTGCTCGTGGTAACTGGCTCCAGGTCCGCAACATCGCCGGTATGCGTGGTCTGGTGAACAACCCGAAGGGCGAGATCATCGCCCGCCCGATCATCAACTCGTACCGCGAGGGCCTGACCGTGGCGGAGTACTTCATCGCCACGCACGGTGCTCGCAAGGGTCTTGCCGACACCGCGCTCCGTACCGCGGACTCCGGGTACCTCACCCGTCGTCTCGTGGACGTCTCGCAGGACGTCATCATCCGCGAGGACGACTGCGGCACGACCCGGGGCCTCGAGCTCCCGATCGCGACCGTGGGCGCCGACGGCAAGCTCGTGCGCGACCCGCGCGTCGAGAACACCGTGTACTCCCGCACCCTGGCCACCCCGGCCGTGGACGCGAAGGGCACGGTCGTCGCCGAGGCCGGCGAGGACGTCGGTGACGTCCTCATCGACAAGCTGCTCGCGGCCGGTGTCGAGAGCATCAAGGTGCGCTCGGTCCTGACCTGCGAGTCGAGCGTCGGTGTCTGCGCGAAGTGCTACGGCCGTTCGCTCGCCACGGGCAACCTCGTCGACATCGGCGAGGCGGTCGGCATCATCGCCGCCCAGTCCATCGGTGAGCCCGGTACCCAGCTGACGATGCGTACCTTCCACACGGGTGGTTCGGCCTCGGCCGACGACATCACCCAGGGTCTGCCGCGTGTCACGGAGCTCTTCGAGGCGCGTACCCCCAAGGGCGCGTCCCCGATCGCCGAGGCCCCCGGCCGCGCCACGATCGAGGACACCGACAAGGGTCGTCGCATCATCCTCACGCCGGACAACGGTGACGAGCCGTTCATCTACCCGGTGCTGAAGCGTGCGACGCTCCTCATCGAGGACGGACAGCACGTCGAGCTCGGCGAGCAGTTCATCGCCGGCACCGTCGACCCGAAGGAAGTCCTCCGCGTCAAGGGTGTCCGTGAGGTCCAGAAGCACCTCGTCAACGGTGTGCAGGACGTGTACGGCTCGCAGGGCGTGCCGATCCACGACAAGCACATCGAGGTCATCGTGCGCCAGATGCTCCGCAAGGTCACCGTCGTCGACCACGGCGACACCGACCTGCTCCCGGGCGAGCTCGTGGACCGTTCGCGGTACAACGAGCTCAACCGTGCGGCGCTGCAGGAGGGTCGCAAGACCGCTTCCGCTCGCCAGGAGGTCATGGGCATCACGAAGGCGTCCCTCGCGACCGAGTCGTGGCTGTCCGCCGCGTCCTTCCAGGAGACCACCCGCGTGCTCACGCAGGCGGCCATGGAGGGCAAGCAGGACCACCTCGTCGGCCTCAAGGAGAACGTCATCATCGGTAAGCTCATCCCCGCCGGGACGGGCCTCAGCCGGTACCGCGACGTGGACGTGAACGCGACGGAAGAAGCGAAGGCGGAGCGGTACCCGAACCGCATCTTCGCGGACGACTCGTCGTTCTCGGACGCCGACCTGAGCTTCGTCGACTTCGACAGCTTCTCGTCGGACGACTTCACGCCGGGCACCTACAACTGAGCCTGAGCTCCACCGGAACGGCCCCCGCATCCTCGGATGCGGGGGCCGTTCCCGTTGGTGGCGTGACGGCTCAGACCGCGCGGTCCGCCCCGTTGTCGCGTCCGGAGCCCCGGCCGGTCTCGTCGACGAGGGAGAACAGGCTCAGGACGTTGCCGTCGGGATCGCGGACGTCGAACCAGTCGACGGCTCCGTCGACGCACTCGACCGGGCCGATGTCGATCCCGAGTGCGCCGATGCGTGCGTGCTGGGCGGCGACGTCGTCGACGCCGAAGCGGACGCTCACGGGGTTCTCCTCGGCGTCGGCGTCCTCGTAGAGCTGGATCCAGATGCCGCCGACCTCGTACTCGGCGATGCCCTCGTCGGGCTCGAGGTCCGGTTCGGCACGTTCGAACACGGCGCCGTACCAGAGGCAGGACGCCTCGATGTCGGTGACGGGCAGCCCCACGGTCACGCTCGTGATGTCCATGACTCATCATGTCCCGGAGCAGGGCTGCACGTCGAGCACTTTCCGCCGTCGCGCCCGTGACCGCTGGCAGGCTGGGCGGATGGCAACGCTGCGCGAACGGATCACCGCCCCGGC
Source organism: Curtobacterium sp. MCBA15_016 (assembly GCF_001865105.1). NCBI lineage: Bacteria > Bacillati > Actinomycetota > Actinomycetes > Micrococcales > Microbacteriaceae > Curtobacterium > Curtobacterium sp. MCBA15_016. The sequence goes on from NZ_MJGR01000016.1 coordinate 80,689, forward strand.
CCACCTCGAGCTCCCGGTCCCGATCGCCGGGCTGACCTTCCGGTCTGCGACCCGGGACGACCTGGCGGCCGTGCACGCCCTCGCCGTGGCGGCTGCCGCGGTGGACGACCCACACGCTCGTCCCTCCACAGCGAGCCTGGAGCGGACGTTCTCCACCGAAGGGCTCGACCTCGCTCGGGACACCCTCGTCGGCGTCGATGCTGATGGGCATGTGCAGGCGTACGGCATCGTCATCGACGTCCCCTCTCGCGTCACCGCTGCTCGCGTGGTGCTCGAGGGGGCGGTCCATCCCGCGCTGCGCGGCCGGGGGATCGGCCGTCGTGTGCTCGCGTGGCTCATCGGGCGCGCGCGGCAGCGACTCGCCGCGCTCGACCTCGACCTGCCGGCGACGATCGAGGTCGGCGCCGCGCAGGGGACCGGTGCGCTCCGTCTGGCGGCCCACTTCGAGTTTGAGCCGGTCCGCCACTGGGTCGACATGCAGGTCGTGCTCGGCGACCGCGCCGAGATCGTGGTCCCGCCGGTGCCGGACGGGTACGTCGTGCGTGCGACGAGGTCCGACGACATCGAGCCGCTGCGGATCGCGAAGAACGACGCCTTCCGCGACCACTGGGGATCGCAACCGATGGTCGAGTCCGACTGGCGCGGGTTCCTCACCGCGGCGACGGCCCGGCTCGACCTCGGCCGGGTCGTCGTCGACCCCTCGGGCCGGATCGTGGCGTTCGCACTCGTCGAGGTGGATCCGGACGGCTTCGCCGCTCGCGGCCGGTCGTTCGGGTACGTGCACTGGGTCGGTGTCGTGCGGGCGGCACGAGGGACGGGACTCGCGCCGATCGTCCTCGACGCCGCGCTGCAGGGGATGCGTGCCGAGGGGCTGTCCGCCGCGGTCCTGCACGTCGACGCCGAGAACCCGACCGGCGCCGGACGCATCTACGAGCGGCTCGGGTTCGTCCCGGGGCCGGTGCACGTCACCGCGTCGACGACCCTCTGACGGGGGTCGTCGCGGCCCTCGGCGCGCACGCCGTCGGCGGTGTCGATACCCGCGGGTACCCCTGCACTGGGGCCACCGAACACCCCCTCGCCCCCTCGTTGTGGGACTGCGGTGGCCGTTCCGTGCGGACGTAGCGTGGTCGGGCGTCGAACCCCTGCGGCGCTCGTCCCCACGAACCGCGCGCGACCCGAAGGAGGCTCCGCAGCTCATGGCCACGCTGTCCGAGATCCTCATCCTCAACGGAGCCCTGCCGATCGAGCACCTCGACTCGATGACCGGCGACGAGGAGATCGACGACCGTTCGATCCGCTCGCTCGTCGACCAGGGCCTCGTCAGCGAGGCGCAGTACATCACCGCGCGCGCTGCGTCGAACAACTCCAAGACCGTCCCGCTGACGGACTACCCGGTCGACGGCACCGCGGTGTCGATGCTGCCGGCGGCCCTCTGCCGTCGGCACGGCGTGCTCGGCGTCGGGTTCGAGGGCGACGTCCTCGTCCTCGCGATGGTGAACCCGACGAACGTGCTGGCGATCGACGACGCCCGGACCGCTTCCGGACGCCCCGTGAAGCCGCTGCAGGTCGACGAGCGCGACCTCGCCGCAGCACTCGACCGCTACCTGCGTGCCGACGACGAGCTGAACGACCTGACCTCCTCGCTCGAGGAAGAGGCATCGGCGCAGACCCAGCAGCAGGTCGACCTCACCGACGGCGCGCTCGACGACGTCCCGATCGTCCGGTTCGTCAACCTGCTCGTGTCCCAGGCCATCCAGGACCACGCGTCGGACATCCACATCGAGCCCGGCGAGCACGAGGTCCGGGTGCGCTACCGCATCGACGGCGTGCTGCACGAGATGGCCCCGGCGCCGAAGAACATCCAGAACGGCGTCATCAGCCGGCTCAAGATCATGAGCGACATCGACATCGCCGAGCGTCGGAAGCCGCAGGACGGCCGCATGTCGGTGCGCCACGGTGGCCGGCAGATCGACCTCCGCGTCGCGACGCTCCCCACCGTGTGGGGCGAGAAGGTCGTCATGCGGATCCTCGACAACACGAACACGTCGATGTCCCTCAAGGACCTCAACCTGCTCGAGCAGAACTTCCAGGCGTACCAGCGCTCCTACTCGAAGCCGTACGGCATGATCCTCGTCACCGGTCCCACCGGGTCCGGCAAGTCGACGACGCTCTACACGACCCTCAACGCGGTCGCCCGTCCCGAGATCAACGTCATCACCGTCGAGGACCCGGTCGAGTACCGGATGGCCGGCATCAACCAGGTGCAGGTCAACCCGAAGGCCGGACTCACGTTCGCGTCGGCCCTGCGGTCGATCCTCCGGTCCGACCCCGACGTCGTGCTCCTCGGCGAGATCCGCGACCACGAGACCGCGCAGATCGCGATCGAGGCCTCGCTCACCGGCCACCTCGTGCTGTCCACGCTGCACACGAACGACGCCCCGTCGGCGGTGACGCGACTGACGGAGATGGACATCGAGCCGTTCCTCGTCGGGTCTGCACTCGACTCCGTGGTCGCCCAGCGTCTGGCACGACGGCTCTGCGACCGCTGCAAGGCCCCGGCGCAGTACACGCCGGCGCAGCTCGTGGCGCTCGGCTTCGTGGGCACCGAGGACACCGCCGTGCCGGAGTTCTTCGGCCCGGTCGGCTGCGCCGTGTGCTCGAACACCGGGTACCGAGGCCGCATCGCCCTGCACGAGGTCATGACCGTGACGGAGGAGATCGAGCGCCTCGCCGTCTCGCGTGCCTCGAGCGCCGAGATCGGCCGCGTCGCCCAGCAGCAGGGCATGCTCACCCTCCGCCAGGACGGGTGGGAGAAGGTCAAGCTCGGCATGACGAGCATCGACGAGATCCTGCGCGTGGTCGCGTAGGCGTGGGAGTGGAACGATGACCGATTCCGTCTACGACATCTCCGTGCCCGGCGACGAGCCGGTCGCGGGGTGGCACCCGGGCCGTCCCGGCCACGAGGTCGGTGGTCGCCGCGCCGCCCGGCTCGCGGCCGCAGCGGCGCAGCAGCCGACGTCGCCGGCCGTGGAGGCGCAGATCGCCCCCGCCTCGGCCGCGCCGGTCTACGACCTGTCGGGTGACACCGCGTGGCCGGCTCCGGCTGCGCCCGTCCCCGGTGCCGCCGCGCCCTCCGCGTCCGTCCCGAGCGGGTCCTGGCCGGCGCCGTCCGGCGACCCCGTCGCCGTGCCGGTCGCGCAGCCGCACGCCCGCCCCGCGACGCCGTCCGCAGCCGTCCCGCCGTCGACCGCGTCCTACGGCTACGCCGACGCGGTGACCCAGCACCTGCCGGTCGTGCCTGCGGAACCGACCACGATCCTCCCGACCGTCGCCCACGTCGCGGCCACCCACGTGCCCGCGCCCGCCGGCCACGACGAGATCAACTTCACCCGCCACGCGCGTGAGGTCGCCGACCCCGACCTCATCACCGCGCTCGCCCAGGTCGTCTACCAGGGTGCGTCGGACCTCCACCTCACCGCGGACGCGGCCCCGACCGTGCGCGTCGACGGATCCCTGCGGCCGGCGGTCCCCGGTGGGCCGTGGGCGCGGAACAAGGTGATCGCCGCCCTCAAGACCCTGCTCTCGGTGGAGCAGGCCGGGCAGTTCGACCACGAGCAGGAACTCGACTTCGCGTACTCGCTGTCGCCCGAGTACCGCTTCCGCGTGAACTACTACCAGCAGCGCGGGAACTGGGGCGCGGCCTTCCGCATCATCCCGACCAAGATCAAGACCCTCAAGCAGCTCGGCATCCCCGAGCACGTGGGGGAGTTCGCCAAGCTGCCGCGCGGACTCGTGCTCGTGACCGGGCCGACCGGTTCCGGCAAGTCGACCACGCTCGCCGCGCTCATCGACCTCGTCAACGAGACCCGGGCCGACCACATCGTCACGGTCGAGGACCCGATCGAGTTCATGCACGACCACAAGAAGGCGATCATCAACCAGCGCGAGGTCGGGGCCGACACGCACTCGTTCGCCGCCGCCCTGAAGCACGTGCTGCGCCAGGACCCGGACGTCATCCTGATCGGCGAGCTCCGCGACCTCGAGACGATCTCCGTAGCCCTCACCGCGGCCGAGACCGGCCACCTCGTGTTCGCCACCCTGCACACCCAGAGCGCTCCCGGCACGATCGACCGCGTCATCGACGTCTTCCCGCCGCACCAGCAGGGGCAGATCCGGACGCAGCTCGCCTCGACGCTCGAGGGGGTCGTCTGCCAGACGCTCGTGCCGAAGGCCAACGGTGCCGGCCGGGTCGTCGCCACCGAGATCATGAGGACCACCCCGGCCATCGGGAACCTCGTGCGCGAGGGCAAGACGTACCAGATCACCTCTGCCATGCAGGCCGGGCGTGACATGGGGATGCACACGATGGACCAGGACCTCGCCGAGCTCGTCAACGTCGGCACCGTCACACGGGCTGCCGCGATGGAGAAGGTGCACGACCACGAGGGCTTCGACCGCCTCGTGCAGCGCGTCGAGTCCCCGTCCGACTCCTCGGCCGCCGCGATCGCCGCGTCCGAGATCGACTTCGGCGACAAGTACTCAGGAGGCCACTGATGTCGCTCGCCTACGACTACCGGGGGCGCGACGGCGCCGGGAAGCTCGTCAAGGGACGGCTCGACGCGTCCTCCGAAGGAGCGGTCGTCCAGCGTCTGCGGGGCATGGGCGTCTCGCCGATCGCCATCACCGAGGCGAAGCCCGGCACCGGGTTGCAGACCGAGATCAAGATCCCGGGGTTCGAGAAGGGTGTGGGGCTCAAGGACCTGGCGATCATGTCGCGTCAGGCGTCGACCATGCTGACGTCGGGGCTCTCCCTGCTGCGCGCGCTGTCGATCCTCGCCGACCAGACGGAGAACAAGAAGCTCAAGGTGATCCTCGGCAAGGTCCGGGACGACGTCGAGCGCGGTGTCTCCTTCTCCGACGCCGTGGCGAAGTACCCGGTCGACTTCCCCCCGATCATGATCAACATGATCCGGGCGGGTGAGACCGGCGGCTTCCTCGACCAGGCGATGGACTCCATCGCGACGAACTTCGAGAAGGAGCACAAGCTCCGGTCGACCATCAAATCGGCGATGACCTACCCGGTCGTCGTGCTGGTGATGTCGCTGCTCGCGGTCGTCATCATGCTCATCTTCATCGTGCCGATCTTCCAGGACATGTTCTCGAGCCTCGGCGGGCAGCTGCCGGTGCCGACGCAGATCCTCGTGACGATGTCCCACGCGATGCGGTGGCTCGGACCCGTGCTGGCCGTCGCGGTCGTCGTCGGGTGGCTCTGGTTCCGCGCCAACAAGAACACCGATCGTTTCCGCGCCGTCCGTGACCCGCTGATGATGCGTCTGCCGGTGTTCGGCCCGCTGACGAAGAAGATCGTCATTGCGCGGTTCGCACGCAATTTCTCGAACATGATCGGGGCCGGCGTCCCGATTCTGCAGGCATTGCAGATCGTCGGTGAAGTCTCGAACAACTTCGTCGTGCAGAAAGCACTCGAACGGGTTGCGGAAAGCGTTCGGAAAGGCGAGTCGATATCCGCGCCGCTCGCAAATGAGAAAGTATTCCCGAGCATGGTCTCGCAGATGATGGCGGTCGGTGAGGACGCGGGTTCGCTCGAGGTCATGCTCGAGAAGATCGCGATCTTCTACGACGCCGAGGTCGAGGCGACCACAGAGTCCCTGACCGCCCTCATCGAGCCGTTGCTCATCGCGTTCCTGGGCGTGGTGGTCGGCGGGATGATCGTGGCGCTGTACCTGCCGATCTTCCAGATCACGTCCCTCATCAAGTAGGAGCGACTTTCCGCTACCCCTCGTGCGGGGGAGGAATTACCCCCACTGCCCCCGGGAGTGGGGGTATTTCGCTCCCCACTTGCCCCCCGTTCTCGGGATTCCGCCCGGAATTGGCCCTGAATACTCTTGTCAGCGGCGGCGAGCACGCCCCGAACAATCTTCCCATCGCATTCCCGAAAGAATGGAAACACCATGTACTTCGCTCTCATGGGCAAGCTCGAGGCTCGCCGCAAGGGACTCCTCGAAGAGGACGAGAAGGGCTTCACGCTCATCGAGCTCCTCGTCGTCGTGATCATCATCGGCATCCTCGCCGCGATCGCTATCCCGGTGTACCTCAACGTGCAGAACAACGCGAAGGACGCCTCGGTGAAGTCGGACCTCGCCAACGCGAAGACCGCGGTGATCGCGTACCAGACCGACAAGAACGGCGCCCTGCCGGCCGCGACCGACGTGAACACGACGACCCTCGGCCAGTACGGCTACACGGAGAGCACGGACAACAAGCTGACGTTCAAGTCCACCGGGACCACCACGTTCTGCATCAGCGGCGTCGGCGCGACGAAGACGTCCTACAAGATCACGGACAGCACGTCGGCCGTCGCCGGTACCTGCTGATCCAACTGATCGCCTGAAGGGCGGTCCGTCGAAGGACGGACCGCCCTTTCGCTCACCCGAACACCGACCAGGAGGTGACCATGATCCGACGACTGCGGGACGTCCTCAGCCCGCGCGACGAGCGCGACGGCGAGGCCGGCTTCTCGATCATCGAGGTCATGGTCGCGATGATGGTGTTCGCGGTGATGTCGGTGGGCATCGCCTACGGCATCGCGAACACCCTGCAGCTCACCCAGACGACCCGCGGCCGTGAGACCGCGGTGGCGCTGGCCTCGCAGGACATCGACACGCTCCGGCAGACCGCCGCGGCGTCGACCGCCGGGATCTTCAAGGTCGTCGGCAAGGCGGGCGCCGACAACCGGAAGACGGTCGGCAACGTCGAGTACCGGATCGACCGTGCGGTGTCCTGGGTGCAGAGCGACGGTGCGACCGGAGCCTGCGGGACATCGACCGGCAAGCTGGCCTACAAGAGCGTCGTCGAGACCGTGAGCTGGCCGAACCCGCGCGGCGGCGGCACGAGCTCGACCTCGGTCACCTCGGCGATCGCCCCGAGCGACGCCGTGACCGACCCCGGCTACGGCACACTCATCGTCTCGGTGGCGACCGCGTCCGGTGCCCCGTACGCGGGCGTCGGCATCACCGTCACGCCGGTCTCCGGCGGCGGTGGCTCCGCGCTCACCACGGCGGTCCAGCCGACCGACGCACAGGGCTGCTCCTACGCGGTCAACGTGGCGCCCGGCGACTACACGGTCACCGCGAACACCACCGGTGGCATCGACACGAACCAGGCGCAGCCGTCCTCCCAGTCGCCGATCACCGTCTCCGCCGGCGCGAGCTCACCGGTCCCGTTCGTGTACGACCGCGCGAGCCAGCTGACGCTGCAGTACGCGAAGGGCTACAACGCGACGCTCCCCACGAACATGGTGACGGTGCTCTCCTCGACGGTCGGCGGCCTCGACACGGTCAAGCCGTGGGACGTCACCAGCACCTCGCTCGCCGTCACGTCCGCCTCGACGCCGAGCCTGCCGGTGTTCCCGTTCACCTCGGGCTACACCGTCTACGCGGGTCCGTACTCGAACAGTTCGGCGTCGTCCTCGAGCTGTCTCAGCCCGAACCCGTCGGCATGGTCGACACCGAATCCCTCTGGGGCAGTCGGCTCGGCACCGGGGACGATCGAGACGTCACCGGGGGTGCCGTCCTCGGCGTCCGTGATGATGGGCGTCGCAACGGTGAAGGGGGTCAAGAGCCGCTACGTGACCGCGGTGTCGTCCTCGAACCCCGCTGCCGGTGACCCGGGGTGCTCCGCCGGCATGACGATGAAGTTCCCGCTCTCGTCAGCGGACACGGCGACGATCGCCCTGCCCTTCGGGACCTGGACCCTCTACTCGGGGACGTCCTTCGGCGCGACGACCAAGAACGAGATCGCCTCGAACGCCTCCAACGTGAACGCGGTCACGAGCGGCCGCGTGAACCAGAAGAGCGCGCTCGTGGTCATCAGCTACGACAACACGCTCACGCTCGACCCCCGAGGGCAGACGTCGTGACCGGGGCCCTCCGTCGGATGCACGCCGATCAGTCGGGCGTCACGCTCTCCGAGCTGCTGGTCGCGGTGAGCGTGGCGATGGTCATCCTCGTCGCCGTCGGCGGCTTCTTCACCGCCACGCTCCGGGCCGGTTCGACGAACACCACGTCCGACCAGAACGCACGGTCGGCGTCGATCGTCATGAACTCGCTGACCCGGTACGTCCACGCGGCGAGCCTGTTGCCCAAGGCGGACGGCAGCTACGCCGCGGCGCTGACGGAAGCCGCGCCGACACGGACGACCTTCTACGCCTACATCAACCTGGACGGCAACAGCACCGACAAGCCCGTCCAGATCCGGTACTCCGTCAACGCTGCCAAGCGGATCGTCCTGGACCAGTGGGACGGCACCGCCAACAACGGCTTCTGGACGTTCCCCGCCACCTCGCAGACGCCGACGCGCAGCGTCGTCGTGGGTGGACCCGTCGCGTCCCCCACGGTCGACGGCGACCCGCTGTTCGAGTACCTCGGGGCTAACGGCACCACCGTCCCGACGCAGTCGGACGGCACGCTCGCCGCGACGCAGCTCGGGAACGTCCGTGCCGTGCGCGTGAACCTCGAGCTCGGCTCGTCGACGGCCGGCCTGTCCGGGAACACCCACATCCAGAACACCCTGTACCTCTTCAACGTGGTCTACGGGACGAACACCGGAGGGACCCCGTGAGGCGGATCCACGCACTCCTGGACCGGGCCCAGCGCGACGAGCGGGGCATGATCCTCGCCAACGTGCTCATCTTCGGCACCGTCATGATGCTGCTCGTCGCGACCATGATCGCCGTGTCGACGTCCGGCGCCGTGAAGTCGGCGACCGACCGCAACTTCCAGAACGCGATCGCCGCCGCGTACGCGGGGCTCGCCGACTACCAGTCGAAGCTCTCGAACGACAACGGGTACGCCCTCTACGGCAACGCCGACGCGCAGTTCAGCAAGGACAGCGGGTCGACCTTCAGCGGACAGAACGGCAACGACGCCTTCTCGAAGTGGGCAGCGGTCGTCGGGTCGACGGACCAGTGGTACCGGTACGAGGTCGACAACTCGAACTACTCGTCGAAGGGCGTCCTGAAGGTCCGCGTGACCGGCAAGTCGGGCGGCAGCGTGCGGTCCCTGGTCGCCAACCTCAAGGGCGACGGCTTCATCAACTACCTCTACTTCACGAACTACGAATCGTCGAACCCGGCGATCTCGGGCAGCTCCTGCACCACCATGTACCAGTGGCAGAGCGGGACGAAGTGCCAGGCGGTGCAGTTCGCCGGGACCGACGTCCTGAACGGTCCCATCCGGACGAACGACGTGTTCACCGCGGCCTGCTCGACGGTGTTCAACGGCACCGTCGAGCAGCACGACACGAGCGTCCGCCCGTCCAGCGGGACGTGCAGCGGCGTGTTCAACGGCGGCGCCGCGACCGCGGTGCCCTACCTCGGGCTCCCCGCGTTGAACTCGAACATGTCGCAGGAGACCCGCACGGACACCCCGACCACGGTCCCTCGTCCCGGATGCCTCTACACAGGGCCGACGCGGGTGTCGTTCCTCGGCAACGGCAAGATGACCGTCTGGTCGCCGTGGTCCAAGGCGACGCAGATCCAGGTGGTCGCGTCGACCGGTGAGGTCAAGGCGGGAGCCGACCTCGCGAAGTCCGCCGCACTGTGCGGGACCATCTCGGACCTGCAGAGCGCTGCCGGTGCCACCATCACGACCCTCCCGGCGAACCTCATGTACGTCCAGGACGTGCCGACCGCCTCGAACAACGCCAACTCCTGGGCGGCGAACACGTTCCCCTCGAAGTACACGAACACGTACTGCACGACGACGGTCACCGTGCGATCGAACGGGACCACAACGACCACGACGAACCAGCCCTTCAGCAACGGGCAGGGCTTCCCGGCCGCCGGCGAGTGGATCAACGGCGGCACGTCGGGTTCGTACGCGCAGACCGGGTCGGCGTCGGACACGTACAGCTGCTCGGCGGGGGACGTGTTCGTCAGCGGCGCGTTCGCCGGTGCCATGACCATCGCGTCGTCCGGCACCATCTGGGTGACGGACGACATCACCTACGTCAGCGCGACGAACGACATCCTCGGACTGGTCGGGCAGAACGCCGTCGAGGTCTACAACCCCGCACGCTGCACCTCCTACCCGACCGTCTACCAGTGGGGCGTCGGCAACGTCACCGACACCACACGCTGCAACCAGAGCGGCGTCCGACTCCTCAACCGCTCCGGCGGAGAGTCCCTGACGATCAGTGCGGCGATCGCGAGCAACGCGGGGACGTTCTGGAACCAGAACTACGACATCGGGTCGAAGCTGGGTGTGCTCAAGGTCATCGGCTCCATCGCGCAGAACTGGCGTGGACCCGTCGCGACGACGGGCAGCACGGGGTTCTCGAAGAACTACGTCTACGACCAGCGCCTGCTGACCACCGCGCCGCCGAAGTTCCTCCAACCCGTGTCGACCTCCTACGGCGTGACCACGCAGGTGGAGGTGCAGGCGGCGTTCAAGGCAGACGGCTCGTGCGCGACGACCAGCACGGGGGCGTGCAGGTGATCGGCGTGGGCGAGGTCCTGCCGATCGTCGTCGTCCTCGCCGGCGTGCTCGGCCTGCTCGTCGGCTCCTTCCTGAACGTCGTCGTCCACCGCGTCCCCGCCGGCCTCTCGGTGGTGTCGCCGCCGAGCTCCTGCCCCGGGTGCGGACACGCCATCCGGCGTCGGGACAACGTGCCGGTGCTCTCCTGGGTGCTCCTGCGCGGACGGTGCCGGGACTGCGCGGAGCCGATCTCGCCTCGGTACCCGATCGTCGAGCTGTCGACCGCACTGCTGTTCGTCGCGGTCGCGGCCGTCGCGGTCTCCGGACCCGTGGTGATCGGACCCGTCCGTGTCCCTGCAGCCCAGGCGGTCCTCCTCGCGGCTCTGCTCTACCTCATGGCGGTCTCCGTCGCCCTCGCGCTGATCGACCTCGAGACGCACACCCTGCCGAACGCGATCGTCTACCCGTCCGCCGTGGTCCTCGCCGTCCTCCTGGTCGTCGTCTCGGTGCTGAGCGGAGACCTCGCGGCCCTCGGCCGGGCGGGGATCGGGGCGGTGGTCCTGGGCGGCGCCTACCTCGCGCTGGCCGTCGCGGTTCCGGGCGGGATGGGGCTCGGCGACGTGAAACTCGCCGTCGTCCTCGGGCTCGTCCTCGCGTACCTCGGATGGGGACCCCTCGCAGTGGGTGCTTTCGGCGCCTTCGTGGTCGGAGGTACCGTCGCGATCGCGCTGGTCACCACACGACGTGCGCGATGGCGCGGTGGCGTGCCGTTCGGGCCGTCGATGCTGATCGGCGCGTGGATCGGCATCGTCTTCGGACACGCTCTCTGGACCGCCTACCTCGGGGTCCTCGGACTCGCCTGACGCATCCTCCACCGACCACTCCTCGACGAAAGCAGCAACATGGGCAAGAGCATCGTGGGCATCGACATCGCGGGATCCTCGATCCGCGCGGTCGAGGTCGCGAACGCCGACCGCGCACGCCCGACCGTCCTGCGGTTCGCCGAGGTCCCGACCCCACCGGACGCCGTCAGCCGTGGCGAGGTGCTCGAGCCCAACACGGTCGCGTCGGCACTGCGTTCCCTGTGGTCCATCGGCCGGTTCCGCTCGAAGGACGTCGTGCTCGGCATGGGCAACCAACGCGTGCTCTCCCGCGACCTGACCGTCCCGGCCGCACCGTTGGCGCAGATCCGCGAGAGCCTGCCGTTCCAGGTGCAGGACATGCTCCCCGTTCCCGTCGGCGACGCGATCCTCGACTTCTACCCGACCGCCGAGGCGATGAGCGACAACGGTCCCGTCGTGCACGGCCTGCTCGTCGCGGCGATCAAGGACGCGGTGCTCGCGAACGTCAAGGCCGCGCAGCTCGCTGGCCTCAACCCGGTCGGCGTCGACCTCATCCCCTTCGCCCTGACCCGCGTCCTCGTGGGCCGGCCGGGGCTGCACGGCACCACGGCGCTGGTCCAGCTCGGCGCCGACACGACGACCGTCGTCCTCGTGAGCGACGGCGTCCCCCAGTTCGTCCGCATCATCCCAACGGGCGGGAACGACGTCACCAAGACGCTCGCGGCAGCGCTCGACATCGAGTTCGGACAAGCCGAGGTCGTGAAGCGGCACCTCGGCATCGGTACGGGCGCTCGCACGCCGGACGACGCGCGCGCCGTCTCCGTCATCGCCGACGCCGTGACGGAGCTCATCGCGAGCCTGCGGAACACGATCAGCTACTTCGTCAACACGCGCCCGGGCGACCACGTCGAGCGCATCGTCCTCGTGGGCGGTGGCGCTCGCCTCGTCGGCCTGCCGGAGGCGCTCGCCGCGCACACCCACCTCCCGGTGCAGCGCGGCTCGGCATTCGCGGGGGTCGACCTCGCGCGGTCGATCCCGGTGCAGGACGTGACGGACCACGAGGACGCGATCGCCGTCGCCTACGGGCTGGCAGTGGGGAGTCGAGCAGCATGACCGCCACCGACGTCCGGGCCGCAGCGCCCGAGGACACCACCGGACCCGGACGGGGTCGCGCTCCGCGCGGCCCGCGCACGACGGCGTCCACCTCGATCGCGGGGCGTGAGCCGCGGGTCGACCTCCTCCCGCCCGAGGTCCACACGGAGCGCCGCGAACGGGCCATCGCGCGGCGGGCCTGGCTCGGCGTGATCGTCGCCGCCGCGGTCGCGGCCCTGGGCTCCGGCGGCGCGTACGTACACCAGCTCGACACGGCGCAGTCGTACCTGTCCGCGCAGAACGAGACCACCTCGCTCCTGCAGCAGCAGCAGCGCTACTCGGAGGTCCGTTCGGCCGAGAACGACACGGCCCTGCTCGAAGCCGCCCAGTCCGTCGGTGGCTCCACCGAGATCGACTGGAGTTCGACACTCGCGCAGCTGAAGTCGGTGCTCCCCGCCGGCGTCTCCATCACCGCGATGACGATCGACTCGGCGGACTCCACGGAGTCCTTCGCGCAGTCGACCGTCCCGTTGCAGGGGTCACGCGCGGCGACGATGCAGCTGACGATCCAGAGCCCGAGCATCCCCTCGGTCCCGGACTGGACCGCACGCCTCTCGCAGCTCCGTGGCTACGTCGACTCGACGATCACCTCGGTCGCGCTCGAGGAGGACACGGGGCAGTACTCGGCGACCATCCAGGCGCACCTCGGCGCGAAGGCGTTCGACGGCAAGTACACGAAGGACGGATCGAAGTGAACAAGAACCGTCTCTCCCTCATCATCGCGTTGGCCGCGACGCTGGCCGTCCTCGCGGGCGGGTGGTTCCTCGGCGCACAGCCGCAGCTCGCACAGGCGTCCGACAACAGCGCCCAGCAGGCTGACATCGACGCGACGAACGCCCGGAACCGCGCCGAACTCCACCGACTCGAGGAGGCGTACACGTCGCTCGACGCGACGAAGGCCGAGCTGGCTGCCCTGCGGGCCTCGGTCCCGTCCTCGACCGACACCGCCTCGCTGCTGAACCAGCTGAACGGCGCCGGCGCAGCCAGCGGCGTCACGGTCACGTCGATCACCATCGGCGACCCCAAGGCGTACGCACCAGTGGCCGCGGCGGAACCGGCCCCGTCCGCGAGTGCGTCCCCGTCGTCGACGGCGTCCGCGTCGGCAGCGCCGACAGCCGCAGCGACGCCCGAGGCGCCGGCCCCGCACAGCGACGCCCAGATCACGAGCGCGAACTTCGTGGTCGTGCCCGTGACGGCGGCCGTCAAGGGGTCGTACGACCAGGCGCTCGCCTTCACGAAGAACGTGCAGAACGGTCAGCGGCTGTTCCTCGTGAACGGGGTCGCGGCGACGAGTTCCGACTCGGGAGGCGACCCGATGGCCGACCAGTCGTGGTCGCTCTCCGGGTACGTCTACGTGCTCGCAGACCCCGCCACGAACGGCTGATCCGACCCCCACCAACTGGGGTCCGACGCGCCACGCCGCACCCTCTTCCGCACGGCCTCCCGCTGTGCTTACGATGCTCCTGAGCCCGCGTTCGCGGCTGCTCGTCCCTCTCTCGAACGGTCGCTCGAAACGGCCGTTCCTCGTCGTGCCCGGAGTCGCGCGTGTTGGCTGGAATCGTGGAGTTCCTCGGTTGGTTCGGAGCGGTAACCGTCCTTGCTGGTTACCTGCTCTTCTCGATGGGCAAGCTCCCGAACGGCCCGGTGTACCAGCTGTTCAACCTCGTGGGCGGGCTCGCCGTGGCGATCAACGTCGCGGCGCACCACGCCGTCCCGTCGACGATCGTGAACGGCATCTGGGCGATCGTCGCGGTCGTCGTGCTCGTCAAGATGGCGAAGGCCCGTCGTGCGGCGAAGCGGGGTGCCCCGTCGACCGAGACGCCGGTGCTCCACGCCGAGCCGCCGGCGACCACGGCGGTCCTGCCGATCGTCGGACCCGCGCTGCGCGACCACGGGGCGGCGGCGACGCTCGCCGTGGCACCCGCGCCGCGCCTCCAGGGCCCGGACGCCGACGGCGACGCGACCAGCACGCCCGACGCGACGCACGCGACC
>NZ_MJGR01000016.1:95884-143604 GCF_001865105.1 Curtobacterium sp. MCBA15_016
ACCGACGCGACGCACGCGACAAGCACGCCCGACGCGACCAGCACGACCGACGCCCCGACCGTAGCCGCGCCGATGACCGAGTCCATCCCGGTGATCACGGCCACGATCGCCCTCGCGCTCGTCGCCGCAGCGCAGGAGCACGCCGACCAGGCGACCCACGCCGACCCGACCCACGCCGACCCGACCCACGCCGACCCGACCCACGCCGACCAGCAGACGCACGCGAACGAGCCGCAGCGCGCAGACGCCACCCCCGCCTGAGCCCCGCCAGCGATACGATCACCGCATGTCCCGGTGGTTGATCGCGACGATGACGTCGATCCTGTTCATCGCGCTCGTCATCGCGGTGACCGGCTTCGAGGCCCTCCTCGCCGACGTCGAGGTCATCTCCCAGCCCGACGCCACCCCGTACCTCGGCCCCGCGATGGTGCTCGGCGGTGCCGTGGTGGTGTTCCTCGCGACCGCGGTCGGCTCCCGCGAGGGCAACCCCGGCGTCACCGGCCTCGTCGCCGCGGCGACCTGCTACCTGGTGATGCTCGGCGTCGGGGCGGTCGGCTACAGCCTGGTCCGCAGCGACCTCACCGAGCTGCTCGTGTTCCCGGCCGGCTACGCACTCGGCCCGTTCGTCGTCGGTTCGGTGGTCGTGGCACTCCTGTGCGTCGTCGGCGGGATCGCCGCGGCACGGCACCAGTCGCGCGCGTCGGGGGTGCGCCCGGAGCCCGGCGATGACGGTGCCCGCCGGTAGTCTTCCTGCAGCACCACAGGACGACGGGGGACCGATGACCGACCAGCACCAGGCCGACGGATGGGGATCCGTCCCGGCCGTGGACTCGATCCGCGGCACGCGGGACGCACCACCGGCGGGGGCGTCCGGACCGCAGCCCCGGCCCCGTCGTCGACTCGGTCGCGGGCGGCTCGTCAGCATCGTCGCGGGTGGCGCGGCCGTCGTGCTGCTCCTGGTCGCGGGCGTGGTCGGCTACTCGGTCGGCACGTCGACGCACGCCGCCGATCGTCCGGTCCGTGCCTTCCTCGACGACCTCACGGCGGGTCGGGTGGGCGCCGCGCTCGACGTGGCGGGCATCGAGCACGACGAACGCGACCTGCTCCTCACCAAGGCCGCCTACGCGAAGGCGAAGGACCGCGTCACGGGCTACCGGATCGCCGCCACGCGTGCGGACGGCGACACCGCCACGGTCACGGCCTACCTGCGGCAGGCGGGGCGCGACGTCTCGTCCACCTTCACCCTCGACAAGACGGGCACCGACTGGGGTGTGTTCCCGGTCTGGCAGCTCGAGGCACCGCGGCTCGGTGCGGTGGACGTCAGCCTGCGCGGCCCCACGGGCACGAAGGTGTCGGTCGCCGGGCAGTCCGTGGTCACGTCGAAGGACGGCACGGCGACGCTCACGGCCCTCCCCGGCACGTACGACGTCGCGGTGGACGGTGGCGAGTGGTACTCCGCCAAGGCCGCGACGGCGACGGTCACCGGGTTCGGGGGCACCGCCTCGAGCCCCGTCTCGATGACGACGGAGCTCACCGCAGCGGGCAAGCGGTCCGCCCAGGCGGCGGTGGACGCATGGGTCGACGGCTGCATCGCCTCGACCGAGGCGGCACCGGCCGGGTGCAGCTTCTACGCCTACGGGCAGGACGCCGCCTACACGTACACGAACCAGAAGTGGACGCTGGACACCCGCCCCACCGTGTCGGTCGGCGGCTGGGTGTCGAACGGCTGGCTCGTCACGACGACGTCCTTCGGGCGTGCCACGTTCACGGCGGACATCTCCGGCCCGGGCGGGGTGGGCACGGCGTCCGCCGGGCCGATGAACGTCAACGCCAGCGGGTACGTCACGGAGTTCACGGACGCGGGGGCGACGTTCCGCTCGGCGGTGGGCAACGGCTCGTCCGACACGGGCTCCTGACGCCGCGCACGACGGCGCCCCGGTGCGTCCAGGAGGCGCGGTGCCGGCCCGCCGCGTCCGTCCAGCGGCCGTGGGTCCGGTCCACCGCGCCCGGCCGGCGGCCGTCGGTCCGGTCCACCGCGCCCGGCCGGGCGGAGCGCCCCGCGCCCCGCGTGACCACCCACGCGACGCCTGTTCGCCCAGGGCACTCGTCACGCGCCTCCAGGGCGACGCGCCCGGATTGATTTCGCCGGGTTACGCGGGTAATCTCTTCCGGGTGTGCGCCTTCGGGCGTGCCCGAAAAGTCCGGTCCGACCAACGGTCGGCCGGAACACTCCGTCCCCCACTCGTCATCCGCCGTCAGGCGGTGATCAGCGTGGGACGAGGAAGTCGGCGGACCGCGCCGGCCGGAGAACACGAGCGAAGAACCAGGAGAACAGTTGCCTACTATTCAGCAGCTGGTTCGCAAGGGTCGTACGCCGAAGGTCACCAAGACCAAGGCGCCCGCCCTGAAGGCGAACCCCCAGCAGCGTGGTGTGTGCACCCGCGTCTACACCACCACCCCGAAGAAGCCGAACTCGGCACTGCGCAAGGTCGCTCGTGTCAAGCTCTCGAACGGCACCGAGGTCACGGCCTACATCCCCGGTGAGGGCCACAACCTCCAGGAGCACTCGATGGTGCTCGTGCGCGGCGGTCGTGTGAAGGACCTCCCCGGTGTCCGCTACAAGATCATCCGCGGTGCGCTCGACACGCAGGCCGTGAAGAACCGTAAGCAGGCACGTAGCCGCTACGGCGCGAAGAAGGGTTGAGCCAATGCCTCGTAAGGGTCCCGCCCCCAAGCGTCCCGTCGTCGCAGACCCGGTCTACGGCGCACCGATCGTCTCGCAGCTCGTGAACAAGATCCTGCTCGACGGCAAGAAGGGCCTCGCAGAGCGCATCGTCTACGGTGCCCTCGAAGGCGTTTCCGCCAAGAACCAGCAGGACGCCGTCGCGACGCTCAAGAAGGCGCTCGACAACGTCCGTCCCACCCTCGAGGTCCGCAGCCGCCGCGTCGGTGGCTCGACCTACCAGGTCCCGGTCGAGGTCAAGCCGCACCGCGCGAACACCCTCGCGCTCCGCTGGCTGACCTCGTACGCCAAGGCCCGTCGCGAGAAGACGATGACCGAGCGTCTCATGAACGAGATCCTCGACGCATCGAACGGTCTCGGTGCCGCGGTCAAGCGCCGTGAGGACACGCACAAGATGGCCGAGTCGAACAAGGCCTTCGCCCACTACCGCTGGTAGTCCCGGCACCGTCCGGGCGCCGGTGGTCATGAACCCCGGCGCCCGCACGGACGCCAACCTCTCCTACAACTCTTCCGGAGGAACCCTGTGGCACAGGACGTGCTCACCGACCTGAACAAGGTCCGCAACATCGGCATCATGGCGCACATCGATGCCGGCAAGACCACGACGACCGAGCGCATCCTGTTCTACACGGGCATCACGCACAAGATCGGTGAGGTCCACGACGGCGCTGCCACGATGGACTGGATGGCGCAGGAGCAGGAGCGCGGCATCACGATCACGTCGGCCGCGACGACCTGCTTCTGGGACAACAACCAGATCAACATCATCGACACCCCCGGTCACGTGGACTTCACGGTCGAGGTGGAGCGTTCGCTCCGCGTGCTCGACGGTGCGGTCGCCGTCTTCGACGGCAAGGAGGGCGTCGAGCCCCAGTCCGAGACCGTCTGGCGTCAGGCCGACAAGTACGACGTCCCGCGCATCTGCTTCGTCAACAAGATGGACAAGCTGGGCGCCGACTTCTACTTCACGGTCGACACCATCATCAACCGCCTCGGCGCGGAGCCCCTCGTGCTCCAGCTCCCGATCGGCGCCGAGAACGACTTCGTCGGGATCGTCGACCTCATCGAGATGCACGCCAAGGTCTGGCCGGGCGACTCCAAGGGTGACGTCACCATGGGCGCCCAGTACGAGGTCCAGGAGATCCCCGCGGACCTCAAGGACCGTGCGGACGAGTACCGCGCCAAGCTGATCGAGCGCGTCGCCGAGACCGACGACGCCCTGCTCGAGAAGTACTTCGGCGGCGAGGAGCTCACCAAGGACGAGATCAAGGCTGCGATCCGCAAGCTCACGATCGCGTCCGAGGTCTACCCCGTCCTGTGCGGCTCGGCCTTCAAGAACCGCGGTGTCCAGCCGATGCTCGACGCCGTCATCGACTACCTCCCGTCCCCGCTCGACGTGCCGCCGATGATCGGCCACGACGTCAAGGACGAGGAGAAGGAGATCATCCGCAAGCCCGACGCGTCGGAGCCGTTCTCGGCCCTCGCGTTCAAGGTCGCGGTGCACCCCTTCTTCGGTCGTCTCACCTACGTCCGCGTCTACTCGGGCTCGATCGAGTCGGGTGCCCAGGTCATCAACTCGACCAAGGGCAAGAAGGAGCGCATCGGGAAGATCTTCCAGATGCACTCCAACAAGGAGAACCCGGTCGACAACGTGACCGCCGGCCACATCTACGCGGTCATCGGTCTCAAGGACACCACCACCGGTGACACCCTGTGCGACCCGACCAACCAGGTCGTCCTCGAGTCGATGACGTTCCCGGAGCCGGTCATCGAGGTCGCCATCGAGCCGAACACGAAGGCCGACCAGGAGAAGCTCTCCACGGCCATCCAGAAGCTCGCCGAAGAGGACCCGACGTTCCGCGTCGAGCTCAACGCCGAGACCGGTCAGACGACGATCAAGGGCATGGGCGAGCTCCACCTCGACATCCTCGTCGACCGCATGAAGCGCGAGTTCAAGGTCGAGGCGTCGGTCGGCAAGCCCCAGGTGGCCTACCGCGAGACCCTGACCAAGGTCGTCGAGCGCTACGACTACACGCACAAGAAGCAGACCGGTGGTTCCGGCCAGTTCGCGAAGGTGCAGATCGCCCTCGAGCCGATGGAAGTCACGGCCGAGAAGGTCTACGAGTTCGAGAACGCCGTCACCGGTGGTCGCGTCCCGCGTGAGTACATCCCGTCGGTCGACGCCGGTATCCAGGACGCCATGCAGGTCGGCATCCTGGCCGGGTACCCGACGGTCGGCGTGAAGGCCATTCTCAAGGACGGCGCGGCGCACGACGTCGACTCGTCCGAGATGGCGTTCAAGATCGCCGGTTCGATCGCCTACAAGGAAGCGGCCCGCAAGGCCGGTCCGGCGATCCTCGAGCCGATCATGGCCGTCGAGGTCCGTACTCCGGAGGAGTACATGGGCGACGTCATCGGTGACCTGAACTCCCGTCGTGGCCAGATCGCCTCGATGGAGGACGCCTCGGGCGTCAAGGTGGTCCGCGCGAGCGTGCCGCTGTCCGAGATGTTCGGCTACGTCGGCGACCTGCGGTCGAAGACCTCTGGTCGTGCGGTCTACTCGATGACCTTCGAGACCTACAGCCAGGTCCCGGCCAAGGTCGCCGAGGAGATCATCGCGAAGAACGCGGGGGAGTGACGCTCCAGCGTCTCTCCACAGGCGGGGGTGCCCGGCGACGGGCCCCTCGCCACCAAGTACAGTAAAGACACACACTGCACGCCAACGGTTCACGAACCGGGGGCATGCTCTCCGAGTCCTGAGGAGGACCCACAGTGGCCAAGGCCAAGTTCGAGCGGACCAAGCCGCACGTCAACATCGGAACCATCGGTCACGTCGACCACGGCAAGACCACGCTCACGGCGGCGATCACCAAGGTTCTGCACGACCAGTACCCGGACCTCAACGAGGCCCGTGACTTCGCTCAGATCGACAACGCTCCCGAGGAGCGCGAGCGCGGCATCACGATCAACATCTCGCACGTCGAGTACCAGACCGAGAAGCGCCACTACGCGCACGTCGACGCTCCTGGTCACGCTGACTACGTGAAGAACATGATCACGGGTGCGGCGCAGATGGACGGCGCGATCCTCGTGGTCGCCGCCACCGACGGTCCGATGCCCCAGACGCGTGAGCACGTGCTGCTCGCCCGCCAGGTCGGCGTCCCCTACATCGTCGTCGCGCTGAACAAGTCCGACATGGTGGACGACGAGGAGATCCTGGAGCTCGTCGAGCTCGAGGTCCGTGAGCTCCTCGGCTCGCAGGAGTTCGACGAGGACGCCCCCGTCGTGCAGGTCTCGGCGCTCAAGGCGCTCGAGGGCGACGAGAAGTGGGTCAAGTCCGTCCAGGACCTCATGGCTCAGGTCGACGAGCACGTGCCGGACCCGGTGCGCGCCACCGACCAGCCGTTCCTGATGCCGATCGAGGACGTCTTCACGATCACCGGTCGTGGCACGGTCGTCACCGGTCGTGTCGAGCGTGGCACGCTCGACCTCAACTCCGAGGTCGAGATCGTCGGCATCCGCCCGACGCAGAAGACCACGGTCACGGGCATCGAGATGTTCCGCAAGCTGCTCGACAAGGCCGAGGCTGGTGACAACACCGGTCTGCTCATCCGTGGCCTCAAGCGCGAGGACGTGGAGCGCGGCCAGGTCGTCGTGAAGCCGGGTTCGGTCACGCCGCACACCGAGTTCAAGGCGAACGCCTACATCCTGACCAAGGAAGAGGGCGGGCGTCACAACCCGTTCTACGCGAACTACCGTCCGCAGTTCTACTTCCGCACCACGGACGTCACCGGCGTCATCACGCTGCCCGAGGGCACCGAGATGGTCATGCCCGGCGACACCGTGTCGATGGCCGTCGAGCTGATCCAGCCGATCGCCATGGAGCCGGGTCTCCGTTTCGCCATCCGTGAGGGTGGTCGTACGGTCGGCGCCGGTACGGTCGAGGAGATCGTCAAGTAACTCCGGTTACCACGCGTCAGCGGGGTCGGACCTTCGGGTCCGGCCCCGCTTTCCGTTTCCCGGGAGTTCGCTCGCGTTCGGCGGACAGATCGCGGGGATCGGAGCACGATGTGGGCCAAGCGGCCGGATCGACCGGCCATCGAGCGGCCGGGTCACCTCCGGCCGGCAGGGAGGCAGCATGGCCGGCTTCGACGACATCCAGAAGAACGTCTCCGCCAAGGCGGAGGAGGTCACCGACCGCGCGAAGGCGTTCGTGGACGAGAACAAGGACAAGATCGAGGAGGCGCTGCAGAGCGACAAGGCGGAAGACGTCTCCGACAAGATCATCCACGGCCTGGCCGACGGCATCAAGAAGGTCACGGGCGGCAAGTTCGACGAGCAGATCGACAAGACCGCGCAGGACCTGGACGACAAGATCGGCAACAACGGCGAGTAGGTTCGACGCCGACGACGGACTGGAGGCGCTGCGCACGACGTGCGCAGCGCCTCCAGTGCCGTCTCGGGCGCGGCCCGATCGACAGGCCGGTTCGATCGTCAGGCCGGTTCGACCGTCGTGGTGACGACCCAGCGGTGCTTGCCGATCGCGCGCTGGCGCGCGAACCCGAACCGCTCGAACGTCGAGAGCGCGCCGTGGAAGAGGAAGCCGGCCGGCACCGTCCCGGCGGGTTCCGGGTAGCCCTCGACGGTCCCGCCGCCGGCGGCGGCGATGAGCGCGAGCGCACCGCCGAGCGCCTCGATGGCGACCCCCTGTCGGCGGTACCCGGCGCGGACGTAGGTGCAGCCGATGCGCCAGGCGGGATCCGGACCGACCTGCGTCCGGTCGTACACGCGACGGTTCTTGATGCGGACGACCTCGGAGACCGGCCCGTACTGGCACCAGCCGACGCACCGCTCCCCGTCGAGGACCAGCGCGGCGTGGGTGGTGCCGGCGAGGACGCGGGCGTGCTTGCGCTCCCGGTTGCACGCGGCGTCCCGTGTCGGCCCCTCGTCGTGGAAGCCGATGCAGAAGCAGCCGCTCGGGAAGCCGTCGCTCGTGCGGCAGAGCTCGTCGAAGGCGTCCCACGTGGACGCGTCGAGAGGACGTACGGTGTACGACGCCATGGCGGCAGCGTAGACGTGCCGGAGGCCTCCTGGGAGGACCGGCGCAGTTGTCCCCACAAGGTGGGACGCGATGTACCCCACTCGGGGTGTTGTTGCGGTTTCCCGCGACTCGATACCGTGGAGTCGCGAGGCCGACCCGGCCTCTCGTGGTGACCCGAACACCCACGCACGCGCGCCCAGGGATCCCTGCCCGGACGGTGCCGCATCGCTGCGCTGTGCTCGGCGTCGCCCGACGACGACCCGAGAGCACACCCGATGCGTCCTGCCCTGTTCCCCGCCCGTCCGCGCGCCCTGGCGATGCTCGTCGTGACGGCGCTCCTCGCCGGACTCCTCGCGGTCCTGGCGGTCGCGCAGCCCGCGGCGGCGGACTCGGTCGTGACGGTCACCGCGAAGGCTCCGGCCACGGCGCTGAGCGGGGACCCGGTGAACGTCACGCTCACCGCGACGAACAGCACGCCGGCGTCGGGCGGGACACCGCTCTACAACCTCGGGTACTCCTACCTGCTGCCGGCCGGAGTGACCTACGTCGCCGGTTCGGCGAAGGCATCGGGCGTCGCGCTGCCGGACCCGACCACGAGCACCCCGACGGCAGGCGGGCTGCTCCTGGTCTTCTCGAACGTGTCCGACCTCGTCGCGGGTGACGAGAAGTCGATCACCTTCCAGGTCCAGCCCTCGACGACGACCTACCCGGTGGGTTCGTCGTTCGCCGGGACGGTCCAGGTCGCCGGCAGCGGGAACGCGCGGAACGTGCCGACGTTCGATCCGACGACCGGCGCCCCGGCGACCAACGCGACGAACGCCGCCACGGCGAAGTCGACCACGACCGCGATCGCCGCGATCAAGGTCACGAAGGCCGAGGCCAGCCCGGAGAACGAGCTGGTCCGCGGCGTCCACGACCACCCGACGGTCTACACGCTGACGGTGCAGAACACCTCGACCGCGCCGAGCAACGGCGTGACCGTCACGGACTACCTGCCGGCGGGCCTCGAGTTCCTGCAGTGCGGCGCGGTCGACAACACGACCTCCGGGCCGGAGTACGCGGGGGCGCCCGACCTCACGGCAGCGACCGCGGCGAAGGCGTCCGGGACCCTGACGCCGGCGAACTGCCTCACGCCCCAGAGCGTCACGACCGTGAACAACGTCCCGGGCAAGGGGACGGCCGTCTTCACGAAGGTGGTCTGGAACCTCGGGCAGCTGACGAACGCGCCCGTGACGATCCAGTACCTCGCCGCCGTGCCGCTGCGCGAGAACACCATGACCTTCGCCACCGGCAGCCAGACGCCCGCCGCTCCGACCACGGCCGCGCTGGCCAGCACGGCGAACCTCGACAACAACACCGGCGCGTCGACCAGGCAGAACACCGCGGACACGACGTCGAACGGCCGCGGCCAGACGAACACGGTCACCGCTGCCGGCACCTACACCGGCAAGGTCGACGGAACGGCGACGTCGGCGCAGAGCTCGACGGCGTCGATGACCGTCGAGGCGATGGACCTCGCGGTGGCGAAGTCCGTGACCACGCCCGTCGACGGCAACGTCTTCGCCGCGGGCCAGCAGGCCGCGTACTCGCTCCTGATCCGCACGAGCGAGTACGAGTCGTCCGCCGGCATCACGCTGACCGATACGATCCCGGACGGACTCTGCCCGGCGTTCCCCGCCGGGACGAAGACCACCGGGACCATCCCCGCGGACTGCGACCCGAACACCGTCAGCGCGCTGAACCAGCCGATGACGAACGGGACGGTCGACCAGGTCGCCTACGACGCCGCGGCGGGCACGTTCACGATGACCTTCCACGTCGCGGACCTGGCCACCGACGGCTCGGTCACGGTCTCGTACAAGGCACTCATGCGGGACAAGTACTCGGTCACCGGCTCGGGCGGCCCGACCGCCGCCGGCGACGACTTCACGAACAAGGTCCGGATCGCGGGGACCTCGACCGGTGTCCACGGCGACACCGGCTCGACGGCGGTCGTCGACGACTCCGCGGCGACGATCGTGTCGAACTCCCCGAGCATCGCGAAGTCCGTGCTGCCGCGCGCTTCGAGCGACGGCGTGCGGAACTCCGCCGACTGCACCGCGACGACGCGCACCGGGTACCAGACGACGACCCCCACCGCCCCGTTCCAGCTCGGCGACGTCGTCTGCTTCCGACTGCAGGTGGACTTCCCGGCCGGTGTCCAGAGCCGCAACGCGACGATCACCGACATGCTCCCGGTCGGTACCACCGCGGCCGGTGCGACGTGGACGGAGGGCACCGACTGGACCTACGGGTCGGAGAGCTCCGTCCCCGCATCGGACGTCACGCTGAAGTCGTCGAGCGCGACCACGGCGTCGTTCGCGGTCGGTCACACGATGTCCGGCGCGAGTGGCACCTACGTCGACGGTGACGGCCAGGCGGTGCGCCTCGTCCTCTACGTCGCGGCGACCATCAGCACGCAGGGCTCGAGCAGCACGAAGGTCGACCTCGTCGACAACCTCATGAAGTTCGCGCAGCAGAACACGAAGGGCTCCGTGACGAGCCTGCGGTCCTCGGTCGGCTACACGGTCGCCGGCACCCCGACCGCGACGCTCGCGAAGGACATCGTCAAGGCGGACGGCACCACGGTGTCCAACCCCACCACCACCACCGAGGGCCAGGTGCTGAGCTACCGGCTGAACGTCGGCAACACCCCGGCCACGGGGACGACGTCGGCCATCGGGAGCGTCACCGTCTGGGACGCCCTGCCGTCGAAGGTGACCTGTGCGATGGTCACGAACATCTCCGACCAAGGCGCCTGCGGTGCGGCGCCCACCGGGGCGGCGACCAAGTTCACGGGTGTGCAGTACCTCACCTGGACGATCCCGTCGATCGCCGCGAGCACGACGAAGAGCCTGACGTACGACGTCCAGACCCCGTCGCCGGGCTACGTCGGGACCACGTTCCCCAACTACTCCTCCGTCGTCTCCTTCACGACCGCGACGGACTCCGGCGCCACGACCACGTGGATCCCGAAGCGCGGGACCAACGCCACCGCGTCCTCCACCCCCGCGGCCGGTCAGGGCACCGCACCGCAGGCCGACGCGAACCGTTCGGTCGCGATCCCCGGTGTCACGGTCGCGAAGTCCGGGGCAGCGGTCGCGGACTCGACGCTGACGAACCTGTCCGGTGACGCGGCCGCCCCCGGTCAGACGCTCGGGTACAAGTACTCGGCGACGATCGCTGACCGCACGAGCGCCGCGAACGCGACCCTGACCGACCCGCTGCCGACGGGCGTCGGCCGGACGGCTGCCACCTCGTGGACCCTCACCTTCCCGGACGCGACGACCATCACGGTGCCGGCGAGTGCACAGGGCACCGACGTCACCGGGACGTACGGCGGGCAGACGTTCACGCTCACCGGGACCGGCAACGCCAACGGTGCGGGCGCCGTTCTCTTCCCGGCCACGTTCGACAACACGACCGGTGCGCCGGTGAAGTTCGAGGTCGTCGTCACCGGGCTCCGCGCGACCGCGGGCGTCGGGACGTACCCTGCGTCGGACGGCACGGGCTTCACGACCGCGGCACCGAAGAACACGGCCACCTTCACCTCGAAGCCCTCCGGCGTCACCGCGTACACCGCGACCGCGTCGAAGACGGTGACCGTGCAGGCCCCGGCCGTCGCGATCGACAAGTCCGACGACCTCGGTGGCCGCACGGTCGCCGGTGGCGACACCGTCACGTGGACCCTGAGGACGACGAACACGGCCACGAGCGCGGACGCACGGTCCACCCTCGTCGGCGACTGCTTCCCGGACGCGTTGACGCTCACGTCGAGCTCGGCGGCTGAGACCACCCCGACCTCCGCGCAGCGCGCAGCGTTCGGCAGCTGCCCGACCGGCACCACGCTGCACGCGTGGAACGCGACGAGCGACGGCGTCCTCGCCGCCGGGGCCTCCGCCACCATCACGGTCGTCGCGACGGTCAAGCAGGACGCTCCCGCCGGCCAGACCTACCGGAACACCGCGCGCGTGCTGGCGTCGAGCCTGACGACCGACTACGCGACGGCGAACAGCTCGTACGTGCAGCTCGCGAGCGACACGGACGACGTCACCGTCACCGGTCCCTCCGTCACCAAGCGGCTGACGGCACCGACGTGGAACCCCGGGACGGGGGCGTCGACCGGCACCGCCAGCACGGACCCGTCGGGCACCGCTGCGCTGCAGGTCCGCCCCGGTGACGGCGCGACCTACACGATCACGACCACCATCCCGGCGAACGTCGCGCTCTACGACGCCCGGATCACGGACGTCCTGCCCGCGGGCACCGCCGCGACCGGCACGCCGACCGTGACGAGCTCCGACGACGCCGTGACCGCGACCCCCTCGGTCGACGGTGCCTCCGTCGTGGTCCGGCTGTCGGACATCCCGACCGGCATCGACCACCCGGTGACGATCACGACGTCGATCCCGGTCACGGTCGGCACCGACCAGGTCGCGGGCACGGGGCTCGCGAACACCGCCACCCTCGCGTGGAACCGCACGAGCAAGGGCGCGGCGCCGTCCGACGCGTCGGTCACGTCGAACGCTGCGAACGGCAGTGTCGTCGCGCCGTCGCTCGCGATCGCGAAGACCGCGACGGTCGGCTCGCAGACGTCCACGACGATGAACGTCGAGCCGGGCCAGACGATCACCTACCGGGTGACCGTGACGAACTCGGGCTCGCCGGCCTACGGCACCCCGGTCACCGACTGCGTGCCGGACGGCATCACGGTCGACCGCGCGTCGCTCACCGCCGACGGCGCGGAGATCGCCGCCGACGCGGACTGCGGCGGCGGGCGGATCACCTGGCCGACGGCGGTCATCGGAGCCGGCGCGACGGTCACCCACACCTACACGGCGAAGCTCGCCGAGGACGCCACCCTCTCCGGCAGCCCGCTGGTGAACACGGCGTCGACCGGCGTCTACCACTCGCTCGCCTCGGGCGGAGCGGACTACGCCGCAGCGCGGGCGACCGCGAGCGTCACGCCGTCGTTCCCCCGCGTGGCCGTGACGAAGTCGAACGACACGATCGGCGGGCTGTCCTACGTGGGCGTCGCCTCGGACTTCAGCGTGACGTTCTCGAACACCGGGAGCGCTGCCGCGTCGGTGCGCGTGCAGGACGTCCTGCCGGCGAACTGGTCGTACGTGTCCGGCAGCGCGACGGTCGCACGTGACGGCGGTGCCGCGTCCGCCGTGGACGACCCGACGCGCAGCGGCGGCGGGACGACCCTCACGTGGGCGGACCTCGGCGCGCTCGGTGCCGACCGGTCCCTCGTGCTGCACTACCGCGCCGTCCCCGGCACCGGTGCGACGACGGACCCCGGAGCCGGTACCTCGATCGCCCACACGAACCACGTGACCGCGACGGTGACGAGCGCGTCGGGCGGCACCGGTTCGGCGAAGGGGTCCTTCGTCTCCTACCCGAACGGCGGTGACGACGCCACCGCGACCGCACGGATCGCGGCGGCCGACCTCGCCCTGACGAAGACCGCCACGACGTCGAAGGTCGTCGCCGGTGCCACCACCGCGAAGGCCTGGACCATCCGGGTGACCAACACGGGCCCCGACGCCGCGCACGGCACGACCGTCGTGGACGCCCCGACGGGCCTGGCCACCGGTTCGACGCTGGCCTTCACCGGCAGCGGTTGGGCCTGCACGCCGGACGACGGCACGTGGTCCTGCGTCAACGGTGCCACCGTCGCGGCGGGCGACTCGTTCCCCGAGCTCGACGTCGCGCTGACGCTGCCGGCGAACGCACCGCTCACCGCCGTCCGGAACACCGCCACGATCCACCAGGGCACGGGCCAGACCTTCGACCCGGAGAGCGGGAACGACAGCGACACCGCGAGCGTGACCCCGGTCGCGATCGCCGACCTCGCGATCACGAAGACCGGTCCCTCCGGGACGGTGCAGGCCGGCCGGACGATCTCGTGGAACCTCTCCGTCGAGAACCGCACCGACCCGACGACCCAGAGCGTCTCGGATGCACGGGGCACGGTGACCGTCACGGACACGCTGCCCGACACGGTGACCCTCGTGGGTGCGACCTCGGACGACCCCGCGTGGACCTGCGCCACGGACGACGACACCGTGACCTGCACGCGCGACGGCCTCGCGAACGGCACCACCGCCGGCGCGATCACCGTCACCGCGACCGTGCACCCGGACGTCACCGCCTCGCAGTCGATCGTGAACACCGCGGGCGTCGCGGTCGACCCGACGCGCACGACGGACCCGACCTCGTCGAACGACGACGCGGAGGCGACCACCGGCGTGGACGACACGACCTCGCTGACGATCGCCAAGGCGTTCGGCTCGACGGCGCAGACCGCGCCGGACGCGACCGAGCGCGCGGCCCTGGTCGCGGGCGAGTCCGCGGACTGGACCATCCGGGTCACCAACACCGGCACGGCCGATGCACGCACGGTCCGGGTCTCGGACACGCTCGAGTCCGGCACGCGGCTCAGCGCCGACGGGCCGGTCGACAAGGCGACCGACACGATCACCCAGACGGACGGCGCCTGGACCTGCACCGCACCCGCCGCCGACGGGAACGACGTGACCTGTGTGCTCGACGGCACCCTGGCCGCCGGGAAGAGCACGACGTTCACCATCACGGTGACGACCCCGTCGTCGATGTCCGGCACCCTGCTGAACACGGCCGTGGTGACCGCCGACAACGCGGCGCCCGCCGAGGCGCAGGGCCGCAGCGACGCCACCCAGACCGCCGGCCTGTCGGTGACGAAGACCGCGGACGTCGAGACGGTCGACGCCGGGAAGGACGTCACCTACACGATCACGGTCGCGAACCCGACCGGCCCGTCCGACCTGCCCGCCGGTGACGGCACCTCGCCGAGCGTCCGCGTCCAGGACACCCTCCCGGCCGGCGTGGAGTTCCGCGGGCTGACCGCGGCGACCCAGCAGCACTGGACGCTCGAGTCGAACGAGGACGGCGTGCTCACCCTGTCGAGCGCCGACGGGATCGCGGCGGGCGCGACCGACCCGAACACGATCGTCCTGACCGTGCACGTGCCGGCGTCCTTCCGCGGATCGTCGATCGTCAACACCGCGACCGCGGCGCCCGTCACGGCCACCGGCCCGACCGCGCACGACGAGGCGACCGTCGACGTCACCACGCACGCCGACCTGTCGATCACGAAGCAGCGCACGAGCGCCCCGAGCGCCGACGCCGGCACGACCGTCACCTACGACGTCACCGTGACGAACGACGGCCCCTCGGACGCGCAGGACGTCACGTGGACCGACACCCCGCCCGCGGGGATGACGATCACGAAGGTCACGACGGACGACACGGCCTGGGAGCAGGGCGCGGACCCGAGCACCTGGTCGACCGGCGTGGTCGCGAACGGTGCGACCACGGTGTTCCACGTGACCGCCTCGATCGCGTCCGGCACCCCGGCCGGCACGCTCCGCAACACCGCGGTCGTGTCGAGTGCGACGCCCGACACGGACCCGACGAACGACACCAGCGGTGACGACGTCACGGTGACGACGCACGCTGCGCTCCGCCTGACCAAGACCCCGGTCGAGAAGCCCGGGTCGACGACGGCCGCGAAGCGCGTCACCGCCGGCGCCGAGCAGACCTGGTTGCTCCAGGTCAGCAACGAGGGTCCGTCGGACGAGCAGCCCACCACGGTCGTCACCGACCAGCTGCCCGAGGGGCTGACGTTCACCGGCGCCTCGAGCGACGGAGCGGTGTGGACCTGCGACGGCACGACCGACCCGACCCTGGTGACGTGCTCGCTCCCGACGACGATCGTCGCCGGGACGGACGCCCCCGGCCTGTGGATCACCACGAAGCTCGCGTCCGGCCACACCGCCGGCACGATCGAGAACCGCGCGGTGATCACCGGCCAGGGCACCAACCCGCCGGTCGGCACGAACGACGAGCCGGTGACGAGCCCCCTCGACGTCGACGAGGTGGCGAACGTGGCCATCACGATCGGGCACGACGGCACCGCGGTGATCGGCAAGGACCTGCCGGAGACGATCCGGGTCCGGAACGTCGGCCTCTCCGACGCCGCGGCGGTCACCGCGACCTACACGCTGCCGAAGGGCCTGACGTACGTCGGGGCCGAGGCCGACCCCGCGTGGACCGTCACGTCCGTCACGAAGAACGCCGACGGCTCGACCACGGTGTCGTTCGCCCTCGCGGGCACGCTGCCGGCGGGCTCGCTCGCCCCGGCGATCACGGTGCACCAGACGCCGACGGCCGCCGCCTACCCGGGCGTGCAGCCGAGCGCGACCGTGGCGACGAGCACGACCGAGACGACGCTCGCCGACAACGACGACTCGGACGAGCTGGCCGTCGACCCCGCGTCGAGCCTGGCGGTCACGAAGACGCACACCGGGCAGCTGGTCCGCGGGGAGACCGTCGGGTACACCATCACGGTGCGCAACGACGGCCCCACCGAGGACCCGGGCCCCGTGGTCGTCACGGACCGTCTGCCGGCCGGCCTCACCCTGGTGAGCGTGAACGACGCGAAGGCCGCGAGCTGCACCACCGGGCAGACCGTCACCTGCACCCTGACGGGTCCGCTCGCCGTCGACGGGAAGGTCGCGTTCCAGGTCACGGCGAAGGTCGCGACGGACGCACCGGACCGCATCACGAACGTCGCCACGGTCGAGTCGCCGACGACGCAGGTGGTGCCGGTCGCGGGATCCGCCAGCCCGACGGACCCGATGCGCGCCAGCGACCCGGCCCCGGTGCGCGACGCTCCGGAGTCGGCGAGCGAGCTCGCCTTCACGGGTGCGGCCGGACTCGGCATCGGTGCGCTGATCGCGCTCCTCGCGATGGCGGCCGGTGGCGTCCTGCTGGTGACGCGCCGACGTCGCCGAGCGTGACCACCTGACGGACGGGAGGCGCGGTGCCGGCTGGCACCGTCCCTCCCGTCCGTCGCCGGGCCGGGTCACAGGCGGTGGCGAGTTGCATCGAGAGCGTGACCCGTCTCCGCCGCTCCGCGACCAACGGTCGCGGCTACCACCGCGTCCGCAGCGGGCGCGGCTTCTCCTACCGCGACCCGGACGGCACCACCGTCACCGACGCCGCTGTCCGGCAGCGTCTCGAGGACCTCGTCATCCCGCCCGCGTGGGACGACGTGTGGATCTCGCCGTACGACAACGGGCACGTGCTCGCGACCGGCGTCGACGGCGCCGGTCGGCGGCAGTACATGTACCACCCGTCCTGGCGCGAACGGATGGACCGCATCAAGTACGACCGTGCCCTGGCGCTCGCCGAGTCGCTGCCGGTCGCACGACGCGGGGTCACGATGGACCTCCGGCGGCCGGAGCCCGACCGGCAGCGTGCCCTCGCGGCGGCCTTCCGGATGCTCGACCAGGGGTCCCTGCGGGTCGGGTCGGAGCGGTACGCCACCGAGCACGGCAGCCGCGGCCTGTCCACCCTGCTGTGCGCGCACGCCCACGTCTCCGGCGACGACATCGAGCTCGACTTCCCGGGCAAGAGCGGCCAGGAGTGGTCGTCCTCGATCCACGACCCCGACCTCGCGACCGTCATCGCGGGCATGAAGCGGCGCGGACCGAACGCCCGGCTGCTCTCGTTCCGTGCACGCCGCGGCGCCGAGTGGGAGCCCCTCTCCGCCGAGGACATCAACGAGTACGTGAAGGAACGTGCCGGTGACGAGTTCACCGCGAAGGACTTCCGCACCCTGCACGGCACCGTCGCCGCCGCGGTCGACCTCGCGGCGACCGGACCGCAGTCGTCCGTGGCGAAACGGAAGAAGGCGGTGTCGCACGCGGTGAAGGTCGCGAGCGAGGAACTCGGCAACACCCCGACGGTGTGCCGGCAGAGCTACATCGACCCGCGCCTGCTCGACGCCTACGACCACGGCGAGACCATCGACCCCGACCGCACGCACGCGGCCGAGTCGGAGGTCCGCGCACTGCTCTACCGACAGTGACCGGGAAGGGGCCGGGATGACGTACCGTTGGACCTCGTGCCCGAACACCCCCACCCGGGCACGGAAGGACCCCACCAGTCGTGACTGACGAGTGCATCCACGGATTCCCCACCGAACTCTGCGACATCTGCGCGCCACGGCAGCGCGAGGCCGCAGAACTCCCCACCACCCCGACCCCGCGCCGTACCCGGATCACCACCTCGCTCCGGACCGTGCCCGGCCAGGCGGCGACCCCGGCGTCCTCGCTGCGGTCCCCGGTGCCCGACCTGCCCGAGGCGCGTGACTTCGCCTCGCTCCGCGCGCACCACGTGACGCACGTGGACAACCTCGACGACATCGTGGGGTCCGGTGCGATCCTCGCGTCGGACGCCGTGACGCCGGTCGTCGACGTCGCCTCCGCCGCTGCCCGGGCCGCCCGCGCCGAGGCACACGCCCCCGACGGCTCCCCGGTCGCCGCGCACGTGCCGTTCACGCTGTCGCCCGACGCGACCCGCTGGGACGAGCTGCGCACCGGCGCCGAGGGCGAGCGGTGGTCCGACGCGGCCCGCCGGACCCGGGCGACGGAGTACATCATGCTCGTCGTGCCGGTGTCGGCCTTCGGGGCGTCGGTCATCGTCGCCGACCAGGACGCCGACGCCGAGGACGTCCGGTTCGCCGTCGGGCCCGAGGCCGCGACGAACCTCATCCGTCGCACGGACTTCACCGACCCGGAGATGCTCGGCCTCGAGCTGCTCGCCGGCCCGAGCGTGCCGTTCTCCGCCGTCGCGGTCATCGGCGTCCCCAACGACCGCGTCCGCCAGACGGTCAAGGCCGTGCTCAAGGACCACGGCGGACACGCTCCCCGGGTCGCGGTCTTCCCCCCGTGGTTCGTCCCCCCGGTCGTCGCGGAGTAGTCCCGACCGACCCCTGCGACGTGCCCTCCGGACCGGCTCCGGAGGGCACGTCGTGCGTCGGGGGCGACCCGCGCCTCCTGGCCCTCGATCCGCGTGGATCCGGGGAAGCGGGCCGATCCCGACACGCCCGTGATTCGCGACACGCCCGGGTTGCACGGATGCCGTGCCTATGCGAGACTTGTCCGGTTCCGAAATTCCGCGCGCGTTCGCGTGCGCAGGATCACTGCTCTGGCAGTGCACAACCCCCCTGTCCAGCAGGGCTGGGTTGGGCCGCAGGCAGCAGAACACGATCGACTCCCCACCAAGCGTGACGGGCACTGCTGTGCCCAGAGCGTGCGGGAGACGACATGCCCACGCTGAACGGCCCAGGTCGCTCCGCGCGGTTGACACGAGAACAGCGGTCATCCCCAGCGGATGCGGCCGGTTGGTTCACAGAAAACAGCCAAGCCCTGCAGGAATGCACGGTGGCGGCGGCGTCAGGCGGCCCGAGGGTGCGCGGCGCAGAGAGGACAAAGAGACACATGGCGGGACAGAAGATCCGCATCCGGCTCAAGTCGTACGACCACGAGGTCATCGACACGTCGGCCCGGAAGATCGTCGACACGGTGACCCGTGCCGGTGCGACCGTGGTCGGCCCGGTGCCGCTCCCCACCGAGAAGAACGTGGTCACCGTGATCCGTTCTCCCCACAAGTACAAGGACTCGCGCGAGCACTTCGAGAAGCGCACGCACAAGCGGGTCATCGACATCGTCGACCCGACGCCGAAGGCCGTCGACTCGCTCATGCGACTCGACCTCCCGGCCGACGTCAACATCGAGATCAAGCTGTAAGGGGGCTGGACTGATGGCGAACTCAACCAAGACCGTCAAGGGCCTCCTCGGCAAGAAGCTCGGGATGACCCAGGTGTGGGACGAGAACAACAAGTTCATCCCCGTCACCGTGATCGAGGTCGGCCCGAACGTGGTCACCCAGATCCGCAACGTCGAGCGCGACGGCTACGAGGCGATCCAGATCGCCGCCGGCGCCATCGACCCGCGCAAGGTCAACAAGCCGGCCGCCGGCCACTTCGAGGCAGCCGGGGTCACCCCGCGCCGCACCCTCACGGAGATCCGCACCAACGACTCCGCTGAGTACACGCTCGGCCAGGAGCTCACCGTCGACACGTTCGAGGCGGGCCAGAAGGTCGACGTCGTCGGCACCTCCAAGGGCAAGGGCTTCGCCGGTGTCATGAAGCGCCACGGCTTCGCCGGTGTGTCCGCTTCGCACGGTGCCCACCGCAACCACCGCAAGCCCGGTTCGATCGGTGCTTCGTCGACCCCGTCGCGTGTCTTCAAGGGCATGCGCATGGCGGGTCGCATGGGTGGCGAGCGTGTGACCGTCCTCAACCTCACGGTGCACGCCGTCGACGCCGAGAAGGGTCTGCTGCTCGTCAAGGGCGCGATCCCCGGTGCTCGCGGTCGCTCCGTCTTCGTCCGCACCGCCGTGAAGGGTAAGTGATCATGGCCACCACGACCGCAACCACGATCGACGTCCTCGACGCATCGGGCGTCAAGTCCGGCACCGTCGAGCTCCCCGCCGAGCTCTTCGACGTCGAGACCAACGTCCCGCTGATCCACCAGGTCGTCACCGCGCAGCTCGCAGCCGCGCGTCAGGGCACCCACAAGACCAAGAACCGCGGCGAGGTCCGCGGTGCTGGTCGCAAGCCGTTCAAGCAGAAGGGCACCGGCCGCTCCCGTCAGGGTTCGGTCCGCGCTCCGGAGCACACCGGCGGTGGCGTCGTCCACGGACCGACCCCGCGCGACTACTCGCAGCGCACCCCGAAGAAGATGATCGCCGCTGCTCTGCTCGGCTCGCTCTCGGACCGCGCCCGCGGTGGCCGCATCTCCGCTGTGGAGGGCTTCGTCGCGGCCGAGGTGCCGTCGACCAAGACCGCCCGCACGCTCATCGAGAAGGTCGCGCCCGTCAAGCACGTGCTCGTCGTGCTCGAGCAGGACGACGAGCTCACGCTCAAGTCGATCCGCAACCTGCCGAACGTCCACGCGCTCTCGTACGGCCAGCTCAACGCCTACGACGTGCTCAAGGCCGACGCGCTCGTCTTCAGCAAGAGCGCACTCGACGCCTTCATCGCGTCGAAGACCGCGAAGGAGATCTCCGCATGAGCGGCTTCAACAAGGACCCGCGCGACATCATCATCTCGCCGGTCGTCTCGGAGAAGAGCTACGGCCTGATCGACCAGGGCAAGTACACGTTCATCGTGGACCCCCGTTCGAACAAGACCGAGATCAAGCTCGCCATCGAGAAGATCTTCGACGTCAAGGTCGCGAGCATCAACACGCTGAACCGTCCGGGCAAGACCCGTCGCACGCGCTTCGGCATGGGCAAGCGCAAGGACACCAAGCGTGCCATCGTGACGCTCAAGTCCGGTTCGATCGACATCTTCACGGCTGTCGGCTGAGGACCAGAGGGATAAATCATGGCTATTCGTAACTACAAGCCGACGACCCCCGGTCGTCGCGGCTCGTCGGTCGCCGACTTCGCTGAGATCACCCGTTCGACGCCGGAGAAGTCGCTGCTTCGTCCGCTGCCGAAGACCGGTGGCCGCAACAGCTCCGGCCGCATCACCACCCGTCACATCGGTGGTGGCCACAAGCGTCAGTACCGCGTGATCGACTTCCGTCGTCACGACAAGGACGGCATCGACGCCAAGGTCGCGCACATCGAGTACGACCCGAACCGCACGGCGCGCATCGCGCTCCTGCACTACGTGGACGGCACGAAGCGCTACATCATCGCGCCGAACAAGCTCAAGCAGGGCGACGTCATCGAGCAGGGCGCCGGCGCGGACATCAAGCCGGGCAACAACCTGCCGCTGCGCAACATCCCCGTGGGTACCGTCGTGCACGCGATCGAGCTCCGCCCCGGTGGCGGCGCCAAGCTCGCGCGTTCGGCCGGCGCCTCAGTGCGTCTCGTCGCCAAGGACGGCCCCTACGCGCAGCTCCGTCTGCCGTCGGGAGAGGTCCGCAACGTCGACGCACGCTGCCGCGCCACGATCGGCGAGGTCGGCAACGCCGAGCAGTCGAACATCAACTGGGGCAAGGCCGGCCGCATGCGCTGGAAGGGCGTCCGCCCGACCGTGCGTGGTGTCGCGATGAACCCGGTCGACCACCCGCACGGTGGTGGCGAGGGCAAGACCTCCGGTGGCCGTCACCCGGTCAGCCCGTGGGGTCAGGCCGAGGGTCGCACGCGCAAGCCGAACAAGCCGAGCGACAAGCTCATCGTCCGTCGCCGTAACGCCGGCAAGAAGCGCAAGTAGGAGTTCAGAAGATGCCACGCAGTCTGAAGAAGGGCCCCTTCGTCGACGAGCACCTGCTCCGCAAGGTCGTCACGCAGAACGAGGCCAACACCAAGAACGTGATCCGCACCTGGTCGCGTCGCTCGATGATCATCCCGAACATGCTCGGGCACACGATCGCCGTGCACGACGGCCGCAAGCACATCCCGGTGTTCGTCACCGAGTCGATGGTCGGTCACAAGCTCGGCGAGTTCGCGCCGACCCGCACCTTCCGTGGTCACGTGAAGGACGACAAGAAGGGCCGTCGCCGCTAAGGCGGCGACGCAGAGGAGGAACGAAATGGTGGAGTCGATCGCACGCGTGCGACACATCCGCGTCACGCCTCAGAAGGCCCGTCGCGTCATCGAGCTGATCCGCGGCAAGCAGGCCCACGAGGCCCTCGCCATCCTGAAGTTCGCCCCCCAGGGCGCTTCGGAGCCCGTGTACAAGCTGGTCGCCTCGGCGATCGCGAACGCACGGGTCAAGGCGGACTCGACGAACAGCTTCCTCGACGAGCGCGACCTCTACGTGAGCCGCGTCTTCGTCGACGAAGGTACGACCCTGAAGCGGTTCCAGCCGCGCGCCCAGGGCCGCGCCTTCCGCATCAACAAGCGCACCAGCCACATCACGGTCGTCCTCGCGACGCCGGATGAGGTCGAGGCTGCCGCGACGAGCAAGAAGGCGAGCAAGTAATGGGCCAGAAGGTCAACCCGTACGGCTTCCGTCTCGGGATCACGACGGACCACGTCTCGCACTGGTTCACCGACAGCACGAAGCCGGGTCAGCGCTACGCCGACTACGTGGCCGAGGACATCAAGGTGCGCGAGTACCTGAAGAAGACCCTCGACCGCGCCGGCGTCGCCCGCATCGAGCTCGAGCGCACCCGTGACCGCGTCCGCGTGGACATCCACACCGCGCGTCCGGGCATCGTCATCGGTCGCCGTGGCGCCGAGGCGGAGCGCGTCCGTGGGGAGCTCGAGAAGCTCACCAAGAAGCAGATCCAGCTCAACATCCTCGAGGTCAAGAACCCCGAGACCGAGGCCCAGCTCGTCGCGCAGGGCATCGCCGAGCAGCTCTCCGCTCGTGTCGCGTTCCGTCGCGCCATGCGCAAGGGCCTGCAGGGTGCACAGCGTGCCGGAGCCAAGGGTGTCCGCATCCAGGTGTCGGGTCGTCTCGGCGGTGCCGAGATGTCGCGCTCGGAGTTCTACCGCGAGGGCCGCGTGCCCCTGCACACGCTCCGCGCGAACATCGACTACGGCTTCTACGAGGCCCGGACCACGTTCGGCCGCATCGGCGTGAAGGTCTGGATCTACAAGGGCGACATCACGAACAAGGAGCTCGCTCGCGAGCAGGCGAACCAGCGTTCGTCGCGCCCGGAGCGTCGTGGCGGCCCCCGTGGCGAGCGCGGCGACCGCCGTGGCGGCGACCGTGGCGGCCGTCAGCAGCAGGCCCCGCAGGACGCGCCGGCCGGCGCAGGAGTTGAGGCGTAACCATGCTTATTCCCCGTCGAGTCAAGCACCGCAAGCAGCACCACCCGAAGCGTTCGGGCCAGGCCACCGGTGGCACCAAGGTGTCGTTCGGTGACTACGGCATCCAGGCGCTGACGCCCGCTTACGTGACCAACCGTCAGATCGAGTCCGCTCGTATCGCCATGACGCGTCACATCAAGCGTGGCGGCAAGGTGTGGATCAACATCTACCCGGACCGTCCGCTCACGAAGAAGCCCGCCGAGACCCGCATGGGTTCCGGTAAGGGTTCCCCCGAGTGGTGGGTCGCCAACGTCAAGCCGGGCCGTGTGCTCTTCGAGCTCTCCGGCGTCAACGAGGACATCGCCCGTGAGGCGCTGACCCGTGCAATCCACAAGCTGCCCCTCAAGGCACGCATCATCAAGCGCGAGGAGGGCGACGCATAATGGCGATCGGTTCCAAGGAGCTCCGTCCGACGGAGCTCGACACGTTCGAGAACGAGCGTCTTGCTGACGAACTGAAGAAGGCCAAGGAGGAGCTCTTCAACCTCCGCTTCCAGTCGGCCACCGGCCAGCTGGAGAGCCACGGTCGTCTCCGTGCCGTCAAGCGCGACATCGCTCGCATCTACACCGTCCTCCGCGAGCGCGAGCTCGGCATCCGTGCCACTCCCGCGCCCGTCGAGACCGCCCCCAAGGCCAAGAAGACGACCAAGAAGGCTGAGAAGCCGGCTGAGTCGGCCGAGGCCGAGACCGCCGAGGAGAAGTAATGGCGAACGAAGAGAAGACCTCCGCCGCCTCCGCTCGCGGCTACCGCAAGACGCGTCGTGGCTACGTCACGAGCGACAAGATGGACAAGACCATCGTGGTCGAGGTCGAGGACCGCGTGAAGCACGCGCTCTACGGCAAGATCATCCGTCGCACGTCCAAGGTGAAGGCCCACGACGAGCTCGGCACCGCTGGTGTCGGCGACCTCGTCGTGATCAGCGAGACCCGTCCCCTCAGCGCTTCCAAGCGCTGGCGCCTGGTCGAGATCCTCGAGAAGGCCAAGTAGGCCCCGGCCTGCTTCGGAATAGGAGACAGCAGTGATTCAGCAGGAATCCCGCCTCAAGGTCGCCGACAACACGGGTGCCAAGGAGATCTTGACCATCCGCGTGCTCGGTGGCTCGGGTCGTCGCTACGCCGGTCTCGGTGACGTCATCGTCGCCACGGTGAAGGACGCCATCCCCGGCGGCAACGTGAAGAAGGGTGACGTCGTCAAGGCGGTCATCGTTCGCACCAAGAAGGAGACCCGTCGTCAGGACGGCTCCTACATCAAGTTCGACGAGAACGCGGCAGTGATCCTCAAGGCTGACGGCGACCCGCGCGGCACGCGCATCTTCGGTCCGGTCGGTCGCGAGCTCCGTGACAAGAAGTTCATGAAGATCATCTCGCTCGCGCCGGAGGTGCTGTAAGCCATGGCGAACATCAAGAAGGGTGACCTGGTCCAGGTCATCACGGGTGCCAAGCAGGAGCGCGGCGGTGACCGTGGCAAGCAGGGCAAGGTCATCGAGGTCCTCAAGGACAAGAACCGCGTCGTCGTCGAGGGCGTGAACTTCGTCACGAAGCACGTCCGCGTCGGCCAGACGCAGCGCGGCTCGAAGACCGGTGGCATCGAGCAGCACGAGGCTCCGATCCACGTGTCGAACGTCGCCATCGTCGACCCGAAGACCAAGAAGCCGACCCGCGTCGGTTTCCGCAACGAAGAGGTGGAGAAGGACGGCGTCAAGAAGACCGTCCGAGTCCGCTACGCCAAGAAGTCGGGTGAGAAGCTCTGATGACCGACACGACTGCCGCGCCGGCGACCAAGGTCGAGCCGCGCCTCAAGCAGAAGTACAAGAACGAGATCAAGGCTGCCCTCACCGAGCAGTTCGGGTACGCGAACGTCAACCAGGTCCCCGGCCTGGTCAAGGTCGTCGTGAACACCGGTGTCGGTGAGGCCGCTCGCGACTCGAAGATCATCGAGGGGGCCATCAAGGACCTCACGGCGATCACGGGTCAGAAGCCCCAGGTCACGAAGGCCCGCAAGTCCATCGCGCAGTTCAAGCTGCGTGAGGGCCAGGCCATCGGCGCGCACGTCACCCTCCGTGGTGACCGCGCGTGGGAGTTCATCGACCGTCTCGTGACCCTCGCACTGCCCCGCATCCGCGACTTCCGCGGTCTCAGCGACAAGCAGTTCGACGGCAACGGCAACTACACGTTCGGTCTCACGGAGCAGTCCGTGTTCCACGAGATCGACCAGGACCGCATCGACCGCGTGCGTGGCTTCGACATCACCGTCGTGACCACCGCGAAGTCGGACGACGAGGGCCGCGCGCTGCTCCGCCAGCTCGGGTTCCCGTTCCGTTCTGCCGAGCAGACGGTCTAAGATACTTCGGGCGGTGCGGGCCGGAGGATTCACGTCCTCCGGCCCGCACGCACGAACACACCGATCCAGGGGAATCGCCCCAGGATCACCCGATCGCTCAGGTCGGCATTCGTGGAACGGGTGTCGAAACCAGGCGAAGAATGGACGACCATCATGACGATGACCGATCCGGTCGCAGACATGCTGACCAGATTGCGGAACGCGAACTCGGCGCACCACGACGCCGTCTCGCTTCCCAGCTCCAAGCTGAAGAAGAACATCGCTGAGATCCTCAAGCGCGAGGGCTACATCAGCGAGTGGAAGATCGAGGACGCCCGCGTGGGCGAGACCCTCACGATCGACCTGAAGTACGGCCCCGAGCGCGAGCGTTCGATCGCCGGCATCAAGCGCGTCTCGAAGCCCGGTCTCCGGGTCTACGCGAAGTCGACGGAGATCCCCCAGGTCCTCGGTGGCCTCGGCGTGGCGATCCTCTCGACCTCGTCGGGACTGCTCACCGACCGTGAAGCCGAGCAGAAGGGCGTGGGTGGGGAAGTCCTCGCCTACGTGTGGTGATCGACAATGTCTCGTATCGGACGTCTTCCCATTGACATCCCCGCTGGCGTGACCGTCTCCATCGATGGTCAGAACGTCGCGGTCAAGGGCCCGAAGGGCGAGCTCGCGCTCGTCGTCGCCGAGCCCATCCAGGCCAAGGTCGAGGAGAACCAGGTCCTCGTCACCCGTCCGGACGACGAGCGCAGCTCGCGTGCGCTGCACGGCCTGACCCGCACCCTCATCGCGAACAACATCGTCGGCGTGACCCAGGGCTACTCCAAGGGCCTCGAGGTCGTCGGCACCGGTTACCGCGTGCAGGCGAAGGGCAACAACGTCGAGTTCGCGCTCGGCTACTCCCACCCGATCACGGTCGAGCCGCCCGCGGGCATCAGCTTCGCCGTCGAGGGCAACAACAAGCTGACCGTCAACGGCATCGACAAGCAGTCCGTCGGCGAGGTCGCTGCAAACATCCGCAAGCTGCGCAAGCCCGAGCCCTACAAGGGCAAGGGTGTCCGCTACGCCGGCGAGATCGTGCGCCGCAAGGCCGGAAAGTCAGGTAAGTGATCATGGGTCTCCTCAAGACACGAGGCAAGAGCAAGTCGGCCGCCAAGGCGCGCCGTCACAACCGCCTCCGCAAGAAGATCACCGGCACCGAGGCCCGTCCGCGTCTCGCTGTCACCCGTTCGGCGCGTCACGTG
The DNA here is from genome assembly GCF_001865105.1 of Curtobacterium sp. MCBA15_016. NCBI lineage: Bacteria > Bacillati > Actinomycetota > Actinomycetes > Micrococcales > Microbacteriaceae > Curtobacterium > Curtobacterium sp. MCBA15_016. Next base: position 122,949 of record NZ_MJGR01000016.1, read on the forward strand.
TTCGTCCAGGTCATCGACGACGCCAAGGGCCACACGCTGGCCAGCGCGTCGACGATGGAGGCCGACCTCCGTACGTTCGACGGCGACAAGACCGCCAAGGCCCGTCGTGTCGGCGAACTCCTCGCCGAGCGCGCGAAGGCCGCTGGCGTCGAGGCCGTGGTCTTCGACCGCGGTGGTAGCAAGTACGCCGGTCGCGTCGCCGCGATCGCCGATGGTGCCCGTGAAGGAGGGCTGAACCTGTGAGCGACATCGCGAACACGAACGAAGACGCCAACGTCGAAACGACCGAGGCCGCTGAGGCGACCGAGGCCGAGGCCACGAGCACCACGGCCCCCGCGGCCAAGGAGCCCGAGGTCCCCGTCGTCGAGCGCCCCGTCGAGACCGCAGCCGGTTCGGCATCGAACAACCGCGACTCCGCCGACAACCGTGGCCGCCGTGGTGGCGGTCGCGACCGTCAGCAGGGTGGCGGCCGTGGCAACGACCGCAACGGTCGGGGTGGCGACAGCCAGTTCCTCGAGCGCGTCGTGACCATCAACCGCGTCTCCAAGGTCGTCAAGGGTGGTCGTCGCTTCAGCTTCACCGCGCTCGTCGTCGTCGGTGACGGCAACGGTCTCGTGGGTGTCGGCTACGGCAAGGCCCGCGAGGTCCCGACTGCCATCTCGAAGGGCGTCGAGGAAGCGAAGAAGAACTTCTTCCGCGTCCCGCGCGTCGGCAACACGATCCCGCACCCGGTGCAGGGCGAGGCCGCTGCCGGCGTCGTGCTCCTCCGTCCGGCCGCTGCCGGTACCGGTGTCATCGCCGGTGGTCCGGTCCGCGCCGTCCTCGAGTGCGCCGGTATCCACGACGTCCTGAGCAAGTCGCTCGGTTCGTCGAACACCATCAACATCGTGCACGCGACCGTCACGGCGCTGCAGCAGCTCGAGGAGCCCCGTGCGGTCGCAAGCCGTCGCGGTCTCCCCGTCGACCGGGTCGTCCCGGACCGTCTGCTCCAGGCCGAGGCCGCTGCTCTGCGTGCCGCGTCCGAGAAGGCAGGTGCGTGATGGCGATGCTGAAGATCACGCAGACGAAGTCCGTTATCAGCGAGAAGCAGTACCAGCGCGACACGCTCCGCAGCCTGGGTCTCAAGCGCATCGGCCGTACGGTCCTGCGTGAGGACAACGCCCAGAACCGCGGGTACGTCGCAACGGTCGCGCACCTCGTGAAGGTCGAGGAGGTCGACGCATGAGCGACGAGAAGAACGAGCGCGTGCAGGTCCTGAAGCTGCACCACCTCCGTCCGGCAGAGGGCGCCAAGAAGGCTCGCACCCGCGTCGGTCGTGGTGAGGGCTCCAAGGGCAAGACCGCCGGCCGTGGTACCAAGGGCCAGAAGGCTCGTTACCAGGTCAAGGTCGGCTTCGAGGGTGGGCAGATGCCGCTGCACATGCGCACCCCGAAGCTCCGCGGGTTCAAGAACCCGTTCCGCGTCGAGTACCAGGTCGTGAACCTGGACAAGATCGCGGAGCTCTACCCCAACGGTGGCGACGTCACCGTCGCGGACCTGGTCGCCAAGGGCGCCGTCCGCAAGAACGAGAAGGTCAAGGTTCTCGGTCAGGGTGACATCAGCGTGAAGCTCACGGTCTCGGTCGACAAGGTCTCGGCGTCCGCCGCCGAGAAGATCGCGGCTGCTGGCGGCACCGTCTCCCAGTAACCCCGTCGGCGGCCCGTGCGTTTGCGCACGGGCCGCCGTTACGGTTTCCTTGACAGTGGTCGGCGTCCGCCGGCCAGGTCGGTCCTGCCGACCACACCGGTGACGGCCCCTCGACGGGCCGCCGGTCCCAGAAGTTCGGAGTCCTCGTGTTCAGAGCGGTCGCGCGCATCATGCGCACCCCAGATCTTCGCAAGAAGATCGGCTTCACCCTCGCGATCATCGCGCTGTTCCGCCTGGGGTCGTACATCCCCGCGCCGTTCGTCGACTACGCATCCGTGCAGACCTGTCTCGCCAGCGCTTCGTCGCAGCAGGGCCTGTACGACCTGATCAACCTCTTCTCCGGCGGCGCGCTGCTGAAGCTCTCGGTCTTCGCGCTCGGCATCATGCCGTACATCACGTCGTCGATCATCGTGCAGCTGCTCCGCGTGGTCATCCCGCACTTCGACGCCCTCTACAAGGAGGGGCAGTCCGGTCAGGCGAAGCTGACGCAGTACACGCGCTACCTCACCATCGCGCTCGGCGTGCTGCAGTCCACCACCCTGATCACGGTCGCCCGCTCCGGCGCCCTGTTCGGCACCAACGCCTCGGCCTCCTGCTCGTCGATCATCTCGAACGACAGCTGGTACGCGATCATGCTCATGGTCGTCACCCTGACCGCCGGTACCGGCCTCATCATGTGGATGGGCGAGCTCGTCACCGAGCGCGGCATCGGCAACGGCATGTCGCTCCTCATCTTCACGTCCATCGCGGCGCAGTTCCCCTCGGCGCTCTGGGCGATCGAGCAGTCGAACGGCTTCGAGCTGTTCCTGTTCGTCATCCTCGTCGGCCTGGTCATCATGATGGCCGTCGTGTTCGTCGAGCAGTCGCAGCGCCGGATCCCCGTGCAGTACGCCAAGCGCATGGTCGGTCGCCGCACCTACGGCGGCAACAACACGTACATCCCGATCAAGGTGAACATGGCCGGCGTCGTGCCCGTCATCTTCGCCTCGTCGCTGCTGTACCTGCCGGCCCTGGTCGCGCAGTTCAACCAGCCCTCCGACGGCAGCGAGCCGGCGGCGTGGGTGACCTGGATCCAGAACAACCTGACCTCGGGTGACAACTGGTTCTACATGGTCCTGTACTTCCTGCTCATCGTCGGCTTCACGTACTTCTACGTCGCGATCACCTTCAACCCCGAAGAGGTCGCCGACAACATGAAGAAGTACGGCGGCTTCATCCCGGGCATCCGGGCCGGTCGTCCGACGGCCGAGTACCTCGACTACGTTCTCACCCGGGTGACGTTGCCCGGCTCCCTGTACCTCGGTCTCATCGCCCTGATCCCGCTGGCGGCGCTGGCGTTCTTCGGTGCGAACCAGAACTTCCCGTTCGGCGGCGCGAGCATCCTCATCATCGTGGGTGTCGGCCTCGAGACCGTGAAGCAGATCGACTCGCAGCTGCAGCAGCGTCACTACGAAGGGCTTCTCCGTTGAGCGCACGTCTCATCATCGTCGGACCTCCCGGAGCCGGGAAGGGCACCCAGGCCGGTCGCATCGCCGACGCGTTCGGGATCCCCGCCGTCTCGACGGGTGACATCTTCCGCAAGAACGTCGCAGAGGGCACCCCGCTCGGCGTCCAGGCGAAGGCGATCATGGACGCGGGCGACTACGTCCCCGACTCGCTCACGAACGAGCTCGTGAAGTCCCGCCTGCACGAGGCCGACGCCGAGAACGGCTTCCTGCTCGACGGCTACCCCCGCACGGTCGGGCAGGTCGAGTACCTCGACGCGCTCCTCGCCGAGCAGGGCACCGGCATCGACGCGGTCGTGCAGCTCGTCGCCGACCAGGACGAGCTCGTCGGGCGCCTCCTGAAGCGCGCCGAGGAACAGGGCCGCAGCGACGACAACGAGGAGACCATCCGTCGTCGGCAGCAGGTCTACACCGAGCAGACCGCTCCGATCGTGGCGGCGTACGGCGAGCGTGGGCTCGTCGTCGACGTCGACGGCCTCGGTGGCATCGACGAGGTCGGCGACCGGATCCAGGCCGCGCTGTCCTCGCGTGGGCTGACCGCGGGCGTCTGACGCCAGCGTGGTGCGGTTCCGCAAGCCCTCGATCTACAAGACGCCGGACGAGCTCCGCGCCATGGTGCGTCCGGGTCTGCTGACCCACGACGCACTGGCGGCGGTCCGCGACGCGATCCGTCCGGGCATCACCACGGGCGAGCTCGACGCGATCGCCGAGCGGGTCATCCGTGACGGCGGCGGCATCCCGAACTTCCAGCTCGTCCCGGGCTACCGGCACACGCTCTGCGTGTCGGTGAACGACGAGATCGTGCACGGGATCCCGGGGGAGCGTGTGCTCGAGCCCGGCGACGTCGTGTCGGTCGACGCCGGTGCCGAGGTCGACGGCTGGAACGGTGACAGCGCCTTCACGGTCGTCGTCCCGGGAGGCGACGCCGGTTTGAGTGCGGCCCGGCAGACGCTCTCGGACACCACCGAGCGCGCGCTCTGGCACGGCATCGCCGCGCTCGCGCACGCGAAGCACCTGCACGAGGTCGGCGCCGTCATCGAGGACGCCATCGACGAGACCGGCGCGTGGGGGATCGTCGAGGACTACACCGGCCACGGCATCGGCCGCTCGATGCACGAGGACCCGCCTGTCTTCAACTACCGCGTCCGCGGCGCCGGTCCGGCGATCAAGCCCGGACTCGTGGTCGCGATCGAGCCGATGGTCACGGCCGGCACGATCGACAGCTCGACGGACGACGACGACTGGACCGTCCGCACGCTCGACGGTTCCGACGCGGCGCACTGGGAGCACAGCATCGCGGTGCACGCCGACGGCATCTGGGTTCTGACGGCGGCCGACGGCGGCGCCGCGGGCCTGGCCCCGCTGGGTGTGACGCCGGTCCCGATCCCGTAGGTCGCGCCTCCCGTCGGTCGCGTCTCCCGCAGGCGGGACTGCCTGACCCGGCGCGTGAGCGCTGTCGCGTCCGGTCCCGTCGGACGGCCAGGAGGCGCGGTGCGGCCCCGCCACGCGCCTCCGGTCCGCACCTGCGCACGTCCACGACGTCTGCACCGTGTGGACCACGTGCACTCGTCGTCAGCGTGCGCACTCGCGCGCGACGCGCGACGCGCAATGGGCACCGCGCGACGCGCTCTGCGCGCCGGGCTCAGTCGTTGCCGACGGAGCAGGTCTCCTCGGACGCGCTCTGTCCGGTGATCGACGAGGGCAGCGGAGTCGCCGAACCGGTCGCGGCGCTCGTGGCGCTGCCGGACGCCGATCCGGACGCCGTGCCGGTGCCGGCCGCGGTACCCGAGGACGTCCCTCCCGAGGACCCGCCGGCCGACGAGGTGCCGGTCGAGGTCCCCGTGGACGGAGCAGCGGTCGCCGTCCCACTCGACCCGGAGGACTCCTCCGACGCACGCCCCGTGCTCGAGTCGCTCAGCGAGGTCTTCTGGTCGTTCTGCAGCGCGACGTTGAGGGTGTGTGCGGCGTCCTGGTCGACGATCACGCGCGCGCTGTCCTCGGGGTCGTCCGCGACCGGGTACTGCACGAAGAGCATGTTCGCCGTGCTCATCCCGCGCAGGGCCCCGGCCAGTCCGACGAGCGTGCGCGCCTGGGCGAGGCCGTCGGACAGCGTCATGTTCGACAGCGCGGCGCCGGCGAGCTTGTAGAGGGTGATCGGGTTCGAGAGCGTCCCGTCCGAGGTGACCTTGCGCAGCAGGGCCGACAGGAACACCTGCTGCGAGCTGATGCGCGCGAGGTCGCTCCCGTCGCCGACGCCGTGCCGGGTGCGGAGGAACGCGAGCGCGTCCGTGCCCTCGAGCTTGTGCGAGCCGGCCGTCAGGTGCAGGTTCGTGTAGGAGTCGTTGATCGGGTCCGCGACGCACACGTCCACGCCGCCGAGGGCGTTCGACATCTCGATGACGCCGTCGAACGTGATGAGCCCGGCGTACGGGATGCTCAGGCCGGTGAGGTTCTCGACGGTGTCGACGACGCACGAGACCCCGCCGTTCCCGAGCGCCGTGTTGAACTGCGCGGACGTGGCCGCCGGGTACGTGGTCCCGCTCTCGGGGTTCGTGCACGCCGGGATCGGCACCATGAGGTCGCGCGGGAAGCTCACCGCGGTCAGCTGGGTGTGGTCCTGCGAGATGTGGATCAGCATCGTGACGTCGTTGCGGGCGCCCTCGACGTCCTCGTCCGAGTCGAACTGTCCGATGCGGGTGTCGCTGCCGATGAGCAGGATGTTCGCACCGCCCTTGATGGCCGTGATGTCGGCCGTCTGCGCGGTGCTCTGGTCGTCCGTGCTGAGCTTGACCGTCCTCGGCGCCGTGGCGAGCTGCGCACCCGCGATGGCGGCGACGCTCGTCCCGCTCACGAGGACGACGGCGAGGGTGGACGCCACGATCGACGCGAGCGTGCCCCATCCGCGGCGGCGCGGGAGGCGGCCGTGGCGGGCGAACGGGCGTCGGGTGGCGTCGGGCACGTGGTCTCCGTTCGGTGGTCCGTGCGGCGCGGTCTGCACGGGCGGGGGGCGACGGCCACGCTAGGGGCCGGTGACCAACGGGACCCCGGAGCGCGCCGTCAAACCACTGTGGAACGCTCAGACGCCGCTGTGAAGCCCCAGACGTGGGGACTTCGCCGTCTCCACTTGGCAATCCTGGGTTTACCACATAGGATCGATCTTTGGTGTGTCATGCCTACTGGGCGTGGCGCCCGACCCGCAGACCGGCTCGGGGATCACACCGGTAATCCAACCAAGCGACAGTGAGGCTATGGCCAAGAAAGACGGCGTCATCGAGATCGAGGGCTCGGTGCTCGAAGCTCTGCCCAACGCGATGTTCCGCGTTGAGCTGACCAACGGACACAAGGTCCTTGCGCACATCTCCGGGAAGATGCGCCAGCACTACATCCGCATCCTCCCCGAGGACCGCGTGATCGTGGAGCTGAGCCCGTACGACCTGACCCGCGGCCGGATCGTCTACCGCTACAAGTGATCCGCGAGCTGGAAAGGAACGGCCCGGCAACCCTGCCGAGCACGAAGCCAGCGAGCACGAGGAAAGAACAATGAAGGTCAACCCCAGCGTCAAGCCCATCTGCGAGCACTGCCGTGTCATTCGCCGCAAGGGCCGTGTCATGGTGATCTGCAAGAGCAACCCGCGTCACAAGCAGCGCCAGGGCTAGTCCCGGCTGCCTGACGCGATCGCCCTCGGGCGGCTGCGAGCAGGATCCACAACTCAACATCGAACGCAGTACCAAGATCCGCGCGAGCGGGGACACCTCGGGTCGGAGGCCCGAGCACCGGTACTGCTCCACACCTCCATCGACAACAGGAGCAGCCATCACATGGCACGTCTAGCAGGCGTCGACATCCCGCGCGAGAAGCGCGTGGAGATCGCACTCACGTACATCTACGGCGTCGGCCGTACCCGCGCGGTCCAGGCACTCGCCGAGACCGGTATCTCCGGTGACATCCGCGTCAAGGACCTGACCGACGACCAGCTCGTCGCCCTCCGTGACTTCATCGAGGGCAACTTCAAGGTGGAGGGTGACCTCCGCCGTGAGGTCGCAGCCGACATCCGCCGCAAGGTCGAGATCGGTAGCTACGAGGGTCTTCGCCACCGTCGTGGTCTCCCGGTGCGCGGTCAGCGCACCAAGACCAACGCGCGTACCCGCAAGGGACCGAAGCGCACCGTGGCAGGCAAGAAGAAGGCTCGATAGGAGACCCCGATGGCTACCCCCAAGACTGCCGCGCGCAAGCCGCGCCGCAAGGAGAAGAAGAACGTCGCCGTGGGCCAGGCCCACATCAAGAGCACGTTCAACAACACGATCGTCAGCATCACCGACCCGTCGGGTGCCGTCCTCAGCTGGGCGTCCTCGGGTGCCGTGGGCTTCAAGGGTTCGCGCAAGTCGACGCCGTTCGCGGCGCAGCTCGCCGCCGAGTCCGCTGCGCGTCAGGCGCAGGAGCACGGCGTCAAGAAGGTCGACGTCTTCGTGAAGGGTCCGGGTTCGGGCCGCGAGACCGCGATCCGCTCGCTCCAGGCCGCTGGCCTCGAGGTGGGTTCGATCAACGACGTCACGCCGCAGGCGCACAACGGGTGCCGCCCGCCCAAGCGCCGTCGCGTCTGACGCGAGGAGCAACCGGCCGCGCCCTGCTCGTCCCCTGACGGGAGCGAGCAGGGCCCGCGGCCATTCCTGGTCGTTCGATCGCGCAGGCCGTGCCGTCCTGGCAAGCGCGTGCGCGTGATCACAACTCAACAGACCCGTCGGGGCCCGGTCGGCCCCGTCGTACCGCCGAGTGTCATATAGCGGACACTCCGCCGAAAGGAATCCCACAGTGCTCATTGCACAGCGCCCCACCCTGACCGAGGAGACGATCTCCGAGTTCCGCTCGCGCTTCGTCATCGAGCCGCTCGAGCCGGGCTTCGGTTACACCCTCGGCAACTCGCTGCGCCGCACGCTCCTCTCCTCGATCCCCGGCGCGGCTGTCACCAGCATCCGCATCGACGGCGTCCTCCACGAGTTCAGCACCGTTCCCGGTGTCAAGGAAGACGTCACCGAGATCATCCTCAACATCAAGAGCCTGGTCGTCTCCAGCGAGCACGACGAGCCGATCACGGCGTACCTGCGCAAGCAGGGTGCCGGTCAGGTCACCGCAGCGGACATCTCCGCTCCGGCCGGCGTCGAGATCCACAACCCGGACCTCGTCATCGCGACCCTGAACGACACCGCGCGCTTCGAGCTCGAGCTGACGATCGAGCGTGGCCGTGGCTACGTCTCGGCGACGCAGAACCGTTCGGAGTTCAGCGAGGCCGGTCAGATCCCGATCGACTCGATCTACTCGCCGGTCCTCAAGGTCACCTACCGCGTCGAGGCGACGCGTGCCGGTGAGCGCACGGACTTCGACCGCCTGGTCGTCGACGTCGAGTCGAAGCCGGCCATCACGCCGCGCGACGCCATCGCGTCGGCAGGTCGGACGCTCGTCGAGCTGTTCGGGCTCGCCCGCGAGCTCAACACCGCGGCCGAGGGCATCGAGATCGGCCCCGCGCCGGTCGACGCCGTGCTCTCGAACGAGCTGCAGACCCCGATCGAGGACCTGGACCTGTCGGTCCGCAGCTACAACTGCCTCAAGCGGGAGGGCATCAACACGGTGTCCGAGCTCGTCGCCCTGTCGGAGACGCAGCTCATGAACATCCGCAACTTCGGTCAGAAGTCGGTGGACGAGGTCAAGGACAAGCTCACCGAGCTCGGCCTGTCCCTCAAGGACACCGTCCCCGGATTCGACGGCGCCCACTTCTACAGCGGGTACGACGAGGACGAGTCCAACAACTGACCTCGCGCTGACGCGCACGCGCGCCGCTGACGCAGCGCGCAACACTTTCACCACTGGAGAACTGACATGCCGAAGCCCACCAAGGGCCCCCGCCTCGGTGGCGGCCCCGCCCACGAGCGCCTGCTCCTGAGCAACCTCGCCAACGCCCTCTTCACGCACGGTCGCATCACGACCACCGAGACGAAGGCCAAGCGCCTCCGTCCCGTCGCCGAGCGTCTCATCACGTTCGCGAAGCGTGGCGACCTGCACGCGCGTCGTCGCGTGATCAGCATCCTGCGCGACAAGTCCGTCGTGCACACGCTGTTCACCGAGATCGCCCCGCAGGTCGAGGACCGTCAGGGCGGCTACACCCGCATCACGAAGCTCGGTTTCCGCAAGGGCGACAACGCTCCCCTCGCGTCGATCGAGCTCGTCCTCGAGCCGGTGTCGAGCACGCCGGCCCCGGTCAAGCGCGATGCGGCCCCGGCCGCTGCTGCTCCGGTCGAGGAGCCTGCCGCCGAGGACACCACCGACGAGGCCCCGGTCGAGGAGACCGAGACCACCGAGGAGTCCGCTCCCGTCGCCGAGGAGACCGAGACCGAGGCAGCTGCCGAGGTCGAGGCCGACGCCGCCGAGAAGTCGGACGACAAGTAGTCACAGCCCCACCACGACGAAGCCCCCGCAACACGCGTTGCGGGGGCTTCGTCGCGTCCTGGGGGTGACCGGACGGCGGCCTGGAGGCGCGGTGCGGGCCCGCCCCGTTCCTCCTGGCCCACAGGCGGCCGAGCCGCAGAACGCGGACCGGCTCCGTCTCACAGGCGCGGCACCGTATCGTGACCGGCCGACACGACGAGAGGGACCGATGCAGTTCGAGCACATCGCGGGTGTGGGGACCCGGGTCTGGCGGTGGAGCCGGACCTCCGGGACGCAACCGCGCCTGCTCCACGCAGCGAAGGCCGCCGTCGCAGCCGTGCTCGCGTGGTTCATCGCGCGACACATGCCCGGGGTCGCGGCGGAGTACCCGTACTACGCACCGCTCGGTGCCGTCGTGGCGATGCAGACGACGGTGTTCGCGGGCATCCGGAGCGGGGTCCAGACGCTCGTCGGCATCGCGCTCGGCATCGTCATCGCCGGGTTCACGATGTGGGTCGGTGACCCTGGTTTCCTGGCGATCGCGCTGGCGGTGGGCATCGGGGTGCTCGTGGGCGGGTTCCGCGTCCTCGGCGAGGGCAGCTCCTGGGTGTCCACCGCCGCGCTCTTCGTCCTGCTCGTCGGTGGCGCCCACGCCGAGGGGTACTCGCTCGGGTACCTCGTGCAGATGGCCGTCGGGGTCGTGGTGGGCCTGCTGGTGAACTTCCTCGTCTTCCCGCCCCTGCGCTTCTGGGACGCCGAGCACCGGATCGACGCGGTCAACCAGGTGCTCGCGGACCACCTGGACGGGCTCGCCGAGGTCCTCGCAGGGGGCGAGCGCGACGAGAAGGCCTGGGACCGTCAGCAGGACCGACTGGACCGTGCCATCGCCGACGTCCGCTCCCGGGTGTCGATCGCGCACGAGAGCCGGCGGCTGAACCCGCGCGGAGCACTCCGTGGGTCCCGGGCACGGCTCGAGCAGGACGGTGCCCGCTTCCGTGCCCTCGAGCGGGTCGCCTGGTACACGACGGACCTCACCGAGCTCGTCGCCCGGTCGGGTCCGGTGTCGGAGGGGCTCGGGCGACCGGACCCCGAGTTCGCCGAGCCGCTCGCGACGGCCCTCCGTGAGCTCGCGTGCATGGTCCGCGGCGAGTGCCCCGAAGAAGCGGGCGACGACGCGATCGCCGAGGTCGAGCGGGCGCTGGACGCATCGCGCGAGAACCCGTCGCACGTCGCGGTCACGTCCGCCGCACTCGTGGCGATGCGCGGCATCGTGGAGTCCGAGCGCCGGGCGACGAACGACCTCGACACCCGCACGGGGCCGTCCGCCTTCCGGAACGCCCGCGGCTGACCCTCGACGCTCGACCTAGACTCGGGACGTGCCCGTCCACTCTCGTGTCGCCGTCCTCGGGCCGGTCGAGGTCGAGGACCAGCAGGGGCGCCCGACCGCCGTCCCCGGTGCCCTGGCGCGCGGGTTCCTCGTCGCGCTGGTGCTCGCGCGCGGACACGCCGTGACGACCGAGGCGCTCATCGACGAGCTCTGGGGCGACGACCAGCCGCGGGGTGCCCGTGCAGCGCTGCAGACCCTCGTCTCCCGGCTCCGGCGCAGCACGGCCGACGGCGTCGTCGTGTCGACGAGCACCGGGTACGCACTCGGGGTCGACCCCGGCTCGGTCGACCTGACGTCCGCCGAGCACGCGGCTGCCAGCGAGGACGTCGCCGCGGTCCGGGCAGCGCTCGACGGCTGGCGGGGCGACCCCGGCGCGGACGTCGACGGGGACCTCGGCGCCGCGCTCGCCGACCGCGCGGCCACTGCCCGCCGTGCGCTCCGACGCCGGCTGGGCGAACTCCTCCTCGACCGCGGGGACGCGGCCGAAGCGGCCGCGCTGTGGCTCGCCGAGTCCGAGGCGAACCCGTTCGACGAGGTCGCCGTCGCCGGGTGCATGCGCGCGCTGGTCGCCGCCGGCCGGAACGCCGAGGCGCTCGCCGCGTTCGCGACGCACCGCGACCGCCTCGCCGACGAGCTCGGCGCGGACCCCTCGGCCGACCTGGTGCGGCTGAACGCCGATCTGCTCCGCCGGTCCGCCGCCGACTCCGGTCGTGCTCGTCGGGTCGGGCTGCGGGCCGCGCCGAACACGCTCGTCGGGCGGCAGGAGGACCTCGACGCCGTCACGGACCTCCTGTCCCGCAACCGGCTGGTCACGATCCTCGGTGCGGGTGGGCTCGGCAAGACCCGCCTCGCGCAGGCGGTCGCCGCCGGTGTGCCGCCGACCACCGGCGTGGTGGTGTTCGAGCTCGCGCCGATCGCCACCGCCGAGGACGTCGTCCCCGCGCTCGGTGCCCTGCTCGGGGTGGCCGAGTTCCGCTCCGCCCGGGCGCTGCGGGAGGTCGTCGTCGCCGACCTGCGCGCGCGGGTGGGGCGGGCGCTCGGGGAGGCCCCGACGGTCCTCGTCCTGGACAACTGCGAGCACCTCGTCGGTGACGTCGCCGGGTTCGCCGCCGACCTGCTCGCGAGCATCCCCGACCTCCGGATCCTCACGACCTCGCGCGCACCGCTCGCGATCGCCGGCGAGGTCGTGGCGCCCCTCGCGCCCCTCCCAGTCGAGGCCGACGGGGCCGCGGTCCGGCTGTTCACCGAGCGCGCCCGGGCCGCCCGACCCGGGGCCGTGCTGCCCGTGGACACCGTCCGCCGCATCTGCACGCGGCTCGACGGGTCGCCGCTCGCGATCGAGCTGGCCGCGGCGCGGATCCGGGGGATGAGCATCGACGAGATCGAGCGCCGGCTCGACGACCGGTTCGCGCTGCTCCGCGGCGGCGACCGCAGCGCCCCGGAGCGGCACCGCACGCTCCTGGCGGTCATCGAGTGGAGCTGGCGCCTGCTCGACGCGGGCGCGCAGGACCTCCTGACCCGCCTGGCACTGTTCCCGGACGGCCTGGCGGTCGACGCCGTCGAGGCCGTGGCCGCGCCGGACCGCCGGGACGATGCGCTCGACGACCTCGCCGAACTCGTCGAGCAGTCCCTCGTGCAGCTCGTCGAGGTCGAGGGGGAGCCGGTCCGCTACCGCCTGCTCGAGACCGTCCGCGAGTTCGGGGCCGCACGGCTCGACGAACGCGGCGCCACCGAGGCCGTGCGCACGGCGATGATCCGCTGGGGGCGGGACTTCGCCGCCGCCAGGAACCTCTTCACGCTCACCGGCCCGGAGCAGCTCGACCGCTTCCACGAGGTCCAGCGCGAGGCCGACAACCTCGTGACCCTGCTCCGCTGGAGCCTCCGCGCCGACGACGCCTCGGCGACCGCGCACGTCTTCGCCGCCCTCGGGGCCTACTGGACGCTCCGGGGTGCCCACGGCGAGGTCACCGCGATCGCGTCGGACGTGGTCGCGGTGCTGCGCTCGGGTCCGCCCGCGGCCGAGGACGTCGCCGCGGTGCACGTCGGACTCGTCGTCGCCGGGGCCTCCTCGGCGTTCGACGACCGTCGGACCGCCGCCTGGGCGATCTCCACGCTCCGGCGCCTCCGCCGCGTCGGGACGACGGGGTTCCCGGTGCTCGACGCGCAGGCGGCACTGCTCCTGACGCTCGGGCGTCCGGCGGCGGGCACCGCGCTCCTCGCGCGCCTCCGCGACGACCCCGACGAGGGCGTGGCCGGCACCGCCAACATGCTCAGCGCGCCCCTCGCCGAGAACGACGGCGAGTTCGCGGCGGCCCTCCGGTACGCCACCCGGGCGCAGACCCTCGCGGAGCGCACCGCCGACGCGTGGACGATCGGCACCGTGGCCGTCACCATGACGCAGCTCCTCGCCCAGACCGGCCGGTACGCGGACGCCCTCGCGAACGCCGACCGCGCCCGTGAGCAGCTCGAGCGCTTCGGCGCCGAGGACGACCTGTACGAGATCGGCTGGACCGTCGGGCTCTGCTCGGCCGCGACCGGCGCCGTGGACACCGCCCGGTCGATCGCCGCCGAGCTGCAGCACCGACCGGTCTCGGGGCGCGGCGGCTTCGACGGCGACCGCTCCCAGATCGGCGTGCTCGCCGTCGCGATCGGCGCGGAGTGCCTCCGGTTCGAGGGCGACCTCGACGCCGCTGCAGCGCAGTACACGGCCGCGTGGGACTGGGTGCTGCCGCACCGGAAGGCGACACCGCACTGGACCGTGATGGCGGGCGCGGCGCGGATCGCAGCGGTCGACGAGGCGGCACTCGGCGCGGCCGACGGAGCCGCACCGCGCCTCCAGGCCGACGAACGCGCGGTCGCTCGCCGCATCCGGAAGGCCGCACTCGTGATGATCCGCGTCCACCCGTGGTGGCTCGACCTGCCCGTCATCGGCACGACGCTGGCGGGACTCGCGGTCGCGGCGGCGCGCAGCGACCGTCCGGCCGAGGCGGCCCGGTGCTGGGGTGCCGCGATGCGGTTCGGCACCCGGCAGGACTTCGCGGTGCTCGCCCACGGACGGCTCCGACCGCTCCTCGTCGACGCGCTCGGCGCGGCCCGCGTCGCGGACGCCGAGACGGCCTCGGCCGGATGGGACCGGACCGAGGCCGTCGCGCGGGCGAGGACGCTGCTGGAGGACCTCCGCTACGCCTTCCGCATGTAGGCGCGGACCGTCAGCGGCGCGAACACGGCGACCACCACGGCGGCACCGAGCAGGCTGATCCAGAGGTCACCGGTGACGGCGCCGTGGTTGATCAGCTCGCGGACGGCGGTGATGAGGTGCGAGATCGGGTTGACCTCGGTGAACCAGCGCAGCCAGCCGGGCAGGGTGTCCGTGGGGACGAACGCGTTCGACAGGAACGTCAGCGGGAAGAGCACCAGGTTGGCGATCCCGGAGACGCTCGACGCGGTGCGGGCGACCACGCCGAAGTAGGCGAAGATCCAGCTGATCGACCAGGCGACGACGATCACGAGCACGCCGGCCAGCACGACCGCCGCGGCACCGCCCTCGGGACGCAGGCCCATGATGATCCCGACCGTGAACGTGATGGCGGTGGCGATCGCGTACCGGACCGTGTCGGCGAGCAGCGCACCGGCGAGCGGGGCGATGCGGGCGATCGGCAGGGACTTGAAGCGGTCGAACACGCCCTTGTCCATGTCCTCGCGGAGCTGGACACCGGTGACGATCGAGGACGTGATGTTCGTCTGCACGAGGATGCCGGGGATGATGACGGGCAGGTAGCTGGACACGTCGCCGGCGATCGCGCCGCCGAAGATGTACGTGAACATCACGGTGAAGACGATCGGCATGAGCGTCACGTCGAACAGCTGCTCGGGCGTGCGACGGACCTTCACCAGGCCGCGGTACGCCATCGTGAAGGACTGCCGGACGGTCGCGCCGAGTCCGGAGCCGCCGATGCCGGGGCGTGGGGCGACCCGTGGCGCCGAGGTGGGGGTGGGGGCGATGGTGGTCATGCGATGCTCCCTTCGAGCTCGCGCGTGGTGTCGTCGTCGGTGGTGGCCGGGGCACCCGTGATGGTCAGGAACACTTCGTCGAGCGTGGGCTTCTGCACGCTCATCTCGGCGAGGGAGATGCCGGCGTCGCGGAACGACACGAGCAGGTCGGTCACGCGGTCCGGGTCGGACATCGGCGCGGTGAGGCGCGAGCCCTCGGGGCTGGCCACCGCGTCGACGCCGAGGCTGTTCCGCACGATGGTGCGGGCGGCGTCGAGCCGGAGCGGGTCGGCCAGCCGGAGCTGGAGCGAGCTCGACCCGATGGACGCCTTCAGCTCGTCGCCCGTGCCCTCGGCGACGACGCGGCCGTGGTCGATCACGGCGATACGGTCGGCCAGCTGGTCGGCCTCGTCGAGGTACTGCGTCGTCAGCAGGACGGTGGAGCCGGTCGCGACGAGCTCCCGGATCGTGTCCCACATCTGGGCGCGGGTGCGGGGGTCGAGACCCGTCGTGGGCTCGTCGAGGAACAGCAGCGGCGGCTGTGCGATGAGGCTCGCGGCGAGGTCGAGACGCCGACGCATGCCCCCGGAGAAGTTCTTCAACGGACGCGACGCAGCCTCGGTCAGCCCGAAGCGCTCGAGCAGCTCGGCGGCCTTCCGCTTCGACTCGGCGCGGCCCAGGCCGAGCAGGCGCGAGAAGATGACGAGGTTCTCGGTCGCGCTGAGCGTCTCGTCGACGCTCGCGTACTGGCCGGTCACGCCGATGAGGGAGCGGACGGCCTGCGCCTCGCGGCGGACGTCCCGCCCGAAGATGCGGGCCTCGCCGGCGTCCGCCTTGAGCAGCGTCGCGAGCATCGAGATGGTGGTGGTCTTGCCGGCGCCGTTGGGGCCGAGCACGCCGTAGACCGTGCCGGCCTCCACGCGGAGGTCGACACCGTCCACTGCGCGGTTCGTCCCGAAGGTCTTCACGAGGCCGGTGGCCTCGACCGCGAGCGGTGTGGTGGTCATTCGCGCAGGTCCTTTCGTGGTGACTCGACGTGGTTCGTCGATGTCGAGGACGATGGTGCCGCGGCCCGCTCACGCGGCACTGACGTGGCACTGACACCGGGGCTAGGCGCGTGTCAGCACGGGGGCCAGGAGGCGCGGTCCGGCCCCGGTACGGTGGCCTGGTGGACGAGACGGCGGGCCCGCAGGGCGGCGGTGACGGTGGCGGCGTGCGGCTGCGGCTGGACATCGCGTACGACGGTGCGGCGTTCTCCGGGTGGGCCCGGCAGCCGGGTCTCCGGACCGTGCAGGGCGCGCTCGAGGCCGCGCTCGCCACCGTCTTCACCCGGTGGGGCGAGCCGCCGCTGCTCACCGTGGCCGGGCGCACCGACGCGGGCGTGCACGCCACCGGGCAGGTCGCCCACCTCGACCTCACGTCGGCGCAGTGGGACGCGCTGGCCGCCAAGCGGGGGTCGGGGCGCTCGCCGCTGGACGGGCTCGTCAAGCGCGTGAACGGCATCGCGGCGCCGGAGGGGGACGTCGTCGTCACCCGGGCCTCGGTCGCGCCGGAGGGGTTCGACGCCCGGTTCTCGCCGCTGTGGCGCCGCTACTCGTACCGGGTCGCGGACGCCGACGCCCTGCGCGATCCACGTCGACGGGGGCACACAGTCTGGCACCCGACGCGGTTGGACCCGGCGGCGATGGAGCGCGGTGCGCTGCGGCTGCTGGGGCTGCACGACTTCGCGACGTTCTGCAAGCCGCGCGAGGGGGCGACGACCATCCGGACGTTGCAGGAGTTCCGCTGGGACCGCGAGCCGGACGGTGTGCTGGTGGCGCGCCTCCAGGCCGACGCCTTCTGCCACTCCATGGTGCGCGCGATGGTGGGGGCGACGATCGCCGTCGGCGAGGGCCGGTTCGGCGCCGACCGGCTCGAGGAGCTGCGGGTCGCCGAGGCCCGGACGAGCGAGTTCACGGTCGCGCCGGCGAAGGGCCTCACCCTGACCGAGGTCGGGTACCCGGCGGACGACGACCTCGCGGCGCGGGCGTCGCAGACCCGCGCGCGACGCGGAGCGCCCGACGACGGCGGTACCGTCGGGGGATGACCTCCCGCGAACCCCGCTCCGTCGTGTCCGTCGCACCCGGGGTGGTGTTCGTCGAGGGGCCCGTCTCGAACTGGGTGGTCCTCGCCGAGGAGGACGGTGTCGCACTGATCGACGCCGGCTACCCGGCCGACACCGACCTCGTGCTCGACACCGTGCGGTACGCCGGCCACGAGCTCGACGACCTGCGCCGGGTGTACGTCACGCACGGGCACGTCGACCACGTCGGCGGCATCCCCGGTATCCTCGAGCGGTACCCGCACGTCGAGGTGCTCGCCCACGCCGACGAGCTCGACAACGTGCGCGGGCCCGCGCGGCAGCAGGTGACGCCGGCCGAGATCGGTGGACGGCTGGCCGCGCCCCGGGTCCTCCGGTGGCTCGCCCGCGCCGTGCGCTCCGACGCGCTGCGACCCACCGCGGTGCCGACCGCCCGCGCGTTCACGGGTGCGGACTTCGTCGGTCGGGCGATCGCGCCGCTGCCGGCCACCGGGCACACCGACGGGTCCACGGCCTACCTGCTGCCCGCCGCGAACGCGATCATCACCGGGGACGCCGTCGTCAGCCGGCACGACACGCAGCCGTCGTCGTGGGAGCCGCGGCCACGCATGATCACGTCGTTCTTCACGGCCGACCAGGCACGAGCGCTCGAGTCCGCGCGGGCGCTGCCGATCCCGGACGTCCTGCTCCCCGGACACGGGCCGGCCGTGCACCGCGTCGGGTCCACCTGGCGGCCGATCGGGTCCTGATCCCCGGGCACCGCGCAGCGCCGCCGGCTGCACCCCGATCAGGGGTGGAACGGATCGTTCACCCGCCGGAAACCTGAGGGGCCCCGCAGGTCGGTACCGTGCGACCATGCACAGATCCGTCGGGCGCACTCTGCTGTGCGCCACCGCTGCAGCCGCGCTCGTCGCCGCTCCGCTCGTCTCCGTCTCCACGGCCACCGCGAACCCCCAGGGCGCCGGGCTCGTCATCGCCGAGGCCTACCTCAAGGGCGGCAGCGCGAACCAGCCCTTCACGAACAAGTTCGTCGAACTCGGCAACCCCACCGACAGCCCCGTCAGCCTCGACGGCTGGTCGGTGCAGTACCGCGCGGCGACCGGTACCGGAGCGCCCTCGGTCGGCAAGCTCGCCGGCTCCGTGCCCGCGCACGGCACCTACCTCGTGCAGATGGGCTCGAACGGCACGAACGGCGAGGCGCTGCCCGAGCCGGACGCCGTCACCGGGCTGAACCCCTCCGGCTCGACCGGCACCCTCGTCCTCGCCGACCAGGCGACGGCGCTGACACTCCCCGCCGGCGCCGTGACGACGGGCACCCCCGGCGTCGTCGACCTGCTCGGCTACGGCACGTCGAACACCTTCGAGACCGCGGTCGCACCGACCGGCACGGCGAACGCCGTCCCGGACGCGCTCACCCGTCAGGGCACGACCGACACCGACTCGAACGCCGCCGACTTCCGGGTGACGACGACCGTCACGCCGGAGAACGCCGCGGGCGAGACCACGCAGCCGACGGACCCGACCGACCCCACGGACCCCACCGACCCCGGTGACGGCGGCACGACCCCGGCCGAACGGGTCACGATCGCGCAGCTGCAGGGCACCGGCGACGCCTCGCCGTACGCCGGGAAGACCGTCACGACCGACGGCGTCGTCACCGCGGTGTACGCCATCGGCGGCTTCAACGGCTACACGGTCCAGACCGCCGGCACCGGCGGCGCGCTCGACCTCGGGACGCACACCGCCTCCGACGCCGTCTTCGTGTACTCGTCGGCGACCGTCGGCAGCGTGGCGATCGGGGACGCGGTGCGTCTCACCGGCACGGTGTCCGAGTTCAACGGCCTGACCGAGCTGACCGTGCCCACCACGGCCGGTCTGACGAAGCTCCCCGCCGCGGGGGTCGTCCAGCCGGTCCCGGCCACGCTGACGTTCCCGCGCACCGACGCACAGCGCGAGTCCCTCGAGAGCATGCTCGTGGCGCCGCAGGGCGACTACACCGTCGCGGACAACTACACGACGAACCAGTACGGCGAGGTCGTGCTCGCATCGGGGAAGCAGCGCCTGCTCCAGCCGACCGAGGTCGCCCGTCCGGGCAGTGCCGAGGCCGCCGCCGTGACCGCGGACAACGCGGCGCGCAAGGTCGTCCTCGACGACGGTGCGAGCACGAACTTCCTCAGCGCGGCGAACCAGTCGATCCCGGTGTCGTGGCTCACGCAGGGCCCGATCACGGTCGGTGCCGCGGCGACCTTCCGCGAGCCGGTCGTCCTCGACTACCGGAACGACTCGTGGAAGTTCCAGCCGACGTCGCCGATCACCGGCGCCACCCCGGCTGCCGACCTGCCGGCGTCGTTCTCGGACGTCCGCACCGCGGCGCCCGAGAACGTCGGCGGTGACATCCGCCTCGCCGGGTTCAACGTCCTGAACTACTTCCCGACGACCGGCGACCAGCTCACCGGCTGCACCTACTACACCGACCGCGACGGCGACCCCGTGACCGTCCGGGGCGGCTGCGACGCCCGCGGTGCCGCGAACGCCGACGACCTCGCCCGCCAGCAGGTGAAGATCGTCAAGGCGATCAACGGCCTCGGCGCCGACGTCGTCTCCCTCGAGGAGATCGAGAACTCGGCGCGCTTCGGCCAGGACCGTGACGCGGCCGTGGCGACCCTCGTGGCCGCGCTCAACGCTGCGACCGGCAAGGACACCTGGGCGTACGCGGGGTCCCCGTCGAAGCTCCCGTCGAGCGAGGACGTCATCCGCCTCGCGCTCATCTACAAGAAGGACCGCGTGCAGCCGGTCGGCTCGTCGACGATCCTCACCGACTCGACGGCGTTCACGAACGCCCGCCAGCCGCTCGCGCAGGCCTTCGCCCCGGTCGTCGCGAAGCCCGGCAAGGGCAAGGGTGCGCAGAAGCCGAGTGCCAAGGACACCTTCCTGGTCATCGCCAACCACTTCAAGTCGAAGGGCTCCGGCGAGGGCGTCGACGCCGACCAGGGCGACGGGCAGGGTGCGTCGAACCACTCGCGCGTCGAGCAGGCGAAGGCGCTCGTGACGTTCTCGACCGCGATGCAGCGCCAGGCGCGGACCGACAAGGTGTTCATGCTCGGCGACTTCAACGCCTACAGCGAGGAGGACCCGGTCGTCGCCCTCGAGGACGCCGGCTACACGGACCTCGGCCCGACCGAGGACGCGTCCGAGTGGTCGTACGTCTTCAGCGGGCTGAGCGGGTCGCTCGACCACGTGTTCGCGTCCCCTGCTGCACTGGAGACCGTCACCGGCGTGGACATCTGGAACATCAACTCGGTCGAGTCGGTGGGCCTCGAGTACAGCCGGTACGACTACAACGTCACGGACCTGTACCGCGACGACGTGTACCGGGCGAGCGACCACGACCCGGTCGTGGTCGGCATCGACCTGCCGGGCGTCGGCACCCCGGGAGGCGGGAACCCCGGCCACGGCGGCGACCCCGGACACGGCGGGAACCCGGGCCACGGCGGTCCGGTCGCGGACGCGCTGGCGGCGCTCGCCGCCCTGCTCGCGTGGTTGCGGAGCCTCTTCGGCTGACGGTCGCTGCACCGGACGGGAGGCGCGGT
>NZ_MJGR01000016.1:144029-146653 GCF_001865105.1 Curtobacterium sp. MCBA15_016
GCGCCTCCCGTCCGTCCTGTCTCCGTTTGACCGCCGTCACGTGCGTCGGGTAGGCTCTCACCTTGGTCTGCGCGCTCTGTGCGCCGGACAGTCAGATGAGCCCTCCACCGGGCCGTTCACACGGGTTCTCCCACGTGAACACCCACCGGAGCGGGATTCACGGACTCCTCACCTCGACACGAAAGCAGCACCACTGTGACTCGTACGTTCTCCCCGAAGCCGGCAGACGTCCAGCACGACTGGATCGTCATCGACGCCACCGACGTCGTCCTCGGCCGCCTCGCCACCCACGCCGCGGCGCTCCTGCGCGGCAAGCACAAGGCCACCTTCGCCCAGCACATGGACATGGGTGACTACGTCATCATCGTGAACGCCGACAAGGTCGCCCTGACCGGTTCGAAGCTCGCGAAGAAGGTCTACTACCGCCACTCGGGCTACCCGGGCGGCCTCACGGCGACCTCCTACCCGGAGATGCTCGAGAAGCACCCGACCCGCGCCGTCGAGAAGGCGATCCGCGGCATGCTCCCGAAGAACACCCTCGGTCGTGAGCAGCTCAAGAAGCTGAAGGTCTACGCCGGCGCGGAGCACCCGCACTCGGCGCAGCAGCCCAAGGCGTACACCTTCGACCAGGTCGCACAGTAGTTCCGGCCACGACGACTTCCAAGGACTAGGTAAAACTCATGGCTCAGATCGCTGACTCCCTCGACCAGACCCCGGAGAGCTTCACCACGGAGAGCGCACCCGCCGCTTCCGAGGCCGCTCCCCGTCAGATCCTCAACGTCTCGGGCGGTGCCGTCGGGCGCCGCAAGGAGGCCATCGCACGCGTCCGTCTCGTCCCGGGCTCCGGCTCGTTCGTCGTGAACGGCCGCTCGCTCGAGGACTACTTCCCGAACAAGCTGCACCAGCAGCTCATCAACGACCCGTTCAAGGTGCTCGAGCTGCTCGGCGCCTACGACGTCGTCGCCCGCATCACCGGTGGTGGCCCCTCGGGTCAGGCTGGTGCGCTCCGCCTCGCCATCGCCCGTTCGCTGAACGAGATCGACCGCGAGAACAACCGCGCCACCCTCAAGAAGGCCGGCTTCCTCACCCGCGACGCCCGCGTCATCGAGCGCAAGAAGGCCGGTCTCAAGAAGGCCCGCAAGGCTTCGCAGTTCTCGAAGCGCTAGTCGTCACCGGCTGAAGATCGCAATGCCGCGTCTGTTCGGTACCGACGGGGTTCGTGGTCTCGCCAACGGCGAGCTGACGGCCGCGCTCGCACTGGGTCTTGCCCAGGCGAGCGCGGCCGTCCTCACACACGGACACCACGCGGACGCCCGCCGGGCGTCCGGTCGACCGCGCCCTCGTGCGGTCCTCGCGCGCGACCCGCGCGTCTCCGGCGAGTTCCTCGGTGCCGCGGTCGCGGCCGGGCTCGCCTCCGCCGGCGTCGACGTGCTCGACGCCGGGGTCATCCCCACCCCCGCTGCGGCGTTCCTCGTCGCGGACATCGACGCCGACTTCGGCGTGATGATCTCCGCGTCGCACAACCCCGCTCCCGACAACGGGATCAAGTTCTTCGCCACGGGCGGCCGGAAGCTCCCGGACGAGGTCGAGGACCGCATCGAAGCGGCCATGCACGACCACTCCGCACCGACCCCCACCGGTGGCGACGTCGGCCGGATCACCCGGTTCGCCGACGCCGAGGACCGCTACGTCGTCCACCTGCTCGGAACGCTGCCGCACCGGCTCGACGGCATCCACGTCGTGCTCGACTGCGCGAACGGCGCCGCCGCGGGTGTCTCGCCCGAGGTGTTCGTCAACGCCGGGGCCCGCGTGACCCTGATCGGTGCCGACCCGGACGGCATGAACATCAACGACGGTGTCGGGTCCACCCACATCGACAACCTCGCCCGCGCGGTGCTCTCGCACGGAGCGGACGTCGGCATCGCCCACGACGGTGACGCGGACCGCTGCCTCGCGGTCGACGCCGCCGGCAACGCGATCGACGGCGACCAGATCATGGCGATCCTCGCGCTGTCGCTGCAGGAGCGCGGGCGCCTGGCGTCCGACACCCTCGTCGCGACGGTGATGTCGAACCTCGGGCTGAAGCGGGCCATGGCGGACGCGGGCATCACGATGCTCGAGACCGGTGTCGGCGACCGCTACGTCCTCGAGAAGATGACCGAGGGCGGGTACTCGCTCGGTGGCGAGCAGTCCGGCCACATCATCTTCAACGAGTTCGCGACCACCGGCGACGGCATCCTCACCGGGTTGCACCTCGTCGCCGAGATGGCCCGGACGGGCAAGACGCTCGAGCAGCTCGCGTCGTGCATGACGGTGTTCCCGCAGGTGCTCGTGAACGTGCGCGGGGTGGACCGGCACGGCCTGGCCGACCAGGGCGTGCAGGACGCTGTCGCCGCTGCGACCGCCGTACTCGGGGACGCGGGGCGCGTGCTGCTCCGGCCGTCCGGCACCGAGCCCGTCGTGCGGGTCATGGTCGAGGCGGCCTCGCAGGCCGATGCCGAGCGGATCGCCGAGGAGCTCGCGGCCGTGGTGCGCGAGCGCCTGGCGCTCGACGCGGCGTAGGCGCGCTGGCGCGCGCTGGCCCGCTCGGCGCGCTCGCACAACCAAAGTCCGTCGGAACCACG
>NZ_MJGR01000016.1:147219-148591 GCF_001865105.1 Curtobacterium sp. MCBA15_016
CGTGGTTCCGACGGACTTTGCTTGTGCGGCGGCGGCTCGAGCCGCCCCGCGGCGGCGGCGCGCGGCGCCGGCCGCACCGGCGGCCCGGGCGGCAGCCGCCCGGCCGAGCCGCGTCGAACCACGGATGCGACATCGCACCAGCCCCCTCGCCCGGTTCCACGTCGGATTCGTGGTTCGGTGCAGCGGCCCGCCGCCGGCGGCGCCCCGCGCCCCGCGGCGCCCCGCGCCGCTCGCGGCCCCGCGGCGCCCCGCGCGTCAGATCTTGCGGAGCAACACCGACGACACCTTGTGGTCCGCCGCCTTCTTCAACACGAGGGTCGCCCGGGAGCGCGTCGGCAACACGTTCTCGATGAGGTTCGGCTCGTTGATCGCCCGCCACACCTCGGTCGCCGTCTGCACGGCATCCGACCGGGAGAGCGAGGCGAACCGGTGGAAGAACGAGTCCGGGCTCGCGAAGGCCTCTTCCTGCAGCGCGAGGAACCGGTCGACGTACCAGGCCTCGATGTCCTTCGTCTTCGCGTCGACGTAGATCGTGAAGTCGAAGAGGTCGGACAGTGCCAGCCGCCCGTGCACCGGCGGCGCGAGCACGTTCAGGCCCTCGACGATGAGGATGTCCGGCTGTCGTACCACGATCTCGGCGTCCGGCACGATGTCGTACACGAGGTGCGAGTAGTACGGCGCTCGGACCTCGGTCGCGCCGCTCTTCACCTGGCTCACGAAGCGCAGCAGGGCCCGGCGGTCGTAGGACTCCGGGAAGCCCTTGCGGTCCATGATCCCGCGCCGCTCGAGCTCGGCGTTGGAGTAGAGGAACCCGTCGGTGGTCACGAGCTCCACGCGCGGGGTGTCCGGCCAGCGCTTCGTCAGCTCGCGGAGCAGTCGTGCGACGGTCGACTTGCCGACGGCGACCGACCCGGCGACACCGATCACGAACGGCGTCCGCCCGGCTCGGTCACCCAGGAAGGCCGACGTCGACGCGTGCAGGTTCCGTGCGCCCGCCGCGTAGAGCGTCAGCAGGCGGGACAGCGGCAGGTAGACCTCCTGCACCTCCTGCATGTCGAGGCGGTCACCGAGACCGCGCAGCTGCACGATCTCGGTCTCGGTGAGGGACAGGTGCTCCTTCGGAGCGAGCTGCGACCACTCGCCACGCGGGATCTCCACGAAGGGGGTCGGGTGCGCGACGGTGGTCTCCGGGATCGGCATGGGAACGAGCGTACAGACGGGAGGCGCGGATCACGTGAGCCGACCAGCTCGCGTGATCCGCGCCTCCCGTCCGACGTCAACGTCCGGTGAAGGTGTGGGTGATGGTGTCGGTGCCGGAGGTGAACTTCCAGGTGACACTGTCGGTGGTGTAGGTGCCGCCGGTGGTGAAGGT
>NZ_MJGR01000017.1:0-190 GCF_001865105.1 Curtobacterium sp. MCBA15_016
GCGTCCTCGCCGTCGCCGCGTGGCTCGGGCAGCGCGGACACGCCACGGTGGCGGGTGCCTTCCTCGTGGCGCCGCCGGACCCGCTCGCGCCGGGGTTCCCCGCCGCAGCGGCCGGGTTCGTCGAGCCGGTGGCCCAGGCGGCCCCTGCGGTCCCGACGCGTCTGGTGGTCAGCGACGACGACCCGTACTG
>NZ_MJGR01000017.1:1003-1417 GCF_001865105.1 Curtobacterium sp. MCBA15_016
GGCCGGCCGGCCGTGCACTCGTGGACGACCTCGAGCACACGCTCTGACATCGTCCGCGACACGCCGTTCACCTTCGAGGCGATATGGCAGGGACTCCGGCGACACACCGGGGATGTCCGCCGAGATGAGCGTTGCGATATTTATCCTTCGATCATGGAAACGCAGTCCGGTGCACGCACCCCCCTCGTCGACCCGTTCGGTCGCGAGCTCGAGGAGTGGCTCCGTGACGCCCCGGCGACGCGCGCCCCGTACCTGTCGGACCTCGTGGTCCCGCCGGTCACCGGGCCCGTGCAGCGTCCGGACGCAGCGTCGGACGCCCCCGTCGAGCCCGCCAATACCAGCGGCGCCGCGGCCGTCGTCGACGCCGGTGTGCCGGCCGACGACTCGGCCTTCCGTCGCCCTCGCGACCGTGCT
>NZ_MJGR01000017.1:2100-2724 GCF_001865105.1 Curtobacterium sp. MCBA15_016
CGCCCTCGCGACCGTGCTCGGCACGCCGCGGTCTGCGCGCCGTCCTTCCCCGAACCGCCGGAGCGCATCGCCCTCCGCATCGAGGACCTCGCCGTCGAGGTGTCCTCGGCCAGCGGGCGCACCACGATCGAGCGCATCGTGATCCTCGAGGACGAGGTCCGTCGTCGTGACGAGGACCTCGCTCGCCTCGCCGCGTGGGAGGCCACCGTCGCCGGACAGCGCGACCCCGAGGTCGAAGCCGCTCGGGCGTTCGCCCACTCCGTCTTCGCGGACCTGCTGGCCGATGCGGCGCTCGAGGCCGATCGTCGTGACCGTGCCGCGGCGCGGCGTGCGGCGACGGGCAGCGTGCCGGTCGCCGGCGTGCCTGCGTCGGCCGCCGTCCCGGCACCCGCCGTCGTCACCGCGACGGGCTCCGCACCGGCTCCCGCACTCGTGGACGCGACCGAGGTCGTGGACGCGATCGACGCCCCCGAGGCGACCACGCCGGGACGCGACGAGCCTGCTCGTCCGGTGCTGTCCCTCCCGGTCGTCTCACCGGTGTCCGCGAACACGCGACCCACGCCGCTGGTCCAGCCCGCGACCGGGCCGACCGTGATCGACCGTGCCGCGTTCGCCGCCGCGCTG
>NZ_MJGR01000017.1:3408-3895 GCF_001865105.1 Curtobacterium sp. MCBA15_016
CCGCGTTCGCCGCCGCGCTGACGGCGCACGCCGGCGCGACGGCGAGCACGCCCGTCGTGCTCCCGGAGGCCGTCGTCCCGACGACCGCCGAGACGGCCGCCCACGCGCCCGCCGCGCACACGCCCGCTGGGCACCCCGCCCACGCAGCCGACGTCGCGTCCGAGGACCGTGCCTCCGCCGGGTGGTGGACGCGCTTCGTCGCCGTCGTCATGCGCGCGTTCGGTCGCCGCTGATCCACCCGGCAGCCCCGAGTCGCCCGTCGTCCACAGCGCTGCTCGGTCCCGTGGTCGTCCACAGGGCGCCCGGACCGACCCGGGCGGCTCGGTAGACTGACGGGATGCCGACGCTCCGCGAACTCCAGGCCGTGATCGAAGACCTGTGGCCCGCCGCCGGCGCCGAGTCCTGGGACTCCGTCGGGCTCGTGGCGGGGGACCCCGACCAGACGGTCGAGCACGTGCACCTCGCAGTCGACGCCGTCCCGGCCACC
>NZ_MJGR01000017.1:4583-5424 GCF_001865105.1 Curtobacterium sp. MCBA15_016
CGACGCCGTCCCGGCCACCGCCCGCGAGACGGTCGAGCTCGGCGCTGACCTGCTGCTCACCCACCACCCGTTGCTGCTCCGCGGCGTCACCACGATCGCCGAGTCGACCTACAAGGGCAGCGTGCTCGCCACCCTCGTGCGCGGCGGGGCAGCCCTCGTCGCCGCGCACACCAACGCCGACGTCGTGACGACGGGCACCTCGGCCGTGCTCGCCGACCGGCTCGGCCTGACCGACCAGAGCCCGCTCGAGCCCGGTGCGGACCCGTCGACGGGGATCGGCCGCGTCGGGGTGCTCGCCGAACCGACCACGCTCGGCGCGCTCGCCCGGGCGCTGGTGGACCTCCTGCCCGGCACCGCGACCGGCGTCCGGGTCTCGGGGGAGTTCGACCGGCCCGTCCGCTCCGTCGCGCTCTGCGCCGGCGCCGGTGACGCGTACCTCGGGCACCCCGACGTGCTCGGTGCCGACGTCTACGTCACGAGCGACCTCCGGCACCACCCGGCGTCCGAGTTCCGCGAGCAGGCGATGCTCGTCGGCGGGCCCGCCCTCATCGACACCTCGCACTGGGCCACCGAGTGGCTCTGGCTCGACGTCGCCGCCGAACAACTCCGCCGCGCCGCGGGCGTCCGCGTCACCGTGAGCGACCTCCGCACCGACCCGTGGGACTTCGCCGTCCTGCCGGCCGCCGAACCCACCACCGACACACAAGGAGTCTGACCATGAAGGCAGCACCCGAGGACCAGGTCATCCTCCTCGACGTCCAGCGTCTCGACAACGACGTCACCCGGATCGCGCACCGCATCACGTCGCTGCAGAAGGGCGACCGGCTCACCGAGCTCGGCA
>NZ_MJGR01000017.1:6172-6769 GCF_001865105.1 Curtobacterium sp. MCBA15_016
CGAGGTCGAGGACGCCGAGCGCGAACTCGCCCGCCTCGAGTCCGACACCGCCACGGCGCAGGCCCGTGTGGAGCGTGACACCACGATGCTCCAGAACGTCTCCAGCGCGAAGGACGCCGCTGGTCTCCAGAGCGAGCTCGAGTCGCTGCAGCGCCGCATCGGGGACCTCGAGACGGCCGAACTCGAGGTCATGGAGAACCTCGACGGCTTCCGTGCCCGCGTCGGCGACATCGAGGCGCAGCTCGCCGACGTCGAGGCCGCGCGTGCCGGGCTCGTGGCCGAGCGCGACGCCGAGATCGCCCGGCTCGAGTCCGACCGCGAATCGGCCACGCAGAGCCGTGCCGCCGTCGCCGCGAAGGTGCCGGCGGACCTCCTCGCACTGTACGACCGGCAGCGGGCACGGTACGGGTTCGGTGCCTCGCTGCTGCAGGGCGGGGTGTCCACGGCGTCCGGCGTGACACTCACGAACTCCGACCTGCAGACCATCCGGCGCGCAGCGCCCGACGACGTCGTGCTCTGCCCCGACAGCGACGCGATCCTGGTGCGGACGGCGGAGTCCGGGCTCTAGTCGCGACCAGACGACGAACGGGAGGCGCG
>NZ_MJGR01000017.1:7346-63020 GCF_001865105.1 Curtobacterium sp. MCBA15_016
CCTCCCGTCCGTCGTGTGCGTGCGCTGGTCGCGTCACGTCGCACGTGGGCGCAGTGTGCGGGGTCTCGCGCAGTGTGCGAGGGCGCTGGCGTCGCACGGAGCACGGAACCTCGCACAGTGCCGCGGTCGGCGCGCGCGCCGCGCTTGCGCGCCGAGCGTGGGGTGCGAATGGGCCGGCCGTACGCCGGGTTCTGTCCCGCCGCTCGCGCGGCGGTGACGGCCATCTCTCTCGGACCGACGTTGCCGTCGGCCTCCAGCGGTCTACCCGAGGACTCGGCGAGCAGCCTCAGCGTCCTCTGTCTGACCTTGCTCCGGGCGAGGTTTACCGAGCGGATCCGGTCACCCGGACCCCTGGTGGTCTCTTACACCACCGTTTCACCCTTACCGACGTCGCCGCCGGCGGTCTGCTTTCTGTGGCACTGTCTCGCGGATTGCTCCGGGTGGGTGTTACCCACCGCCCTGCTCTGTGGAGCCCGGACGTTCCTCGGCACTCCCGGGGGAGTGACGCGACCGTCTCACCGACCCATTCGCGAGCACGAGTCTACCGGGCACCGGGTCACGCCGAACCACGGAACCGACATCGAACCAGCGGCGTGAACCGGTTCGATGTCGGATTCGTGGTTCGATCCGCGGCGAGGCCGCGACGGCGGCGAGGCGGGGCGTCAGGCGCTCCGCGCGGCCAGCGTCGCGGCGCCGATGATGCCCGCGTTGTTCCGGAGCGTCGCCGGGATGATGTCCGCCTGCAGGTCGAGCAGCGGCAGGAACTCCTCGTACTGCTTCGACACCCCGCCGCCGACGACGAAGAGCTCCGGGGAGAGCAGGGCCTCGAGCGTGGAGTAGTACTTCTGCAGCCGCTTCGCCCAGTGCTTCCACGACAGGTCGTCGCGCTCCTTCGCAGCGAACGAGGCGCGGGACTCGGCGTCGTGCCCGTCGATCTCGAGGTGCCCGAGTTCCGAGTTCACGATGAGCACGCCGTCGTTGATGAGCGCCGTGCCGATGCCGGTGCCGAGCGTCGTGACGACGACCAGGCCGTCCTTGCCCTTCGCCGCACCGAACTGCTGCTCGGCGTACCCGGCTGCGTCGGCGTCGTTGACGAAGTGGATGGAGCGGCCGAGCTCCTTCTCGAAGAGCGCCTCGGCCTCGAATCCGATCCACTTCTTCGACACGTTCGCCGCGGACATGGTCTTGCCGTCGCGGACGATCGCCGGGAAGCAGACCCCGACGGGCACGTCCGACGCCGGAGCGAGCTCGTCGAGGATGGACGCGGCCACGGCGACGATGTCGTGCGGCTTCCCGCCCTCGGGCGTGGCCTTCTTGATCCGGTCGGTGGTGAGTTCGCCGGTGGAGACGTCGACGATCGCGCCCTTGATGCCCGTACCGCCGATGTCGACGCCGACTGCGAGGGAGGTCATGAGGAGCCTTTCGATGTGGAGGTCAGGAGACCGTGAGGAGTTCCGCGCCGCGCTCGGTGACGACGAGGGTGTGTTCGAACTGTGCGGTCCACGACTTGTCCCGGGTGGAGACGGTCCAGTCGTCGGCCCAGATGTCGGCGTCGATGCCGCCGAGCGTGAGCATCGGCTCGATCGTGAAGACCATGCCGGGCACCATGACGTCGTCGAAGCGCGGTGCGTCGTAGTGGGGGATGATCAGCCCGGAGTGGAACGCCCGCCCGACGCCGTGGCCGGTGTAGTCGCGGACGACGCCGTAGCCGAAGCGCTTCGCGTACGCCTCGATGGCGCGGCCGATGACGTTCACCTGCCGGCCCGGGGCGACGGCCTTGATGCCGCGCTCGAGGGCGAGTCGCGTGCGGGTCACGAGGTCCTCGACCTCCTGCGACGCCTGCCCGACGATGAAGGTGCGGTTCGTGTCGCCGTGCATCCCGTCCTTGTAGGCGGTGATGTCGATGTTGACGAGGTCGCCCTCCTGCAGGACGGTGTCGTCGGGGATGCCGTGGCAGATGACCTCGTTGAGGCTCGAGCAGAGGGACTTCGGGTAGCCGCGGTAGCCGAGCGTCGAGGGGTAGGCGCCGTGCGCGACGACGAACTCGTGGCCGATCCGGTCGAGCTCGTCCGTCGTGACACCGGGGCGGATCGCCGCGCCGACGGCGTCGATGGCCTGGGAGGCGATGCGCCCGGCGGTCCGGATCCGCTCGACCTCGTCCGGGGTGTACGTGTCGCCGAGTCCGTGCTCGTGCGGCTCGGCCTTGCCGACGTACTCCGGACGCTCGATCTCCTTCGGGACGGACCGCAGCGGGGAGATGCGGCCGGCGGTCAGGTGTCCGTGTTCGTCCCGGGGCATGCGGACCACTCTAGCCGGGGCCGCGTGTCGCGCGGACGCGGCCGGTGCGCGGGGAACAGTTCCGTCCTCACGCGCTCAACGACACCTCACGCGTCGTGGGGCCCGTGAACTGTCGCCCAGCGCGAAACCTCGCCGCGGGGCGCGGACGCGACCGCCTGGAGGCGCGGTGCCGGCCCGACGGACGCCAGCCGCGCCTCCAGGCGGTCACCCAGCGCGCGGGGCGCGGCCCGCCCGCACCGCCGCCGTCCCACCTGGGTACGGTGGCGGCATGAGTGACGAACGCATCGAGTCCCAGTGGTGGTTCAACGAGAAGACGCACGCCGTCGAGCAGGGCCCGCAGTCGCCGCAGCGCGACCGGATCGGCCCGTTCGCCTCGCGTGAGGACGCGCAACACGCCCTGGACCGGATCAAGGCGAACAACGAGCGTTGGGACGACGAAGACCAATAGGCTGAGACTCCCAGCTGGACCAGCTGCACCACGGAAAGGGCGTCAATGGACAAGCAGACGGACTTCGTGCTCCGCACCATCGAGGAGCGGGGCATCAAGTTCATCCGACTCTGGTTCACGGACGTCATCGGGACCCTGAAGTCCGTGGCGATCGCCCCGGCCGAGGTCGAGGGCGCGTTCGCCGAGGGCATCGGGTTCGACGGCTCCGCGATCGAGGGTCTCACGCGCTCGTACGAGGCGGACGTCCTGGCCCACCCGGACCCGTCGACGTTCCAGATCCTCCCGTGGCGCGGCGAGATCGACCCGACCGCGCGGATGTTCTGCGACATCACGACGCCGGACGGCCAGCCCGCCGTCGCCGACCCGCGCAACGTGCTCAAGCGCACGCTGGCGAAGGCGAGCGAACGCGGCTTCACGTTCTACACGCACCCCGAGATCGAGTTCTACCTGCTGAAGAGCCGCGACTGGAAGGACGGCGGTCCGCAGCCCGTCGACCGTGCCGGCTACTTCGACAACGTCCCCGGCGGCAGCGCGCACGACTTCCGTCGCCGGTCCGTCCGGATGCTCGAGGACCTCGGCATCTCGGTGGAGTTCTCCCACCACGAGGCCGGCCCCGGCCAGAACGAGATCGACCTCCGCTACGCCGACGCACTGACGATGGCGGACAACATCATGACGTTCCGCACCGTCGTGAAAGAGGTCGCGATCGAGCAGGGCGTCTACGCGACGTTCATGCCGAAGCCGATCTCCGGCCAGCCGGGCTCGGGCATGCACACGCACGTGTCGCTGTTCGAGGGCGACCAGAACGCCTTCTACGAGGCGGGTGGTCAGTACCAGCTGTCCGACACGGCGAAGCACTTCATCGCCGGTGTCCTCAAGCACGCGCCGGAGATCACCGCCGTCACGAACCAGTTCGTGAACTCGTACAAGCGCCTCTGGGGCGGTGACGAGGCCCCGTCGTTCGTCACCTGGGGCCACAACAACCGCTCGGCCCTCGTGCGCGTCCCGCTGTACAAGCCGAACAAGGGCCAGTCCGCCCGCATCGAGTACCGCGGCATCGACTCGGCGGCGAACCCGTACCTCGCGTACTCGCTGCTGCTGGCCGCGGGGCTCAAGGGCATCGACGAGGGCTACGAGCTCCCGCCGGAGGCCGAGGACAACGTCTGGAGCCTGTCCGACTCCGAGCGCCGTGCCCTCGGCTACAGCCAGCTGCCGGCGAGCCTCGACCACGCGCTGAGCCTCATGGAGGACTCGGAACTCGTGGCGGAGACGCTCGGCGAGCAGGTCTTCAACTTCGTGCTGCTGAACAAGCGCCAGGAGTGGAAGGCCTACCGCGACCAGGTCACGCCGTTCGAGCTCGACACGAACCTCGGCGCGCTCTGACGGCACCGGGGGCACGCACCACATGACCGGTCGGACGACGACGTCGCGTTCCGAGTTGGCCCGCCTGGGCTTCGCGGAGCTGTCGGAGAGCCTGGAACGCATCGCCGACCTGGAGGCGCGGTTCGGCCCCGACCTGCAGGTGCCGGTGAGCGGGTCCCCGGCACTGTGGGAGTCCACGGCCGATCCGGACGGCGCACTCCGCGCGCTCGAGCGGCTGCTCGAGCGCGCGCCGGACGAACTGCGTCCGGTCCTCGCGGACGACGCCGCCACCGAACGGCTCGTGCGACTCCTCGGGGCGTCGGTCGGGCTCGGCGAGTTCCTGCACCGCCGTCCGGCGGAGATCGACCTGCTCCTGGCGCCCGTGACGGCGCCGTGGTCGCAGCAGGAGTACACCGACTCGTTGCTCGCCGCGATCGACGGTGCCACGGGCGAGGACGCCCGGCTCCGGCTCCGGGTGCGCTACCGCCGGCACCTGGCCCAGATCGCGCTGTTCGACGTCCTGAACGCCGCGCCGACCGAGGCCTTCCCCGCCGTCGCGGCCGGGCTGGCCGACCTCGCCGGTGCCGCGCTCGAGGCCGCGGTGGACGTCGCCCGGCGCGAGGTCCCGTTCCCCGCGGCCGACGTCGAGGCGACACCGCTCGCCGTCATCGGGATGGGCAAGGCCGGGGCGCGCGAACTCAACTACGTCAGCGACGTCGACGTCATCTTCGTCACCGAACCCACCCGCGACGACGAAGCGGGCACGGGCGTGGGGACCGACCGCGCCGTGCTCATCGCCACGCGGCTGGCGATCGCGGCCACGCACGCCATCACCGACCTCGCGGCCGAACCGGCGCTGTGGGAGGTCGACGCGAACCTCCGGCCGGAGGGCAAGGACGGCGCGCTCGTCCGGACGCTCGACTCCCACGTGGCGTACTACGAGCGCTGGGCGAAGGAGTGGGAGTTCCAGGCCCTGCTCAAGGCGCGGCCGATCGCCGGGTCGGTCGACCTGGGGGAGCGCTACGCCACCGCGGTCGCCGACTTCGTGTGGACGTCGGCGCAGCGACCGGGGTTCGTCGAGTCCGTGCAGCGCATGCGGCAGCGGGTCACCGACAACATCCCCGACGACGAGGTCGACCGGCAGCTCAAGCTCGGGCCGGGCGGTCTGCGCGACGTCGAGTTCACCGTGCAGCTGCTGCAGCTCGTGCACGGCCGCGACGACGAGACCGTGCGGGTCCGGTCCACGCTTGAGGCGATGGACGCGCTCACCGACGCCGGCTACGTCGGCCGTGCCGAGGCCGCCCGCTTCGGGCCGGACTACGCCCTGCTCCGCCTGCTCGAGCACCGCATCCAGCTCCGCCGCCTGCAGCGCACCCACCTGATGCCCTCCGACGAGGACGAGCTCCGGGTGCTCGCCCGGTCGAGCGGTCTCGCACGGTCCGCTGCGGCGCTCGAGACACGGTGGCGCGCCGTGAAGCTCGAGGTCCGCGGCCTGCACGAGCGCCTGTTCTACCGACCGCTCCTGTCCGCGGTGGCCGCGAGCGACGGCGACATCGTGCTCACCAGCGACCAGGCGGTCGACCGGCTCGGCGCGATCGGCTTCGCGGACCCCGCCGGGGCACTCGGCCACATCCGGGCACTGACGCAGGGCACGAGCCGCCGGGCGGCGATCCAGCGGAACCTCCTGCC
The DNA here is from genome assembly GCF_001865105.1 of Curtobacterium sp. MCBA15_016. NCBI lineage: Bacteria > Bacillati > Actinomycetota > Actinomycetes > Micrococcales > Microbacteriaceae > Curtobacterium > Curtobacterium sp. MCBA15_016. The sequence continues at coordinate 13,144 of NZ_MJGR01000017.1, forward strand.
GGTGCTCCTGCGCTGGATGGCCGAGGGACCGGCACCGGACCGGGCGCTCCTGGCCTTCCGCCGGCTGAGCGACACCCTGGGGGAGTCGAGCTGGTTCCTCCGCATGCTCCGGGACTCCTCCGGCGCGGCGCACTCGCTCACCACCGTGCTCTCGGAGTCGGCGTTCCTGTCCGGGCTGCTCGAACGCTTCCCCGAGGCGGTGGCCTGGCTCGACGAACCGGAGGCGCTGCTGCGCCCCCGGCCGATCGAGTCGCTGCTCGCCGAGGTCACGGCGACGACGGCACGGCACGGGGACGACGTGGACGGCGCGGCCGCCCTGGTCCGGTCCGCCCGCCGGCGTGAGACGCTCCGGCTCGGCATGGCCGCCGTGCTCGGCCACCTCGACGTCGATGCCCTCGGCCCGGCGTTGAGCGACGTCACGGAGTCGACGCTGGCCGGTGCCCTCACGCTCGCGCGACGGGACGCCCCGGCAGGCCTGGAGTTCGGCGTCATCGCGATGGGGCGGTACGGCGGCCGTGAGCTCGGCTTCGGCTCGGACGCCGACGTCCTCTACGTGTACCGGGCGACCGAGGACGTCCCGTCGGAGCAGGCTTCGCGAGCGGCGCAGACCATCGTGCGGGAGCTCGCCCGGTTGACCGACGACGCGATCCACCCTCTCGACCTCGACATCGACCTCCGCCCCGAGGGCAAGAACGGCCCCGTGGTGCGCACGCTCGACTCCTACGGCGCGTACTACGCCCGCTGGTCGCTCACGTGGGAGGCCCAGGCGTTGCTCCGCGCCCGCGGGGCGGTCGGGGACGCGCAGCTCCTGCGGGCCTTCGAGCACCTCGCCGACCGCACGCGCTACCCGGAGCGCATCGACGACCAGCAGGTGCGCGAGGTCCGACGCATCAAGGCCCGCGTCGAGTCCGAACGCCTCCCGCGCGGTGCGGACCCGGCCCGGCACCTCAAGCTCGGCCGCGGTTCCCTGAGCGACGTGGAGTGGTTCGTCCAGCTCCTCCAGCTGCAGCACGCGCTGACGATCCCCGGCCTCCGGACGACGTCCACGCTCGAGGCGCTCGACGCCGCCCGCGACGCCGGACTCGTCACCCCCGACGACGCCGAGCGTCTCGGTGCCGCCTGGCGCTTCGCCTCGCGGACCCGGAGCGCGCTCGTGCTCTGGTCGGGCAAGACCACCGACGTGCTGCCCGTCGACCGGGTGCAGCTCGAGGGCATCGCACGCCTGATGGAGTACCCGCCGGGGTCCGCCTCGGAACTCGAGGAGGACTACCTCGGGGTCACCCGCCGGGCACGTCAGGTCTTCGAGCGCGAGTTCTACGGCGCCTGAGGCCCGTCGCGACACGCCCGGACCGACGTGTTTCGCAGCGAGTTGACACGTCCTCGGAAGTGAATTCCCCGTAACGTGCGGCGTCCCCCGTTCGACATCTGCCTGTACCCCGGCCGGTCGAACTCCGGCGTCCGTTACCGGGACGTGATCCAGCTGGCCACGTCGACGCGAGGCGACGGCCGGAGCAGCTCGCGGCACGCCCGGCGACCATGACCTGAACAGGGCTTCCGCTGAGAGCCGAGCCGCGCCTCCTGGGCCGTCCACCACCCGCACAGGGTGAGTGGCAGGGTGAACGCGGTCCACCGGAGTGCTGTCAGCACCAGTGCGGACACGATGACCACACGCGGAGGGGGACCGTGGTGTACCCCGTAACGTGCCCGTAACGCCCCCGGTCGGGGGTCGCGTTGCGCACCGGGTCACGGTTCTGCATCAATGGGGTCACCCGAACCGGCCCTGATTCCCCAACGACGCGGAATCTCCACCTCGAACGTTGAAGCAGGGATCGATGTTCACCTTCATTCTGCAGATCAGGCAGATGGTCGAAGGGCACCCCGAGTTCTACCTGTTCGCCGTGTACTCCGCGGTGATCTGGTTGCTCTGGCTGCTCAAGGTCATCCTGTCCGCCCGCTACCGCCCCTACACCGGCACCTACACCGGCACCACGAGCGTCGTCGTCCCCGTCGTGGACGAACCGCTCGACCTCTTCCGCGACGTCATCGGCCGCATGGTCGAGCAGCGTCCCGGCGAGATCATCGTCGTCATCAACGGCGCCCGCAACGAGGCCCTCGAAGCGGTCTGTGACGAGTTCGCCCCACTCGTCCGCTGGACGCACACGCCCATCCCGGGCAAGCGCAACGCCGTCAAGGTCGGCACCGAGATGTCCAACGGCGACATCACCGTGCTCGTCGACTCGGACACGGTGTGGACGCCCGGCACCCTCGACGAGCTGCTCAAGCCGTTCGCGGACGCCTCGGTCGGTGGCGTGACGACGCGCCAGCGCATCCTCGAGCCGACCCGCAGCTGGATCACCCGCTGGGCGGACTGGCTGGAGAACTCCCGCGCGCTGTACTCGATGCCTGCGCAGAGCGTCCTCGGCCAGATCGGCTGCCTGCCCGGGCGCACGATCGCCTTCCGCCGCGACATCCTCGTGCGCGTCATGGACCGCTTCATGCACGAGAAGTTCATGGGCGTGTTCCTCGAGGTGTCCGACGACCGGACCCTGACGAACCTCACGCTCAAGGAGGGGTACCGGACCGTCTACCAGTACACGTCGCTGGTCTACACGGACGCTCCGCTGCAGGTGAAGAAGCTGTTCAAGCAGCAGCTCCGCTGGGCCCGTGGTTCGCAGTACAACACGCTCCGGATGCTCCCGTGGATGCTCGGCCACGCGCCGATCCTCGCGGTGTTCTTCCTCACCGACATCATCCTGCCGTTCATGCTGTTCGGCGTGATCGCCGGCTGGATCTACCGCGCCTTCACCGGGCAGGGCGAGAACCTCTACCAGGGGATCCTGCAGCAGTACGGCTTCTCGACCGGCTTCGTCTACGTCGCCGCCCTCATGGTCGTCTCGTCGGTGCTCAGCATGGCGATCCGGCAGATGCGGCACCTCGCCGAGAAGCCGAGCGACTTCTTCCGCCTGCCGATGTTCATCATCGTGTCGACGTTCTTCCTCATGCCGATCCGGCTCATCGGCTTCTTCCGCCTGGCGCACGCGTCCGGCTGGGGGACCCGTGCCGGTGCGTACGCCGGTGGACCGATGGAGGAGGACCCCGCGGACGCGGTGCAGCCCTCGGCCGTCGCCACCCAGACCCCGGTGAGCCCGATCGACGCGGCGGCCCCGGCCCCGGCCGGTGGAGCCGGCTACGGCGACGACCAGCGCGCCGTGGACCGGGCGTTCGACGACCTGTTCGGCCCGGACGCCACCACCAACTCCACCGCGACGGTGCTCGCGACCCGCCGCTCGGCAGCCACTGCAGCGCAGTCGCAGTCGGCGACCGCGGCGGCCCCCGCCCCGGCACGCGTCCGTCGGTACAACCCGTACGCCGCGATCCCGTACTGCATCGGCTTCGCGATCTTCGCCCTGGAGGCCTTCCTCATTGTCTGACCTCATCCGCTCCTCAGGTGCCTGGTGGGCCCAGTCCAGCAAGCACGCACGACTCACCGCGGTCGGGACCACCGCCATCGTCCTCGTCCTCGGACTCATCACCTGGAACGTCTGGGTGTCCCCGGCGGGCTCGGTGTCCACCGCGGTCCACCAGGCGCTCGGTGTGACGCCGCCGAAGAAGAAGATCTCGGCGGCCGAGCTCCAGACGAAGCTCACGGCCGCCCAGGAGAAGATCTGGGCGCTCGAGGGCAAGCTCGACTCCTCGACCGCGCAGTCCGGCTCGCGTGCCGACCAGATCGCCGAGCTCAAGGCGCAGATCGCGTCGCTGCAGTCGGACCTCGGGGCCGCCAAGGCCGCCGGGGCGCGGTCCGGTGACGGCGCGTCGGGTTCGGGAGGGTCGGGCGACGGTTCCGGCGGGTCCGGCGGCTCCGGTTCCGGCAGTGGCTCCGGTGGCTCCGGTTCGGGCAGCGGCTCCGGTGGCTCCGGTGGCTCCGGCAACGGTTCCGGCAACCACGGCGTCACGAACCCGAACGGCGGCCCCTCGAAGGACCCCGGCACGACCCCGATCTCCGTCCCCACCAAGGCGCAGATCATGGCGCAGCCGGCTCGCTGGTACGGCCTCTACACCGCGCAGTCCCCCTTCAACTGGGCGGAGTACGACGAGGTCTCGCAGCAGGTGGGCAAGGCCACGAACATGGTCGGCTTCTTCCAGGGCTTCGACCAGGACTTCAACGCCACCGCCGTCCAGCGCGCGTGGGCGAACGGCCGCCTGCCGCTCATGACCTGGGAGTCCGCACCCGCCAAGACGGGCAACGACGCGAAGTACGTCCCCGGGTACACGAACGAGGACATCGTCTCGGGCAAGTTCGACGCCTACCTCACGAAGTACGCGAAGGCCCTCGCGGCGAACGGGCAGCCGATGGTCATCCGGCTCGACCACGAGATGAACGGCTCTTGGTACAACTGGTCCGAGGGGACGGCGCAGCAGAACGCGGCCGGGTCCTACGTGGCGATGTGGCAGCACGTGCACGACGTCTTCCAGGCCAGCGGCGCGAACAAGTACGTCATCTGGAACTGGGCGCCGAGCCGCATCGACAAGCTCGGCAACGACAAGTACATGCAGTTCGACTACCTGCGTGAGTACTACCCGGAGTCGAAGTACGTCGACTGGGTCGGCATGAGCGGGTACTACCGCACCGCCTCCGAGTCGCCGACCTTCGACAACACGTTCGGCAAGACCCTCGCCCAGCTCCGCCAGATCGCACCGGACAAGAAGATCCTCCTCAGTGAGATCGGTGCGACCGAGACCGGGACGAGCGTGACCAACGGGCAGAAGGCGAAGTGGATCACCTCGCTCTTCGACGGCCTCGCGGAACCGGCCAACGACGACGTCATCGGCTTCTCGTACTTCAGCGAGACCGCGACCACGGTCGTGGACGGCGTCCGCACCACGAACGACTGGCGACTCAACTCCCGCGCCGACAGCCTCCAGGCCTTCGTGGCCGGCATCTCGCGCACCGACACCGACTACGACCTGCAGGAGGTCAAGCAGTGACCGCTCAGAAGAAGACCGCAGACTCCCGTCCGGCACCCGTCATCAGCGTCATCGGCACCGGCTACCTCGGTGCCACCCACGCGGCCGCCATGGCCGAGATGGGCTTCGAGACCATCGGCGTGGACGTCGATCCCGCCAAGCTCGCGGCCCTGTCGGCCGGCGAGGTCCCGTTCTACGAGCCCGGCCTGCCGGAGCTCATCACGAAGCACGTCGCGAGCGGCAAGCTCCGCTTCACGGCGTCGCTGCCCGAGGCCGTGGCCGCGGCCGACGTCCACTTCGTCTGCGTCGGGACGCCGCAGCGCGCCGGGTCGCACGCCGCGAACCTCACCTACGTCGAGAACGCCACCCGCGGTGTCGCCGAGAACCTCACGCACCCCGGCCTCATCGTCGGCAAGTCGACGGTCCCGGTGGGAACGGCCGAGCGGCTCCGCGGCATCGTCCGCGAGTTCACCCCGTCGGGCATCGACGCCGAGCTCATCTGGAACCCGGAGTTCCTGCGCGAGGGCAAGGCCGTCGACGACACGCTGCACCCGGACCGGCTCGTCTGGGGCGGTGCCTCCGCGTCGGCCGACGCCGTGATCCGCGAGGTCTACGCCGCACCCATCGCCGAGGGCACCCCGGTCATCACGACCGACCTCGCCACGGCGGAGCTCGTCAAGGTCAGCGCGAACGCGTTCCTCGCCACGAAGATCTCGTTCATCAACGCGATCTCCGAGATGTGCGCGATCACCGGTGCGGACGTGTCCACCCTGGCCGACGCCCTCGGGCACGACGCCCGCATCGGCCGGAAGTTCCTGAACGCCGGCCTCGGCTTCGGCGGTGGTTGCCTGCCGAAGGACATCCGGGCGCTCATGCACCGCGCGAACGAGCTCGGTGCCGGTCGTGTCGTCGGGCTCATGCAGCAGGTCGACGAGATCAACATGGGGCAGCGCGAGCGCGTCATCGACATGACGATCGACGCGCTCGGCGGCTCCGTGCTGAACCGTCGCGTGGCCGTGGTCGGGGCGGCGTTCAAGCCCCTCACCGACGACGTCCGCGACTCGCCGGCGCTCAACGTCGCCGCTGCGCTGCACCTCCGCGGCGCCCAGGTCACCCTGTGGGACCCGGAGGCGATGGAGACCGCCCGCCGCTCCTTCCCGACGCTCACCTACTCGTCGTCGATGGAGGGTGCGATCGAGGACGCCGACGTCGTGCTCGTCCTCACCGAGTGGGACGAGGTCATCGCCGCCGATCCCGCGGCGCTCGCCTCGATCGTGGGGCGTCGTACGGTGATCGACGCCCGCAACTGCCTCCCGGTCGCCGACTGGGTCAAGGCGGGTTGGACCGTCCGTTCCCTGGGACGGCCCACTCCGGTCACGGGTGCACCCGTGAGCGTCGCTGCGGGGACGAACGACGCGGTGGCCACCGCGCGGTAGTCACCCGGACGCGAAGCGGGGTCTGTGCCGGGGCGGCACGGGCCCCGTTCTCGTGTGCCCGGCGCGTTCGGGCGCACCTGGTCGAAACGGGCGTACCTGGTCGGAAGTTCCGACCAGGTACGCCCGATTCGTCATGGCAGCGCGCGTGTCGTGGGAAGGAACGTGCGAGGCGACCGCCTGGAGGCGCGGTGCCGGCCCGCCGGGCGTGCGCCGCGCCTCCAGGCAGGCACGTTCGCACCCGGTGGCCGGGTCCGCCGCCGAGACACAGCGGAACGCCCCCGCACCGGAGAACCGGTGCGGGGGCGTTCGTGGTGCGGTGCGTGTCAGACGCCGAAGTAGAGCTCGTACTCGAACGGGTGCGGGCGCTGCGCGAGCGGGAGGATCTCGTTCTCGCGCTTGTAGTCGATCCAGGTCTGGATGAGGTCCTCGGTGAAGACGTTGCCCTTCGTGAGGAACTCGTGGTCCGCCTCGAGCGCCTCGAGCGCCTCGTCGAGGGAGCCGGGGACCTGGGGGATGCCCTTCGCCTCTTCCGGCGGGAGCTCGTAGAGGTCCTTGTCGACCGGCTCGTGCGGCTCGATGCGGTTCTGGATGCCGTCGAGGCCCGCCATCAGCTGCGCGGCGAACGCGAGGTACGGGTTGCCCGAGGCGTCCGGCGCGCGGAACTCGATGCGCTTGGCCTTGGGGTTCGTGCCCGTGATCGGGATGCGGATCGCGGCGGAGCGGTTACCGGCCGAGTAGACCAGGTTGACCGGGGCCTCGAAGCCCTTCACCAGACGGTGGTACGAGTTGATCGACGGGTTCGTGAAGGCGAGCAGCGCCGGGGCGTGCTTGAGGATGCCACCGATGTACCAGCGGGCGAGGTCGGACAGGCCGCCGTAGCCGTTCTCGTCGTAGAACAGCGGCTTGCCGTCGCTCCAGAGGGACTGGTGGGTGTGCATGCCCGAACCGTTGTCACCGAAGAGCGGCTTCGGCATGAACGTGGCGACCTTGCCCCACTGGTCGGCGGTGTTCTTGACGATGTACTTGAACTTCAGGATGTCGTCCGCGGCGTGGACCATCGTGTCGAACTTGTAGTTGATCTCCTGCTGGCCGCCGGTGCCCACCTCGTGGTGCGAGCGCTCGAGCTCGAAGCCCGCCTCGATCAGCTTGAGGGTGATGTCGTCGCGGAGGTCGGCCGTCTTGTCGACCGGCGACACGGGGAAGTAGCCGCCCTTGTAGGGGGTCTTGTTGGCGAGGTTGCCGCCCTCTTCCTCGCGACCGGTGTTCCAGGCGCCTTCCTCGGAGTCGACCGAGTAGAACGACTTGTTCTGGGTGACCGAGTAGCGCACGTCGTCGAAGATGTAGAACTCGGCCTCGGGGGCGAAGAACGCGGTGTCCGCGATGCCCGTCGACGCGAGGTACTTCTCCGCCTTCTTGGCGACCTGACGCGGGTCACGGCCGTAGATCTCGCCGTTCCGCGGGTTGTAGATGTCGAAGATCATGATCAGCGTGCGCTCGGCGCGGAACTGGTCGATGTACGCCGTCGTCACGTCGGGGATGAGCTGCATGTCGGACTCGTGGATCGACGCGAAGCCGCGGATCGAGGAGCCGTCGAAGAGCTGGCCGACCGAGAAGAAGTCCTCGTCGACGGTGGAGGCCGGGATGTTGAAGTGCTGCTGCACACCCGGCAGGTCCGTGAACCGGATGTCGAGGAACTTGACGTCGGTGTCCTTGATGAAGGCCAGGACCTCGGAGGAATCGCTGAACATGTGGGCCGATCTCCAATGGGTTGGGTGATGTCGGAGGGTCCATCTCGGCACCCTTCGACGAGGCTATTGACACCGAGTTTCCCGGACATGACTGGATTGTTTCGTGCGTGTTACGTCGACCCGTTCGCCTACGCTGGGACGATGGCCCGCAGCACCAGTTCGTCGTCCGCGTCGTCCTCCGGGGGATCGGGGCATCCCGACGGCTGGCCGGGCAAGGACCTCGGTCTGCCGGAAGAGGGGCCCCGCAGCGTCGGGCGGATCGGCCGCCGGATCGTGGCCCTGCTGATCGACGGTGCGCTGGCCGACCTCGTGGCGTACGTGACCGGTGTGTGGTCGCCCGTGAACGGATCGGGGGACATCGCGCATTCGTGGATCCAGATCGCGATCTTCGCCGTGCTGCAGATCCTGTTCATCTGCCTGCTGTCGGGGTCGTTCGGGCACGTGTGCGTCGGGCTCCGGGTGGTGCCGATGCGTGGCGGGTACGTCGGGGTGTGGCGACCGGTGGTGCGGACGGTACTGCTGTGCCTGGTCGTGCCGGCGCTGATCATCGACCGCGACAGCCGTGGGGCGCACGACCGGATCGCGGGGACGGTGTTGGTGCGGCGCTGAGGGGGCTGCGGCGCGGAGCGCGTGGCGCGGGCGGCGCGAGAGCGCGGCGGCGCGGGGCGCTGAGCGCGCAGCGGCGCGGAGCGGGCGGCGTGAGAGCGCGGCGCAGCACGGTGCGAGGTTCCGTCCTCCGTGCGAGCAGGCGCCCGTCCCACGGTGCGCCGAACCTCGCACGGTGCGCGATCGACCCATCGCCGACGTTCGGACCGCCAGCGCACGGGACCCGCGCTGCACGGTGCGAGGTGCTTCGCCGGGCATGAAGTTGCCCACTCGGTGCCGCACTTCGAGCCCGCACCGCGTGGTCGACCTCGCACCGACAGGCGAGAGCCGTACTGCGCGACGCCGCTGACCCCACCGCGCCACCGCCCACCCCGCCACGCGGCCCGCCGACGCAGAACGCCCCCGACCTGGCACGGTCGGGGGCGTTCGTCGTCTGTGGGGGAGTCCGTCAGCGCGGACGTCCCGCGCGGGCCCGCATCGGGTCCATCCCCTTCGGGATCGCCGCGGCCGGGCTCTGCGTGAGGGAGTCGAGCCGGTTCGCGACCGCCAGGACCTCGTTGCGGTTGAGCGCCTTCTTGAACTTGTTCATCGCACGGGGGAGCTTGTGCAGCGTCACGGAGTCGTCACCGTCGCCGTCCTTGCCGCTGGCCACGTGCACGACGTGCACCGGGACGTTCGGGACGATGCGCTGGACCTTGCGGCGCTCCTCGTCGACCTGGCGGTTGAGGTTGCCGCGCTGGCCCTCGGTGATGAGCACGACACCCGGGGTGCCGACGGCCCGGTAGACAGCGGCCTGCGAACGACCGTGCACCGCGACCGGCATCTCGCTCGAGCGCCACTGACGGCGGAGCGAGTTCGACAGCACGGCACCCACGGCACCGGGCTGCCCCTCGATCTGCGAGTAGGCGGCACGTTCGGCCAGCCGACCGAGGACGATCAGGAAGAGCAGTACACCCAGCAGCACGCCGGCCACGATCCAGAGGATGATCGCGAGCCAGTTCTGCCCGGGCAGCAGCAGGGCGAGCAGGACGCCCAGCACCACCGGGACGACGAACGCCAGGGCGAACCACCAGACGGAGCTCGGGTCCGCCCGACGGGTCATCGTGAAGACCTGGTACATCTGCTTGAGACGACCCGGCTCCTTCGCCGTCGTACCTTGAGAACTGCTGCGTGCCATGCGACCAGGATACGGCCTGTCCCGACTTCCGAGGACCGTCGATGCTCTGGCTGTGGGCGAACAGCGTTCTCCACAGGACGGCGTCCCGTCCGCCGGAGGCTGGGCGGGCCCGGCCAGGCTGTCCGGATGCAGACGCTCTCCGATCACGTCCGGTGGCACGCGGTGGACGACGAGCAGCCGTTGCTCGCCTGGTTCGCCGACCGCGCCGCCGTCGCCCCGGATCCCTCGGCGCGGCACCTCGTCCCGGTCGTCGGCGTCGGCCGGCTGGCGGACGGACGGCTCGCCGTCGACGTCCTCCGTCCCGCGGGGACGGTGCTGTCCGCGGCACTCGACACCCTCGGCACGCCGACCACCGGTGTCGCCGTGACGCTCACCGTGCCGATGCTCGAGCTCGCAGTGACCGAACGGTCCGGCGCGGTCCAGATCGGCTCCGCGGGGCTCGACGACGTCCTGGTGGACGATGCCGGTGCGGTCGTGCTGTGCGACCGGCCACCCGGGTCGGACGGCGTCCGTCGGTCCGACCAGAGCGGCGCGAGGGTCCTGGTCCTCGCGGCCCGGCTGGTGTGGGAGCGGACCGAGGCAGGTGCGCCGGACCGTCCGGCCGTCGATGGCGCTCTCGCCGAGGCCCTCGACGGCGACACGACGGCGCTGCGTGCGGCGCTGGCGGTGGTCCGGGCCGCCGCGGCGCCGCGCCCGATCCGCTGGGAACGGCCGTCGGACGACCTGCTCGTCGGGTTGCCCGAGCGCACGTCGATGCCACCGGGGCCGGCTGGTTCCCTCGAGACGGCGCTGCGCGGGGTCGTCGAGCACGGCCTCCCGATCGGCGGTGGGAGACGGCTGCCGCTCCGACGAGCGCTGGTGGGGATGGTGGTCGCGGCGGGGCTGACCGCGGCGGTGGCCTTCACGATCGGCTGAACACGCCAGAAACGGGGAACGGCCCCGATCCACAGTGGGATCGGGGCCGTCCGGAGTACGACGAGCGCTGGGCTCAGTACCCGAGGTTCGGGCCGAAGTTGCCCTCCTCGAGGCGGTTCTTCACCGCGACGAGGTAGCGCGACGCGTCGGCGCCGTCGATGATGCGGTGGTCGTACGACAGCGCGAGGTAGACGAACGAACGGATCGCGATGGCCTCTTGCCCGTCGACCTTCACGACCGCCGGACGCTTCGTCACGATGCCCGTGCCGAGGATCGCCGACTGCGGCAGGAACACCACGGGGGTGTCGAACAGCGCGCCACGCGAACCGGTGTTCGTCAGCGTGAACGTGCCACCCGCGAGCTCGTCCGGCTTGAGCTGGTTGTTGCGGGTGCGCTCGGCGAGGTCCGCGATCGACTGCGAGAACTGCGCCAGGTTCAGCGACGCCGCGTCCTTGATCACCGGGGTGAGCAGGCCGCGCTCGGTGTCCACCGCGATCGAGACGTTCTCGGTCTCCGGGTAGACGATCTCCTCGCCCTCGACGGTCGAGTTGATCTTCGGGTGCGCCTTGAGCGCCTCGGACGCCGCGAGGGCGAAGAACGGCATGAAGGAGAGCTTCGAACCGGTCTTCTCGAGGAACTCGGCCTTGTGCGCGTCACGGAACTGCGCGACCTTGGTCACGTCCACCTCGACGACGCTGGTGAGCTGCGCGGTCGAGGTCATCGACTGCACGGCGCGCTCGGCGACGACCTTGCGGAGGCGGGTCATCTTCTCGCGGGTGCCACGCAGCGGCGACACCTCGGCGACGAAGGGGCCGGACGGGGCCGCAGCGGCGGAACCACCGGCGGCCGGGGCCTTCGCAGCGGCTTCGGCAGCGGCGAGGACGTCTTCCTTGCGGATGCGTCCGCCGACACCGGAGCCGGTGACGGTCGAGAGGTCGACACCCTGCTCGTTCGCGAGCTTGCGCACGAGCGGGGTGACGTAGCCGGAGGCCGAGGCGTCCTGCGTCGGGTTCGGCACCGAGGCGCTGGCGGCCGAGCCACCCGAGGCGGCAGCCGGAGCCGGAGCGGCAGCCGGAGCCGGGACCGCTGCCGGCGGGGCAGCGGCGGGCGGCGGGACCGGAGCGGCCTGCGGCACCGGGGCGGCGGCGGGCGGTGCTGCCGGGGCCTGCGGCGCAGCGGGCTGCGTCTGACCGGCGGGGGCCGGCTCGGGCTCGGTCGGCTCCGGGGCAGGGGTCTCGGACTCCTGCTCGGTGCTCGGGGCTGCCTCGGGCTCCTCGGCGTCGGCGGCGGCCTCGTTCGAGGACTCGTCCGACTCGGTGGAGCCGCCGTCGGAGGAACCACCGTCGGACGACCCGTCGCCGATCTTCACCAGCGCGGTGCCGACCTCGACGGTCTCGTCCTCCTGCACGAGGATCTCCTCCACGACGCCGGCGATCGGCGACGGGATCTCGGTGTCGACCTTGTCGGTCGAGACCTCGAGCAGCGGCTCGTCGACCTCGACCCGGTCACCGACGTTCTTCAGCCATCGGGTCACCGTGCCCTCGGTGACGCTCTCGCCGAGCGCCGGGAGGTTGACGGATTCGCTCATCGGGTGGACTCCTCTTCGCAGGGGTGGTTCGTGGTGGTGGTCATGGTGTTCACAGTGCGTGCAGCGGCTTGCCCGCGAGGTGCAGGAAGGCCTCGCCGAGTGCCTCGTTCTGCGTCGGGTGCGCGTGGACGAGCGGCGCGACGTCCTCGGGGTAGGCCTCCCAGTTCACGGCGAGCTGTGCCTCGCCGATGAGCTCGCCGACCCGGGCGCCGATCATGCTGACGCCGACGACGGGGCCGTCGACCACACGGACGACCTTGACCGAACCGGACGTGCCGATGATGTGGCTCTTGCCGTTGCCGGCGAGGTTGTACTCGTACGAGTCCACCTTGTCGGCGCCGTACTGCTCCTCGGCCTTGGCCTGCGAGAGACCGACCGATGCGACCTCGGGGTCGGAGTACGTGATCTTCGGGATGTTCTTGTCCTCGATGATGACCGGGTTGAGCCCGGCGATCTCCTCGGCGACGAAGATGCCCTGCTGGAAGCCGCGGTGCGCGAGCTGCAGGCCCGGAACGATGTCGCCGACGGCGTACACGTTCGGGATGTTCGTGGCGAGGCGCTCGTTCGTGGTGACGAACCCGCGATCCATCGCGACGCCGACCTCGTCGTAGCCGACGTTCTGCGTCACGGGGCCACGGCCGACCGCGACGAGCAGGATGTCGCCGTCGAAGGTCTTGCCGTCCTCGAGCGTGACGACCACGCCGTTCTCGTGCTGTTCGACGCCCTGGAACCGGACACCGAGCGAGAACTCGATGCCGCGCTTGCGGAACGCACGCTCGAGCTGCTTCGACATCGACTCGTCCTCGGCCGGGACGAGGTGGGGGAGCGCCTCGACGATCGTCACCTCGGCACCGAAGGACTTCCAGACGCTGGCGAACTCGACGCCGATGACGCCACCACCGAGGATGACGACCTTGTTCGGCACGTAGTCCATGCGCAGGGCGGTCTCGGAGGTGATCACGCGACCACCGATCTCGAGGCCGGGGAGCGACTTCGAGTAGGAGCCGGTCGCGAGCACGATGTTCTTGCCGGTCACGGTCTGGTCGCCGACCTGCACGGTGTTCTGCGAGGTGAGGCGGCCCCAGCCCTCGACGACGGTGATCCCGCGCGCCTTGATGAGCCCCTGGAGGCCCTTGTACTTCGACGAGATGACGCCCTGCTGGTACTCGATGACCTTCGGGACCTCGACACCGGCGAACTCGGCGATGACGCCGTACTTCTCGGCGTCGCGCGTCGCGTCGGCGACCTCGGCCGCGTGCAGCAGCGCCTTCGTCGGGATGCAGCCGCGGTGCAGACACGTCCCCCCGAGCTTGTCTCCCTCGATGAGCGCGACGCTCATGCCGAGCTCGGCGGCCCGGAGCGCAGCGGCGTAGCCACCACTGCCGCCACCGAGGACCACGACGTCGTAAGTCTGTTCCGTCACCTGGTGCAACTCCCTCGTGCGTGTCGGGACCGATCGGGCCCCACTGGACACCGCGGCGGCGGCGTCCGACGGTCGGACCGCATGGTTCCGGTCCCGTCCCGTTGGTTTCCGGCGGGGGCGCGTCGAGCGCGCCGTCCCGCCGGAGTCAAACCTACTACTTGGCCTGGAGCTCTTCTGCGAGCGAGATGAGCGTCCGGACCATGGCGCCGGTCGCGCCCTTGCCGAGCCACCCGTAGCCGCCGCCCTTGTTCTCCGACGGACCGGCGATGTCGAGGTGCGCCCACGGGATGCCCTCGCCGACGAAGCGCTCGAGGAACTTGCCCGCGAGCAGCATGCCGCCCGCCGGGTTGCCGACGGTGGCGTTGACCATGTCGGCGACCTCGCTCGCGAGTCGGGCGTCGAGCTCCTCGGGGAGCGGCATCGGCCAGATCGGCTCCGCCACGGCCCCGGCGACCGCGCGGACCTGCGCGACGAGGTCGTCGCTGCCCATGAGCCCGGTGGTGCGGTCGCCGAGCGCGACGACCTGCGCCCCGGTCAGCGTCGCGACGTCGACGATGGCGTCGGGCTGCTCGAGCGACGCGGCGGCCATGCCGTCACCCAGCACGAGTCGGCCCTCGGCGTCGGTGTTCGTGACCTCGACGGTCTTGCCGTTCTTCAGCGTGAGGACGTCGCCGGGGCGCGTGGCCGAGCCGGAGGGCATGTTCTCCGCCAGGCACAGCCACGCCGTGACGCGGACGTCGAGTCCGAGACGCGCGGCGGCGACGGTCGCGGCGAGGACGGTGGCGGCACCCGTCATGTCGGTCTTCATGCCGAGCATGGAGGCGGCCGGCTTGAGCGAGAGACCACCCGAGTCGAACGTGATGCCCTTGCCGACGAGTGCGAGGTGCTTCGTCGCGGACTCCGGCGCGTACCGGACGACGACGAGCCGCGGCGGGCGCTCCGAGCCGCGACCGACACCGAGGATGCCGCCGAAGCCCTGCTCCTCGAGCGCGGTCTCGTCGAGGACCTCGACGGTGAGGGGGAGCCCCTCGGCCTGCGCACGTGCGACGTCGGCGACGTCCGCCGGGCCGAGGTCACCGGCAGCGGTGTTGACGAGGTCGCGCACGAGCGTGGCGGCGTCGCCGACGATCGCCGGGCGGACGGTGGCGTCGGCCGCGGCGGAGGGTGCCAGCACGGTCACCTGCTGGTCCCCGCGGGCAGGACCGGTCGTGCCGGCGCCCTTGTGTCGGGTGAACGAGTAGGCACCGAGCGCGGCGCCCTCGAGCGCGGCGTCGACGAGCTCGGTCGTGTCGGTCGGCAGCGCGAGGACGATCGACGACGCGAGGGGGAGCTGGCGGACCGCGCTGCCGGCGGCCGAGCGGAGTGCCGCTGCGTCGGTGCCGGAGCCGAGCCCGATGAGCGCGATGCCCTGCGCGTCGACACCGACGGCGGGGATGCGCACCAGCTGGTCCTTCGCACCGGTCGCACCGATGGCAGCGAGGTCGATGCCGTCGAGCGCGGAGAACGGCGTCGTGGCGGGCGTCGCGATGGTCGCGGGAGCGCCGTCGGACCCGGGCCGGACACCGAGCACGAGGACGTCGGCGGAGATCGAGGCGGGAGCGGAGGAGTCAGTGGAGAGCGTCGGTCGGACCATGCCCCAACCCTATCCAGCAGGTGTTCGCTGTCGGCGTGGCCGCCCGGCACCGGGGGACACCGGCTCCCCGCCTAGCATGGGGACGGTGAACCACCCCGAGGAGCTCTACACCTTCGCCGAGGACGCGCCGTCCGTCCCCGAGGGGCTGCACCTGGTCGCCGGACTCACCGGGTTCGCCGACGCCGGCTCGGCCGTGGCGCAGGTGACGACCGCCGTCCTGGACGACCTCGAGACGGAGCTCGTCGCCGAGTTCGACCCGGACGTCCTGCTCGACTGGCGTGCACGCCGCCCGGTGATCACCTTCGAGCACGACCACATTGCCGCCGTCGAGCCCCCGCGGCTCCGGCTGCACCTCGTGCGCGACGAGATCGGCCAGCCGTTCCTCTTCCTCTCCGGGTACGAGCCGGACTTCCAGTGGAACCGGTTCGTCCGCGCGGTCACCGACCTCGCCGCCCAGCTCCGGGTCGCCGACACCACCTGGGTCCAGTCGATCCCGATGCCCGTTCCGCACACGCGCCCGATCAGCCTCACCGTCTCCGGCACGCGCGCCGACCTCGTCGAGCAGATGAGCGTCTGGAAGCCCGAGACCCAAGCGCCCGCGAACGTCCTGCACCTCGTCGAGCACCGGCTGTCCGAGCTCGGCGAACAGGTCACCGGACTCGTCCTGCTCGTCCCGCACTACCTGTCCGACACCGAGTTCCCGGACGCCGCCGTCGCGGCGCTCTCCGGCATCTCCGCCGCCACCGGCCTCATCTTCCCCTCCGACGAGCTGCGCGAAGAAGGACGCGAGTTCCGCACCCGCGTCGACGAGCAGGTCGCCGGCAACGAGGAGCTGCAGCGTCTGGTCGGGGTGCTCGAGGAACGGCACGACACCTACATGGAGGGCAACCCGATCGCCTCGCCGCTCACCGGCGTCGACGGGCAGGTCCCCACCGCAGACGCGATCGCCGCGGAGCTGGAACGCTTCCTGGCGGACCGCCGCACCGACGGCGACGCGAGCGGCGACTAGCCGTACCGATCAGCCGCACCGACGTGGCGGAGGCGGGTCGCGCCTCCTGGACCGTCGGACGGGAGGCGCGACACCCGTCCGCCCCGCTCGTCACGTTCTCCACAGCCCGTCCCGGCGGCGGTGCCGCCCCCGCTAGCCTGGTGACGTGAACTCCCGCCGCGCCTTCCTCGTGTGGGGCGTCGCGGTGCTGGCGTACGTCCTCGCGGTCGTGCAGCGGTCCTCGCTCGGGGTCTCCGGGGTCGACGCGCAAGACCGCTTCGCGGTGTCGGCGGCGGTGCTGTCGACGCTCGCGGTGGTGCAGATCGCCGTCTACGCCGGACTCCAGATCCCGGTGGGGATCGCCCTCGACCGCGTCGGGCCGCGCCGACTCGTGCTGCTGGGGGCAGCGCTGCTCGTCGCCGGCCAGGCCGTGGTGGCGGTGTCGCCCACCATCGGGCCGGCGATCGCGGGGCGTGTCCTCGTCGGCGCCGGGGACGCGATGACCTTCATCTCCGTGATCCGCCTCGTGCCGATGTGGTTCAGCGGGCCGATCCTGCCGCAGATCTCGCAGTGGACCGGAAACCTCGGCCAGGTCGGGCAGATCCTGTCGGCGTTCCCCTTCGCCGTGCTGCTGCACACCGCCGGGTGGTCGCCGGCGTTCGGCGTCGCCGCGGCCGCGAGCGCCGTCGGGCTCGTGCTGGCGTTCGTCTTCGTCCGGAACGGCCCGGTGCCGGTGCGCACCGACACGATCCCGCTGCCGCACACCTGGCGGGGCGCGTTCCACACCTTCGGGCACGCGCTGCGGCGTCCCGGTACCCAGCTCGGCTTCTGGTCCCACTACGTCACGCAGTCCTCCGGAACGGTCTTCTCGCTGCTCTGGGGAGTCCCGATGCTGCGCGGGCTGGGGTACTCCCCGTCCGAGGCGGCCGGCTTCCTCACCGTGATCGTCGTCACCGGGTTCGTCGTCGGGCCGGTGCTCGGCGTGCTCTGCGCCCGGTTCCCGCTGCGGCGGTCGAACCTCGTGCTCGGGATCGTCGTCGCCCTCGCGGTGGTGTGGACCGCCGTGCTCGTGTGGCCCGGGCAGCCGCCCACGTGGCTGCTGATCGTGCTCGTCGTCGTGATGGGGATCGGCGGGCCGGGGTCGCTCATCGGGTTCGACTTCGCGCGGTCCTTCAACCCCGTCGGCTCCCTCGGGTCGGCGAACGGCGTGGTCAACGTCGGCGGGTTCCTCGCCGCGTTCGTGATGATGTTCCTGATCGGCACGATCCTCGACCTCGCGTCGTCGGCGTCGGGGCAGACCGTGTTCGCGTGGACGAACTTCCGGCTGGCCCTCACCGTGCAGTACGTCGTGGTCGGGATCGGCGTCGTGATGCTGCTGCACGCCCGTCGTCGCACGCGCCGGGTGCTGCACGCCCAGGACGGAATACGGGTGGGGCCGCTCTGGGTTGCACTCGTTGCGCGCCTGCGGAAGCGGAGCGTGCAATAATGAACGCGGACCCGTTCGGGCCTCCTGTGTCTCGGAGCACTCCAGTGCGCCGCAGAAACCGGGGGACTTGACATGGGTCCTAGTGCTGCCCGGAACGGTAGGACCTGATGACGCGGGAGACCGCGGCGCAGGCCCTGGGCGGCGAGGGAGGCCACGACCCCACGAACGTGGCACGACGAGAGAGGTGATCGCATGGCTGCCCGGAGCACGACGATCGATCCCACGAAGGACACCGAGCCCGAGGGCACCGCAGCAGAGAGCGCTGCGGAAGCCGAGGGGACGGCCGCGCCGAAGAAGCGCGCCACCAAGACCACCGCCAAGAAGGCCGCCCCGAAGAAGGCCGCCCCGAAGGCGAAGAAGAAGGCCGACGACGACGAGGACATCGACGAGGAGACCCCGGTCGCCGAGGCCGACGCGACCGACGACGCCGACACCGAGACCGACGAGAAGGACACCAAGCCGGACGCCGCAGCAGCGGTCGCCGCGGGTGCGCTCGTCATCTCGCAGTCCGACGACGACGAGGCGCCGGTCTACTCCACGACGATCACCGGTGCCACCGCCGACCCGGTGAAGGACTACCTCAAGCAGATCGGCAAGGTCGCCCTCCTCAACGCCGAGCAGGAGGTCGAGCTCGCGATGCGCATCGAGGCCGGCCTGTTCGCCGAGGACAAGCTGCAGCACTCGACCGGGCTCTCGAAGCCGGAAGAGCGCGAGCTGCGCTGGGTCGCCCGTGACGGTCAGCGCGCGAAGTCGCACCTGCTCGGCGCGAACCTCCGCCTGGTCGTGTCGCTCGCCAAGCGCTACACCGGCCGCGGCATGCAGTTCCTCGACCTCATCCAGGAAGGCAACCTGGGCCTGATCCGTGCGGTTGAGAAGTTCGACTACACCAAGGGCTTCAAGTTCTCGACCTACGCCACCTGGTGGATCCGTCAGGCGATCACCCGTGCCATGGCCGACCAGGCCCGCACGATCCGCATCCCGGTCCACATGGTCGAGGTCATCAACAAGCTGGCCCGCGTCCAGCGCCAGATGCTGCAGGACCTCGGTCGCGAACCCACTCCGGAAGAGCTCGCCCGCGAGCTCGACATGACCCCGGAGAAGGTCGTCGAGGTGCAGAAGTACGGCCGCGAGCCCATCTCGCTCCACACCCCGCTGGGTGAGGACGGCGACTCGGAGTTCGGCGACCTGATCGAGGACACCGAGGCGGTCGTCCCGGCCGACGCCGTCGGGTTCACGATGCTGCAGAAGCAGCTCGAGAGCCTGCTCGACTCCCTCTCCGAGCGTGAGGCGGGCGTCATCCGCATGCGCTTCGGTCTCGGGGACGGCCAGCCGAAGACGCTCGACCAGATCGGTGACACCTTCGGCGTGACGCGTGAGCGCATCCGTCAGATCGAGTCCAAGACGATGGCGAAGCTCCGCCACCCGTCGCGGTCGCAGTCGCTGCGCGACTACCTCGAGTAGGCCGATGCGCTTCGTCATCCCGATCCTCGTCGGGCGGATCCTCCGCGCCCTCGCACGTGCGCGGGGCGGGGGGTCCGCCTACCCCGGGTACATCGTGCTCAAGCTGGTGCCGAACTTCCTCCAGCACGTCACCGCGCAGTTCCCGAACGGCGTCGTCTTCGTGCTCGGTTCGAACGGCAAGTCGACGACGACCCACATGATCTCCGACATCGTGCGGGCGCACGGGCTGCGGGTCTTCACGAACCCGTCCGGGGCGAACCTGCCGCAGGGCATCGCCTCGGCGCTGCTGTCCGAGGTGTCGCTGACCGGCAAGCTCAAGGCGGACATCGGCATCCTCGAGGTGGACGAGGCCTTCGCGGTCGAGCTCGCCGGGATCCTGTCGCCGTCCACCGTGACGATGCTCAACGTCCAGGTCGACCAGCTCTACCGGTTCTTCGAGACCGAACGCGTCGCGACGATGATGCTCGACACCGCGGCCCTGTCGACCGCGAACGTCATCACCAACCGTGACGACCAGTTCCTCGACGCGTACGTCGGCACGGACGGCCAGCGCGTGCTGCGCTTCGGTGCCAGCGCCGAGGTCGTCGCCGCCGCGCCGAACGGCCTGCAGAACGCCGACGACTTCGACCGGC
This sequence comes from Curtobacterium sp. MCBA15_016, assembly GCF_001865105.1. NCBI lineage: Bacteria > Bacillati > Actinomycetota > Actinomycetes > Micrococcales > Microbacteriaceae > Curtobacterium > Curtobacterium sp. MCBA15_016. The sequence goes on from NZ_MJGR01000017.1 coordinate 33,202, forward strand.
AGGACGCCGTGCCGAACGTGGCCGACGCCGAGGTCGTGGTGAACACCGGCGACGGAGCGACCATCCGCTTCGACGGTGCCGAGATCCCCGTCCGCCTGCCGGCTCGCGGGCTGCACTACGCCGTCGACGCGGCAGCGGCCACCGCGACGGCGAGTGCCGCACTCGGTGCGCAGTTCCGCGCCGACGCCGTGACGACGGCCTTCGGCACGATGAAGCCGGCGTACGGACGCGGTGAGCGACTCCCCATCGCGGGCGAGTCCGCCGAGTTCACGATGTTCAAGAACGCCGCGAGCCTCCAGCTCAACCTCGACGCCCTGCCGGACCACCCCGAACAGGTGCTCATGGCGATCGACGAGGGCACGCCGGACATCTCCTGGATCTACGACATCGACTTCTCGAAGCTCGACCACGTCGACGTCGTCTCCGGCGACAAGGCCTGGCAGATCGCGATCGCCCTCGAGCACGCCGGTGTCCGCATCGGCCGGGTCGAGCCCGACGTCGAGGCCGCGATCAAGCAGATGGAGCAGCTCGGTTCGACGACCTCCGGGACGAAGAACTTCATCGTCAACTACGAGATCATGATGATCGCCCGCAAGGCCCTCGGCCACCCGGACATGGAGAAGACCGCATGACGGCCGACCGGCTGACCATCCTGCACGTCTACCCCCGCCAGATGGGCGTCTCGGGCGACCGTGGCAACGTGGCGGCCCTGGTCCGTCGTGCCGCAGCCGCGGACATCGCCACCGAGGTGCTCGAGTACGCGCCGGGTGACGAGCTCCCCGCCGCGGCGGACGTCGTCGTGATCGGCAACGGACCGCTCAGCGCGATGCGGTCGCTCGGTGACGACATCGCACGCATCGGTGCTCCGCTCCGCGACTTCGCCGCTGCCGGGGTGCCCGTGGTGGCCGTCGGCGGCGGGTTCGACCTCGCCACGACCGAGGTCGTGCCGACGGACGGTGCTCCCGTGACCGGCTTCGGGGTCTTCGACGCGCGTGCCGTCCGCGGCGCCGAGCGTCGGGTGAACTACTTCGTGCTCGAGACCGCGTACCCGCTGCTCCCCGGAGCCCCGTCGCGCCTCGCCGGCTTCGAGGACCACGCGACGCGCATCGAGCTCGGTGCCGGTGTCCGTCCGTTCGCCGACGTCGTCTCCGGCGGCGGCAACCAGGCGGGCGCCCCGGTCGAGGGCGCGATCGTCGGCAACTCCTTCGGCACGCACACGCAGGGGCCGATCCTGCCGCTCAACCCGCAGCTGACCGACGGCGTCCTCGCCGCGGCCACCGCTCGGCTCGGCCGCGAGTACGCACCGGACCCGGAGCGCACCGCGTCGATCGACCGCTACGCGCGCGAAGCGCGGGCAACCGTCGACCGCTACGTCGACAAGGCGTTCAAGCGGATCGCTTGACCCGACCCGCAGACAGACAGGAGGCGCGGTGCCAGCTGGCACCGCGCCTCCTGTGTGTTCAGCGCTCGCGTCTGTGCGCGCTACTTCGACTCGTAGAGTCGGCTGCTCTCGTCGTGCCACTCGATGGCGGTCGCCGCGAGCTTGTCCTTGAACTCGGCGCCGTGGTGCGCACAGAAGTACAGCTCACCGCTGGCCATGGTGGCCCGGATGTACGCCTGCGCGCCGCAGCTGTCGCAACGGTCGGCAGCGGTGAGCTGGTGGCTGCTGACTTCGTCGATGGAGAGGTCCTGCACGGTCTGGGTCATTGCTGTGCTCCTCACGGATCGCAGGTGGTGCGGCTTGGTCCACCTATTTCAACACGTGATGCCTGAGAGTGGCGCATTGTGATCGCCCGTTTCGCTCAGCGCGGATCGGCTGTCCCCAGTCCGAGTGTCCGCGCGGTGGTGTCGGTGCGGATCGCTAGCATCGGAAGGTGAGCTCCGACTACTCTGCACGCCATCTCTCCGTCCTCGAAGGGCTCGAGGCGGTCCGCAAGCGTCCGGGCATGTACATCGGGTCGACGGACTCCCGCGGGCTCATGCACTGCCTGTGGGAGATCATCGACAACTCCGTCGACGAAGCCCTCGCCGGGCACGGTGACGAGATCGGCGTGCTGCTGCACCCCGACGGTTCGGTCGAGGTCCGCGACACCGCTCGTGGCATCCCCGTCGACGTCGAGCCGAAGACCGGTCTGACCGGGGTCGAGGTGGTGTTCACGAAGCTCCACGCCGGTGGCAAGTTCGGGTCCGGGTCGTACGCCGCGTCCGGTGGGCTGCACGGTGTCGGTGCCTCGGTCGTGAACGCGCTGTCGGAGCGCCTCGACGTCGAGGTCGACCGCGGCGGCAAGACCTACGCGATGTCGTTCCACCGCGGTGAGCCGGGCACGTTCGCCGGCGACGGGCCGGACGCGCCGTTCACCCCCTTCACCTCCGGCAGCGAATTGCGCGTCGCGGGCAAGGTGAAGAAGGGCGTGACCGGGTCCCGCGTGCGGTACTGGGCCGACCGGCAGATCTTCACCTCCGACGCGAAGTTCAGCACCAGCGACCTCGTCAGCCGGGCGCGCCAGACGGCCTTCCTCGTGCCAGGGCTCGGCATCACCATCACCGATGCGCGGCCCGCCTCGATCGAGGCAGCGGCCGCGCGGGCGGAGGCCACGGGCACTCCTGTCGAGCCCGGTCCCGTCGTCGAGCGCTTCCGGTACGAGGGCGGGATCGGTGAGTTCGTCGAGCACCTCGCCCTCGACTCCGCCGTCACCGACGTCTGGCGCATCCAGGGGACCGGCACCTTCACCGAGACCGTGCCGATGCTCGACGACAAGGGCCACATGGTGTCGACCTCGGTGTCGCGCGAATGCGAGGTCGACCTCGCGCTGCGATGGGGCAGTGGCTACGAGACGGTGTTCCGCAGCTTCGTCAACATCATCGCGACTCCGAAGGGCGGCACGCACCAGGCCGGCTTCGAGTCCGGCGTGGTCAAGGCCGTGCGCGCCCAGGTCGAGGCGAACGCCCGCAAGCTCAAGGTCGGGCAGGACAAGCTCGAGAAGGACGACGTGCTCGCCGGCATGACCGCGGTGCTCACCGTCCGCCTGCCCGAGCCGCAGTTCGAAGGTCAGACGAAGGAGGTCCTCGGCACCCCGGCGGTCCGGAAGATCGTCGACCAGGTCGTGTCGAAGCGCCTCACCGAGATCCTCACGTCGACGCAGCGCACCGAGAAGGCCCAGGCAGCGACCCTGCTCGAGAAGGTCGTCGCCGAGATGAAGACGCGCATCTCGGCCCGGGCGCACAAGGAGACCCAGCGCCGGAAGAACGCGCTCGAGAACTCCTCGCTGCCGACGAAGCTCGCCGACTGCCGCAAGCAGGACGCCGAGGGCACCGAGCTCTTCATCGTCGAGGGCGACTCCGCGCTCGGCACCGCCAAGCTCGCGCGGAACAGCGAGTACCAGGCGCTGCTGCCGATCCGCGGCAAGATCCTCAACGTGCAGAAGGCGTCCGTCTCGGACATGCTCTCGAACGCCGAGTGCGCCTCGATCATCCAGGTCATCGGCGCCGGCTCCGGCCGGACGTTCGAGATCGACCAGGCCCGCTACGGCAAGGTCATCATCATGTCCGACGCCGACGTCGACGGCGCCCACATCCGGACGCTCCTGCTCACGCTGTTCTTCCGGTACATGCGGCCGATGATCGAGCAGGGTCGGGTGTTCGCCGCCGTGCCGCCGCTGCACCGGGTCGTCGTGGTGAACCGCGGCAAGGCGAACGACACGCTGTACACGTACTCCGAGGCCGAGCTGCAGGCCGTGCTGAAGAAGCTCGAGAAGCAGGGCAAGAAGTACCAGGAGCCGATCCAGCGGTACAAGGGTCTCGGCGAGATGGACGCCGACCAGCTGGCGGAGACCACGATGGACCGCACGCACCGGACGCTGCGCCGGGTGAACATCACCGATGCCGAGGGTGCTGCGAAGGTCTTCGAGCTGCTCATGGGCAACGACGTGGCGCCGCGCAAGGAGTTCATCCTCGCCGGCGAGGGCCTCGACCGCGACCGTATCGACGCGTAGGCGGCGGCGCGCTGCGCGCGCGGCGCGCGCCGCGCGCGGCGCCGCCGAGTCTCGCCTCAGCGGACAGTTTCGCGCGGCGGCGGCGCGAGTTCTGTCCGCGAGGCCGAGTCTCGGCGCCGCCGTGCGGCGCGACCTCACGCGCCTGGCGACACGTCACGCGGCGCTGGCGCCGTGACGTGTCGCCAGCCGCGTGAGTTCGCAGCGCGGTCGGGTGGTCGGGGCGGTGGTCGTCCCCATGGTCGGACGGGAGGCGCGGTGCGGGGCCGTCCCGCGCCTCCCGTCCGCGTGCTCACGCGGTGAGCGACAGTTCACGCGGCGAGGGCCCCGTGAACTGTCGCCTGGCGCGAAAAGCCGCCGCCGGCGCGGCCGCGCGAGGGCGAGTCTCGGCTGGGCGGACGGTTTCGCGCCGCGGCGGCGCGAGGACTGTCCGCGGGGCCGAGTCTCGGCGTCCGCCGCGGCGCGGCCGCGTGCTCACGCGCTGGGCGACAGCTCACGGGGCGAGGGCCCCGTGAACTGTCGGCTGGCGCGAAAAGTCGCCGCCGGCGCGCCGCGCCGCGCGCCTACGCCTCGCCGGCGGTGCCGTCGAGCGCCGCCGCACTCCCACCGATCGAGTCGATCACGGCGTCGAGCGGCGCCCCCGACCCGTCGCGCTTCGACAGCCAGTCCGGCAGCGTCCGGGCAGCGCCGTCCGACCCGACCGCGTGCGGGGGAGCGATGCCCGCCCACGCCACCGTCAGGCCGTCCTCGCCCTTGAGGAACGCGTGCGCCCGCACACCCTGGGTCGCACGGCCCTTCGCCGGGAACTCCGACAGGGCCGAGACCTTGGCGCGGCCGGTGTCGGTGCCGGGCAGGGCCGAGGACGACGCCGAGACGGTCGCGACCACGGCGTCGTCGGAGCGGGCGACGGATCCGAACCAGATCGCCGAGGCACCCGCGGCGAGGGCCACGCCGGCGACTCCACCGGCGGGGAGGCCCTGCGCACGGACGCCGGACGCGGGGAACCGCAGCAGCTGCGCGTTCGAGGTGATGAACACCAGGTCGTCCGACTCGGGCGCCTGGGCGGCACCGACGACCGCGTCGCCGGGCTTCAGCCCGATCGCGGGGAACTCGGGCTTGTCCGGCCAGGCTCCGGGCACGACGCGCTTCACGACGCCCTGCACGGTGCCGATGGCGAGCGAGTCCGACGAGGCGCCGGAGAGGTCGACGAGGGCGACCACGGTCTCGCCGCGGGCGATGCCGAGGAAGTCCGTCACGCGGACGCCGGCGTCGAGCCGGACCGCGGCTGGCGGCACGGCGGGGACGTCGACGGGGGAGAGCCGGATCACGCGCCCGGTCGAGGTGAGCGCCCCGACCTGCCCGCGGACCGAACTGACGATCGACGAGCGGACGGCGTCGTGCTTGGACCGCTTCGGCACCCGGACGATGCCGAGCTCGGACGTCGGGATGTCGACGCGGATGAGCCGCCCGGTGGTCGAGAGCAGCACGCGGCACGGCGAGTCGGCGATCTGCAGGGACTCCGGGTCGACCGCGGCCTTGCGACCACCCTTGACCGGGGCGTCGGCCTCGGTGAGCAGGGTCCGGCGCGGCGTCGCGAACCGGTCGGACACCTCGGTGAGCTCGAGCGCGACCTGGGCACGGAGCCGCTCGTCGGACGCGAGCAGTTCCTCGAGCGCGGCGATGTCGGCGAGCAGCTGGTCGCGCTCGCCCTCGAGCTCGAGGCGTGAGAACTTCGTCAGGCGCCGGAGCCGCAGTTCGAGGATGTACTCGGCCTGCACCTCGGACAGGTCGAACACCGTCTGCAGGCGGGAGCGCGCCGCCTCGGAGTCGTCCGAGGAGCGGATGACCTCGATGACCTCGTCGATGTCGAGGATCGCGATGAGCAGCCCCTCGACCAGGTGCAGTCGCTCCTTCTTGCGCGCGAGGCGGTACTGCGACCGACGTGTGACGACCGAGAGCCGGTGCTGCACGTAGACGTCGAGCAGCTCGTGCAGCCCGAGGGTCTTGGGCGATCCGCCGACCAGCGCGACGTTGTTGATGCCGAAGCCGTCCTCGAGCGGGGTGTGCTTGTACAGCTGCTCGAGCACCGCGGTCGGGTTGAAGCCGCTCTTGATGCCGATGACGAGCCGGAGCCCGTGGTTGCGGTCGGTCAGGTCGTTCACGTCGGAGATGCCGACGAGCTTCTTCGACTGGACGCCGTCCTTGATCTTCTCGATCACGCGCTCCGGGCCGACCAGGTACGGCAGCTCGGTGACCACGAGGCCGACCTTGCGCGGGGTGAGGTTCTCGACGCTCACCTTCGCGCGCGTCCGGAACGAGCCGCGACCGCTGGCGTAGGCGTCGCGCACGCCGGAGAGCCCGACGATGGTGCCGCCGGAGGGCAGGTCGGGGCCCGGCACGAACTCCATCAGTTCGTCGAGCGTCGCCTGCGGGTTCATGAGCAGGTGCTTCGCGGCCTCGACCACCTCGCCGAGGTTGTGCGGCGCCATGTTCGTCGCCATGCCGACCGCGATGCCCGACGCGCCGTTGACGAGCAGGTTCGGGAACGCCGCGGGCAGCACGCCCGGCTGCATGATCTGGTTGTCGTAGTTCGGGACGAAGTCGACGACGTCCTCGCCCAGGCCCTCGGTCATGGCCATCGACGGTTCGGCGAGGCGGGCCTCGGTGTACCGGGCGGCCGCGGGACCGTCGTCGAGCGAGCCGAAGTTGCCGTGTCCGTCGACGAGCGGCACGCGCATCGTGAACGGCTGCGCCATGCGCACGAGGGCGTCGTAGATCGCGCCGTCGCCGTGCGGGTGCAGCTTGCCCATCACCTCGCCGGTGACGCGGGCGCTCTTCACGTGGCCGCGGTCGGGCCGGAGCCCCATCTCGGCCATCTGGTAGAGGATGCGCCGCTGCACGGGCTTCAGGCCGTCGCGTGCGTCGGGGAGTGCCCGTGAGTAGATGACGGAGTACGCGTACTCGAGGAAGGAGCCCTGCATCTCCTCGGACACGTCGACGTCCTCGATGCGTTCACCGTCGGGCAGGCCGACTGCTTCCGTGCGTGCCATGGCACCCTTCTGCGAGACTGGGGGAGATGGGAACAAGCGTACCGACGGCCCCCGACGCCACCGCGAACCTCGCCGACGTCTTCCCGAGTTGCCTCGTCGCGCTCGGCGCTGCGGACGACGCCTGGTTGCGTTCCACCGGACTGGAGGCGCGGATCACCCTCCGCCCCGCCCGTTCCGCGATCGTCGTGCTGGTCGACGGCCTCGGTGCCGGCGCGCTGGCAGCGCGCGCTGGACACGCCCGCTGGCTCGCCGCCAGCAAGAAGCGACTGCGCAGCGGCTTCCCGACGACGACGGCGGCCGCACTGAGCACACTGACCACCGGTCGGTCGCCCGGCACCCACGGCGTGGTCGGGTACAGCGGCTGGAACCCCGACACCGGCCGGGTGATGAACCTGCTGAGCGGCTGGGACGACGAGGTCCCGACCGACTGGTTCCTCGCCCGCACGCTGTTCACCGAGGCGCCGGCGCTCGGCGTCGACCCCGTGGTGGTCGGACCCGCCCGGTACCGCTCCTCGGGGATGACCGCCAACGTCCTCGGCGGGGCGCGCTACGTCCCGGCCGACTCGATCCCGCAGCGCGTCGACGCCGCCCTCGCCGAGACCGCGACGGGTCGCTCACTCGTGTACCTCTACGTCCCGGAGCTCGACTCGATCGGGCACAAGCACGGCTGGCAGTCCGACCGGTGGACCGCGGCGCTCGAACTCCTCGACGGCGAACTCGCTCGGCTCGAGGGCCGTGCCGCCGCCGACGTCGGGATCGTCGTGACGGCCGACCACGGCGTGCTCGACGTCCCCGACCACGCGAACATCGCGCTCGACCCGCTCCTGCTGACCGACGTCGTGGGGGTCGCCGGCGACCCGCGCTGCAGGCAGTTCACGGTCGCACCGGGCACCGACGTCCGCTCCCTCGTCGGGCAGTTCCGGGCACGCTACGGCAAGAAGGCGTCCGTCGCGAGCCGTGACGAGGCGATCGCCGCCGGCTGGTTCGGCGCCGTCTCGGACGAGGTCGTCCCGCGCATCGGGGACGTCGTGCTCGTGGCACGGGGGTCCTGGGCGTTCAACGACGACCGGGCCCTGCGCGACGGCGAGTCACCGAAGCGGATGATCGGCCAGCACGGGGCGATGACCGACGAGGAGACCATGGTGCCGCTGCGCCTCGCCGGGGCGTTCGCGCAGTAGCACGAGCCCGATGGCGCCCGGGGATCAGGCCGGGTCGTCGTCCGGCCGGGTCCCGAAGACGATCTCGTCCCAGCTCGGCATCGACCGTCGGTTCCGCTTCTTCCGGTCCTGCCGCCCGGCCTCGGCCTCGGGGGCGGAGGTGGGTCGGGCGTCCGGCTGCGGCGCGGTGTCCGACGAGTCCTCGAACCCCTGCAGCGGGATGTCGACGACGCTGATCGAGGTCCGTCGTCCGTCGTCCTGCGGCTGTTCGCCGAAGGCCGCGGCCTCGCGCTCGCCACGGCGGCGGCGGAGCGCCTCGAGCAGGTCGGCGGTCTCGTTGCCGGGGGCGCGTTCCTCGACGGCGGCTCCGATGCGGGGGAGCGGCGCGCGGAGCGGACGCTCCTGCACCTCGGGGTTCGTGACGTCCTCGTCGGGTTCGTCAACCCGGAACGCGCCGGAGTCGAACCGCGTCCCGTCGGTGTCCTGGTGGTCGTTCTCGACCGCACGGAGGCGCGGCGCGATGCCCTCGTCCTCGGTGTGGGAGAGCCGGTGCGCGTCGCCGTTGTCGGGCGTCAGCGTCGACGTCTTCGGGTCGAAGCGCCACTGGGCGTCGTGCTCGACCTCTGCGGCGGTGTAGTGCACGCGGACCTGCCAGCCGCTCTCGACGTGCTTCCACGACGCCCAGGCGATCCCGCTGGCCTCGCCCGCCTCGAGCTTGGCGGTGATCGCCTCGCCGAAGGTGTCGGGCGACTCGTCGTCGACCGGGGTGACCGGCACGCGGTGCGCGGCGTCGAGGATGAAAGCACGCTCGGCGAGGACGGGGCCCTCGAAGCGCCGCACGTACTCGACGTCGACGTCGAGCGCCAGGGCGACCTCGGCGGCGTCGGCACCGCCGCGGATCCGCGCCTGCACGTCCTTGGGGGACACGCGCTTGTGCGGACCGGACTCGGGGTTCGCCTGCCGGACCTGACCGGGCAGCGACGAGGTGACGGGCAGTCGGAACTCGGTCCCGCCGTCGGTCGCGAGCAGGAGTGCCCCGGACTCCACCCCGATGACTCTCACGTCTTGCATGGTTCCGCCTTCCGAGCGTCGCGTACGGTCGTGCCTCGTACCCCGTGAGTATGCAGCCGTCCGGACCCGATCCCGCGGAGGCGCACGGGCGTGCCGTGGACTCCCGTGCGAGCGTTTCCGGACAGCGGGAATGGACGGGCGGGCACACGGGTTGCAGCGCCAGAACGACCCGCCGGAGACTTCGGTTTGCGCTCTGGCGAGACGTGGTGCAAACTGTCGCCGCCGATCACCGGCGACGACCTCTCGATACGAGAAATGGATGGGCATGGCCACCGATTACGACGCCCCCCGGAAGACCGACGACAACTCCGACTCGGAGTCGATCGAGGCCCTCAAGGAGCGCGTTCCCGACAAGATGTCGGGGGTCGTCGACGATGATTCCGACAACCCCGGCAGCTTCGAGCTCGCCGGACAGGACCTCAGCGACGTCGACCTCGACGTCGTCGTGCTCCCGCCCCAGGTCGACGAGTTCACCTGCGTCGAGTGCTTCCTCGTGAAGCACCGCTCGCAGCTCGACCACGAGTCGAAGCTCGGCCCGGTCTGCGCGGAGTGCGCGGCGCTCTAGGGAACGCACGAAACCAGAACGGCCCGTCACCGCGAGGTGACGGGCCGTTCTGCGTGCGCCGGGCGGGCAGACGTGCGCCGTGCCGGACAGGAGGCGCGGGTCGGGCCCGCACCGCGCCTCCTGGATCGCAGGTGGGGACTCAGGACCGCAGGGCGGCGACGACGGCCGACGGGTTGCGGACGCTGACCAGCCAGTAGGGCGTCGGGTCCGCGGGGTCCTGCACCTCGACCTTGACGACGCCGCGCACGTAGCCGCGGAAGAGCGTCCAGGCGCGGGCGTCGAGCTTCGGCCCGCGCTGCGTGGTGGCCTCGGCGCCCTCGTAGCCCTCGACCTCGCCCACGAGCGTCCGCGGGAGGTGCGCCCGACCGGCGCGGAACTCGGTCTCCGTGACCTCGATGGTCGGAGCCAGCGCCCAGAGCAGCACGAGCACGCCGAGGTACATGCCGACCGCCACGAGGACGCCGGCGAGCACGCTGATCGGCAGGAACACGAGGAGGCTGGCGGGGATGACGAGCGCCGTCGCCAGGTAGAGGACGGGCGGAGCCCACAGTCGTTCGCGGTACAGGGTCACGACACCATTCGACCACGAGTCCGGGCAGGTCACGGAACGGTCACGGTCTGCACTACCCTCGACACGTGACCGAACCAGTCGACGTGCTCTGGACCGGGGAGAACGCTCCCGGATACGCCCACCCCGGTGACGCCGGTGCGGACCTCGTCTCGACCGAGGCGTTCGTCCTGCAGCCCGGCGAGCGTCGGCTCGTGGGCACGGGCCTGAAGATCGCGCTGCCGGACGGGTACGCCGCGTTCGTGGTCCCGCGCAGCGGTCTCGCCGCCAAGCACGGCATCACGATCGTGAACGCCCCCGGCACCGTCGACGCCGGCTACCGCGGCGAGATCAAGGTCGCGCTGCTCAACACCGACCAGGCCGCCGCGCACGAGGTGCACGTCGGCGACCGCATCGCCCAGATGATCGTCATGCCGGTCCCGCGCGTGTCGTTCACCCGCGTCGACGAGCTGCCCGACAGCGTCCGCGGCCAGGGCGGGTTCGGCTCGTCGGGCTACGGTGACCGGAGCGGTGCCGTCAGCGGCGCCGCGGACAACGCTCAGGAAGGAACGCGCGCATGAAGTTCGGCCGACGCAAGCGTGACGAGGTCGAGGTGGCGGACGCCGTCGCCGACGAGGTCGAGGTGGCCGAGACGACGCCGGAGGTCGACATCGCGATCGACGCCGACGCCGACCTCGACGAGGTGGACGCCGTCGCGCCGACCGACAAGTCCGCGCCCGAGGACCGTGCCGAGAGCGGCCCGCACGACGAGACCGAGGCGAACCTGGTCCGTCCGTACGTCGACCTCGGCGGTGTGAAGGTCCTCCCGCGCGAGGGGCTCCACCTGCGGCTCGAGGTGGAGGAGGGCTCGCAGCGCGTCGTCGCGGTCGGGCTCGACTACGACGAGTCCACGCTGCAGGTGCAGCCGTTCGCCGCACCCCGCTCCACCGGGCTCTGGCACGAGATCCGCGCCCAGATCGCCGAGCAGATCGAGCGCCAGGGCGGCATCGTGTCCGAGGTCGACGGTCCGTTCGGCCCCGAACTCCGCGCCCAGGTCCCGGTCGTCTCCGACGGCACGGGCGTCACCGACGGGGCCCGCCCCGCGCGGTTCATCGGCGTCGACGGCCCGCGCTGGTTCCTGCGCGGTGTGATCGCCGGCAAGGCCGCCGAGCAGCCCGACGACGCCGCCGAGATCGAGGACCTGTTCCGCAGCGTCGTCGTGGTCCGCGGGACCACCCCGATGCCGCCGCGCGACCTCATCCCGCTCCACATGCCGAAGTCGACGCAGTCGGCCATCTGACCGGCGACCCGAACCAGGAGACACGGTGCCGGACCACGACGACACCACCCGTCCCGAGGCGGACGCGCCCGACGCGCTGCCCTCGTTCAGCGACCAGATGCGTGCCGCCGTCGCCAACACCGGGCTCGGCAAGGTCGCTCCGGGCGAGGCGCCGTCGGGGCACGCCCTCGTCGCGGCCATCGGCGGCGTGCGCGGCCTCGTCGAGTCCGTCCTGCCCGGGCTCGCGTTCCTCGTGGTCTACGCGATCACGAAGGAGGTCGTCCCGAGCGTCCTGATCCCGGTCGCGATCGGCGTCGTGTTCGTGGTGCTCCGCCTGCTGCAGCGCCAGTCGCTCGTGATGAGCCTCGCGGGGATCCTCGGCGTGGCGATCTCCGCCGGCCTCGCGCTCATCACCGGGCGGGCCGAGAGCAACTTCATCCCCGGGATCGTCATCAACGCCGTGTGGCTCGTCGGGCTGCTCGTGACGCTGGCCATCCGGCAGCCGCTCATCGGCCTGGTCGTCGGGTTCCTGCTCCCGCCGAACGAGGACGGCACCCCGCAGGACTGGCGTCGCGACCCGGCGAAGCGCCGCGTGCTCACCGTGGCGACCTGGCTCTGGGTCGGACTCTTCGCGATCCGGCTCCTCATCGAGGTGCCGCTGTACCTGACCGCCCAGGTGGAACTGCTCGCCGGCATCAAGCTCATCACGGGCGTCCCGCTCTACGCCGCCCTGCTCTGGGTGACCTGGCTGCTCGTCCGGACGGTGTTCAAGCGCGAGGGTGACGCCACCCGGGTGTAGAGTTGTCTCGACATCGAGATAATTCCCCGCAGCCCTTCCCGGGCTGGCGGGTTTAGGTTTGCCTTGCTGGTGGGACGCCTCGCGCCCCGCTTGGATGGGGGCACACCGATCAACCAGGGAGGCGGCACAGTGGCTGCAGTCAACAGCTTCGGCTCGAAGGACACGCTGTCGGTTGGGGGTGTCGACTACGCGATCCACCGGATCGACACGGTGCCCGGGCACGAGAAGCTCCCGTACAGCCTGAAGGTGCTGCTCGAGAACCTCCTCCGCACCGAGGACGGCAAGAACGTCACCGAGGACCAGATCCGCGCCCTCGGGTCGTGGCAGCCCGACGCCGAGCCGGACACCGAGATCCAGTTCTCGCCGGCCCGCGTGGTCATGCAGGACTTCACCGGCGTCCCGTGCATCGTCGACCTCGCCACCATGCGCGAGGCGATGGCCGAGATCGGCGGCGACCCGAACAAGATCAACCCGCTGTCGCCGGCCGAGATGGTCATCGACCACTCCGTCATCGCCGACCTCTTCGGTCGCGAGGACGCACTCCAGCGCAACACCGACCTCGAGTACGAGCGGAACGGTGAGCGCTACCAGTTCCTCCGCTGGGGCCAGACCGCGTTCGAGGACTTCAAGGTCGTCCCGCCCGGAACCGGCATCGTGCACCAGGTCAACATCGAGTACCTGGCGAAGGTCACCTACACGCGTGACTTCGACGGCGAGACCTACGCCTACCCGGACACCCTCGTCGGCACCGACTCGCACACCACGATGGTGAACGGGCTCGGCGTGCTCGGCTGGGGCGTCGGCGGCATCGAGGCCGAGGCGGCGATGCTCGGCCAGCCGGTGTCGATGCTCATCCCGAAGGTCGTCGGCTTCAAGCTGTCCGGGTCGATCCCGGCCGGCGTGACCGCGACGGACGTGGTGCTCACCATCACGCAGGAGCTCCGCAAGCACGGCGTCGTCGGCAAGTTCGTCGAGTTCTACGGCGAGGGCGTCGGCGAGGTCCCGCTCGCGAACCGCGCCACCATCGGCAACATGTCGCCGGAGTTCGGCTCCACGGCGGCGATGTTCCCGGTCGACGACGTGACGCTCGACTACCTCCGCCTCACCGGCCGCTCCGAGGACCAGATCGCCCTCGTCGAGGCCTACGCCAAGACCCAGGGCCTCTGGCACGACGCGGCGGTCGAGCCGAACTACTCCGAGTACATGGAGCTCGACCTCTCGACGGTCGTCCCCTCGATCTCCGGCCCGAAGCGCCCCCAGGACCGCATCGAGCTCTCGAAGGCGAAGACCCAGTTCGAGGTCGACCTCGGCAACTACACGACGCCGAGCGAGCAGACCGACCTCGACGATGCGGTGGAGGAGACCTTCCCGGCCTCCGACCCGATCGCCGCCGGTTCCACGAACGAGGACACCGCGCTGCACGAGCACGTGTACGTCTCGAGCGCCCCGTCGACGGCCTCGCAGCCGACGAAGGTCGCGATGGACGGGGCCGACCCGTTCACGATCGACCACGGTGCCGTCGCGATCGCCGCGATCACGTCGTGCACGAACACGTCGAACCCGTCGGTCATGATGGCCGCCGGCATCCTCGCCCGGAACGCCGCGAAGAAGGGCCTCACCGCGAAGCCGTGGGTCAAGACCACGCTCGCGCCGGGGTCGAAGGTCGTCACGGACTACTACGAGAAGGCCGGTCTCACGACCTACCTCGAGCAGCTCGGCTTCTACACGGTCGGCTACGGCTGCACCACCTGCATCGGCAACTCGGGCCCGCTGCCGGAGGAGATCTCGCAGGCCGTGCAGGACAACGACCTCGCCGTCACCGCGGTGCTCTCGGGCAACCGCAACTTCGAGGGGCGCATCAACCCCGACGTGAAGATGAACTACCTGGCGTCCCCGCCGCTGGTCATCGCGTACGCCCTCGCCGGGTCGATGCACTTCGACTTCGACAAGGACGCCCTCGGGCAGGACCAGGACGGCAAGGACGTCTTCCTGCAGGACATCTGGCCCGACGCGGTCGAGGTCCAGCAGGTCATCGACGCGTCGATCGACACCGAGATGTTCACCCACGAGTACGGCTCCGTGTTCGAGGGCGACGACCGCTGGAAGAACCTGCCGACCCCGACGGGCGACACGTTCGAGTGGGACACCGAGTCGACCTACGTGCGGAAGCCCCCGTACTTCGAGGGCATGACCATGCAGCCCGACGCGGTGTCGGACATCTCCGGCGCCCGGGTGCTCGCGAAGCTCGGCGACTCGGTCACGACCGACCACATCTCGCCGGCCGGGTCGATCAAGGCCGACAGCCCGGCGGGCAAGTACCTCGCCGAGCACGGTGTCGACCGCAAGGACTTCAACTCCTACGGCTCGCGTCGCGGCAACCACGAGGTCATGATCCGCGGCACGTTCGCGAACATCCGCCTCCGCAACCAGCTCCTCGACGGCGTGGAGGGCGGCTACACCCGCGACTTCACGACGCCGGACGGTGCGCAGTCGTTCATCTACGACGCCTCGCAGCACTACCAGGAGCAGGGCATCCCGCTCGTCATCTTCGGTGGCAAGGAGTACGGCTCCGGTTCGTCCCGCGACTGGGCGGCGAAGGGCACGAACCTGCTCGGCGTCCGCGCGGTCATCACCGAGAGCTTCGAGCGCATCCACCGCTCGAACCTCATCGGCATGGGCGTCGTGCCGCTGCAGTTCCCCGTCGGCGAGTCGGTCGAGTCCCTCGGGCTCGACGGCACCGAGGTCGTCTCGATCTCCGGCCTGACCGAGCTGAACGAGGGCCGCACGCCCAAGACGGTGCACGTCACGGCTGCGCCGAGCGAGCACTCGCCCGCCGGCAAGGAGACGATCGAGTTCGACGCGGTCGTCCGCATCGACACCCCGGGTGAGGCGGACTACTACCGCAACGGCGGCATCCTGCAGTACGTGCTGCGGTCGCTCGTCTGACGCACCCGTCCGTTGTCGGGTCACGCGCATAGAGTGGGCCGACAGCCCCACGAAAGGAGCGCCCGTGAGTCTGCTCTCGAGCATCACGTCGCCGCGCGACCTGAAGCGTCTCTCCGACGCGCAGATGACGGACCTCGCCGCCGAGATCCGACGCTTCCTCGTCGCCGAGGTCGCGAAGACCGGCGGCCACCTCGGCCCGAACCTCGGCGTCGTCGAGCTCACGCTGGCCATGCACCGGGTGTTCGACTCGCCGCACGACCCGTTCGTCTTCGACACCGGGCACCAGTCGTACGTGCACAAGCTCGTCACCGGGCGGCAGGACTTCTCGCGGCTGCGCGAGCGGGGCGGCCTCGCCGGGTACCCGCAGCGGAGCGAGTCGGAGCACGACATCGTGGAGTCGTCGCACGCGTCCTCGTCGCTGTCCTGGGCGGACGGCATCTCGCGCGCGTTCGTGCAGACCGGCCAGGCCGACCGGACCGTGGTCGCGGTCGTCGGCGACGGCGCGCTCACCGGCGGGATGACGTGGGAGGCCCTCAACAACATCTCCGACGGCAACGACCGTCGACTCGTCATCGTCGTCAACGACAACGGGCGCTCCTACGCGCCGACCATCGGTGGCATGGCGCGGTTCCTCAGCTCGGTGCGCACGCGCCGCGAGTACCGGGCGCTGTTCGAGAAGTCCCAGGCCGCGGCGGCGCGGTTCGGTGCACCCGGGCGGGCGCTCTACCGCGGGATGCGCGGCGGGCTGCACGGGTTCCTCTCGCGGTTCACGAACAACGAGGCGCTCTACTCGAACCTCGACATCAAGTACATCGGGCCGGTGAACGGGCACGACCAGCGGGCGATGGAGGCTGCACTCCGCCAGGCGAAGGCCTACGGCGCGCCGACGATCGTGCACGCCATCACCGAGAAGGGGCACGGGTTCGAGCCCGCGCTGCGCGACCAGGCCGACCAGTTCCACGCGGTCGGGCACATCGACCCGGAGACCGGCGAGTCGCTCGACGTGTCGTCGGGGCCGTCGTGGACCTCGGTGTTCGCCTCGACGCTGGCGGAGGTCGGTGCGTCGGACGAGAAGATCGTGGCGATCACCGCGGCGATGCTCCGACCGACCGGGCTGCACCTCTTCCAGGAACAGCACCCCTCGCGCGTGATCGACGTCGGGATCGCCGAGCAGCACGCCGTGACGACCGCGGCCGGACTCGCGTTCGGCGGCCTGCACCCCGTCGTGGCGCTGTACGCGACGTTCCTGAACCGGGCGTTCGACCAGGTGCTCATGGACGTCGCGCTGCACCGGGCCGGCGTCACCTTCGTGCTCGACCGCGCGGGCATCACCGGGCCGGACGGGCCGTCGCACCACGGCATGTGGGACCTCGCATTGCTGCAGGTCGTGCCCGGGATCCGGATCGCCGCACCCCGTGACGCCGCGACCCTGCGCGAGGAGTTCCGTGAGGCCGTCGCCGTCGACGACGCACCGACCGTGCTGCGCTGGTCGAAGGGACAGGTCGGGCCGGACATCGTCGCGGAGCATCGACTCCCGGACGGGGTGGACGTGCTGCGGTCGCCGTCGTCCGACCAGGAGCCCGACGTCCTGTTCGTCGCCGTGGGCTCGATGGTGCCGGTGGCGCTCGACGCGGCGGCGCTGCTCGAGTCCCAGGGCATCGGCGTGACGGTCGTCGACCCGCGGTGGGTGGTGCCGATCCCGGCGTCGCTCATCGACCTGTCGCGTGACCACCGGCTCGTGATCACGCTCGAGGACGGGGTGCGGGTCGGTGGCGTCGGGACACGGCTGCGGCAGGACCTGCGCGCTGCGGGTGTCGACACCGGGGTGAACGAGCTCGGGCTGCCGGACGCGTTCATCGACCACGCGTCGCGGTCCCAGATCCTCGAGGACGTGGGGCTGACCGCGCAGGCGATCGCCCGGGACGTCATCGACCAGGTCGTCGGGACGAAGCTGCCGCAGGCGAAGCCGGCGCGGGCGGCGTCGCGCTCCCGGGAGTCCGCCGACCGCTGAGCGGCGCGGGCGCCGCGCGCCGGTCGTGGCCCGGCCCGGCGGCGCGGCCCGGTCCGGCGGCGCGCGGTTCGGTCGGCCGCCGCACAACGCAAGTCACCCCGAACCGCGGATCGCCGTGGTTCGGGGTGACTTTCGTTGTGCGGGCGCGGCACGGGCGCGCGGGGTCAGTGCGGCGCGGGCGGCTCCGCCGCCGCGGACACGAGCTCGCGCAGGATCGCGCGGGCCATCGGCGTCACCCAGCGGACCTGGCCGTACGTCAGGCCGTCGCGGCCCTCGCGGATGATCTCCACGCGCGAGGACGTCGGCCCCTCGCGCGAGAACGTCATGACGATGTTCTCGGCGCGGACGGCGAACGAGGTCCGGCGGCCGATGACGGCTCCGTCCGGACGGATCTCCATCGCCGCTGCTCCCGGGACGGCGTGCACGGCGCGGTCGAGCAGCTCCGGGACCTCGTCAAGCGGCACGGGCACGACGACGCTGGGGTGCCCGGTCGTCCTCGGTGCCCACCACTCCTGTGCCATGGTTCGACCGTACGCCGCACAACGCAAGTCACCCCGAACCACGGATCGCCGTGGTTCGGGGTGACTTCGGTTGTGCGGAGCCGAGCGGCCGCAGCTAGCGCGAGGCCGGCCCGACGATCAGCGGCTCGTGGAACGCCCCGCCGAAGACCCGCTCGGACGCACCGGAACGGTCGAGGTACGGGCTGATGCCACCGGCCTGGAACGGGTAGCCCGCGCCGAGGATGAGCCCGAGGTCGATCTCCTCGACGTGCTGGACGACCTCGTCCTCGAGCATGCGGTGCAGCTCGTCGGCGAGGGCGTCCTCGAAGCGGCGCTGCATCTCGGCAGCGTCGACCGGCCTCGCGTCCTTCTTCGATGGTGCGACGAGCTTCACGGCAGCGGGGTCGTACCCGGTCGCGGTGCCCTTCTTGTCGCGGGTCAGGATGTGCCCGAACTCGGCGATCTTCTTCAGGCCGTCACCCGGGTAGAAGCGCTCCGGCCAGGCGGCGTGGTGCGAGTCGAGCACGTGCGCGCCGACCGGCAGGCCGACGAGCTCGAGCAGCTCGAACGGGGACATCGGCAGGCCGAGCGGCGCAGCGCCCTGGGCGACGACGTCGAACGACGTGCCCTCCTCGACGCCGCGCATCGCCTCGCCGAGGACACGGGCGAGCACCCGGTTCACGACGAAGCCCGGCTGGTCGGCCGTGATGATCGCGGTCTTCTTGAGGGTCTTCGCGACGGCGAGGGCCGTGGCGAGGGTCTCGTCGGAGGTCGAGGCGGTGCGCACGACCTCGAGCAGCGGCATCACGGCGACGGGGTTGAAGAAGTGGAACCCGACGAGTCGCGATGGGTCGGACAGCACGGAGCCCATCTCGGACACCGACAGCGACGAGGTGTTCGTGGCGAGGATCGCGTCCGGAGCGATGACCTGCTCGATCTTCCGGAAGACCTCCTGCTTGACGCTCATCTCCTCGAAGACGGCCTCGATGACCCAGTCGGCGTCCGCGAAGGCGTCGTAGGACACCGACCCGGACACGAGCGCCTTGATGCGGTTCGCGTCGTCGGGGGAGACCCGGCCCTTGTCGAGGAGCTTGTCCACCTCGCCGCGGATGCGCTCCACGCCGGCGTCGACGCGGGACTGGTCCACGTCGGTGATGACGACCGGGACGCCGAGGCGTCGGGCGAAGAGCAGCGCGAACTGGGACGCCATCAGGCCTGCGCCCAGGACGCCGACCTTCGTGACGGGGCGCGGCGAGACGTCCGCGGGGGCGCCCACCGGCTTCTTCGCGCGCTTCTGCACGAGGTCGAACGCGTACATCGACGCGGCGAACTGGTCGCCCGAGATGAGGTCGGCCAGGGCGTCGTCCTCGTCGGCGAACCGCTCGTCGAGCGAGCCGGACTTCGCCGCGGCGACGAGGTCGAGCGCCCGGAACGGCGACTTCGGGACCGTGCCGATCTTCGATGCGACCTGGCTGCGGGCGACCTTGACGACGGTGCCCCACGCGGCCTTCTCGATCATGCCGGGCTCGTTCTTCCGCACGACCTTGGTGCGACCGGACACGACGCCGTCGATCCACGCCACCGCGGACGGCAGGAAGGTGACCGAGGGGATGAGCGCGTCGCCGATGCCGAGCTCGACCGCGGCCGGACCGTCCATCAGGCGGTTGTTCTTCAGCGGGTTCTCGACGATGACGCGGAGCGCCTTCTCGGGGCCGATCAGGCGGGGGAGCAGCGTCGCGCCGCCCCACCCGGGGATGATGCCGAGGAAGACCTCGGGGAGCCCGATGCCCTGCGCGGCCGACGAGAACGCCCGGTACGTGCAGTGCAGCCCGATCTCGAGGCCACCGCCGAGCGCGATCCCGTTGATGAGCGCGAAGGAGGGGACGCCGAGGTCGGAGAGCTTCCGGAGCGTGGCGTGTCCGAGGGCGGCCAGGTCGTGGGCGACGTCCCGCGACGGCACCGAGGCGGCCTGCGAGAGGTCGGCACCGGCGGCGAAGCAGTACTCCTTGCCGGTGATCGCCACGGCCTGGATCGTCCCGGCGGACGCTTCGGTCCGCAGGGTGTCGAGGACCCCGGAGAGCTCGTGCAGCGTGCGCGGCCCGAGGGTCGACGGTCGCTTGTAGTCCTTGCCGTTGTCGAGCGTGATGAGCGCGAGCGTGCCACCGGACGGCAGCGCGACGTGCTTCAGGTACGAGTGCGTGACCACCTCGTCCTCGCTGAGGGCGAGGAGCTGGTCGTTGTCGACGATGGTCATGGTCACGCCGCCTTCCGTGCCGCGGACTTGCTGAAGTTCGGGTTCTCCCAGATGACGGTGCCGCCCTGGCCGAGCCCGATGCACATCGTCGTGATGCCGTACCGGACGTCCGGGCGCTCGGCGAACTGGGCAGCGAGCTGGGTCATCAGGCGGACGCCGCTCGAGGCGAGCGGGTGCCCCACGGCGATCGCGCCGCCCCAGGCGTTCACGTTCGTCGAGTCCTGGGCGATCCCGTAGTTGTCGAGGAAGGCGAGCACCTGGACGGCGAACGCCTCGTTGATCTCGAACAGCCCGATGTCGTCGATCGACAGCCCGGCCTTCGCCAGCGCCTTGTCGGTCGCGGGCACCGGCCCGATGCCCATCACCTCGGGGTCGACGCCCGCGAACGCGAACGAGACCATGCGCATCTTCGTCGGCAGTCCGTGCTGCTTCGCCGCGTCGGCGGAGGCGAGCAGGCTCATGGTGGCGCCGTCGTTCAGGCCTGCCGCGTTGCCGGCGGTGATGCGTCCGTGCGAGCGGAACGGCGTCTTCAGCGCTGCCAGGGCCTCGAGCGTGGTGCCGGGGCGGGGCGGCTCGTCACTGGAGACGATGTCCCAGCCCTCGCCGGTGTTCACCTCGACCGGCACCAGGTCCGGCTGGAGCTTGCCGGCGGCCCACGCGGCGGCGTAGCGCTGCTGGGACTGGACGGCGTAGGCGTCCGTGCGGTCCTTGGTGATCGCGGGGAAGCGGTCGTGCAGGCGCTCGGCGGTCTTGCCCATCACGAGCGCGTCGCCGTTGACCATGCGCTCGGCGATGAAGCGCGGGTTCGGGTCGGAGTTGAAGCCCATCGGGTGGCGCCCCATGTGCTCGACACCGCCGGCGATGGCGACGTCGGCCGCGCCGAACGCGATGGCGCCGGCGAGGGTGGTCACGCTCGTCATGGCACCGGCGCACATGCGGTCGATCGCGTACCCGGGGACGGTCTTCGGGAGTCCGGCGAGCATCCCGACCGTCCGGCCGAGGGTGAGCCCCTGGTCGCCCTGCTGCGTGGTGGCCGCCACGGCGACGTCGTCCACCGCGGCTCCGTCCAACGAGGCGTTCCGGTCGAGGAGTCCGCGCATCGCGTGCACCGCGAGGTCATCCGCGCGGGTCTTCCAGAACACCCCCTTCTCCCCGGCTCGTCCGAACGGCGTCCGAACTCCGTCGACGAAGACGACGTCTGCTGCCTTTGGCAATCTGGGCCTCCAGATCCTCGTTGATCAGGCTGGGCGCGTCCCGCCCCGCCCGGCCGGGCCCGACCCGGCGTGCACCAGCGACGCTATGCCCCGAGCCTGTGCGGACGCATGCCCGTTGGGGCGTTCCTACGACTCGGTGTTGCTCTCGGCAGCAGGCTCCTGTGCAGCAGCGACAAAGGCGTGCGCGATGATCGACGCCGTCTCCTCGACCTGCCAGGGGCGGGCGTCGTGCGCGGCGAGCACGGCACCGACGGTCTCGGTGGCGATCGGCATCGGCGGCTCCCACGACACCGTGCGGAGGGTGTCCGGCGTGAGCAGGTTCTCGACGGGCAGGTCGAGCTCCTCGGCACGCTGCACCACGGCGGCCCGCGCAGCCTTGTACCGGCGGTCGGCTGCCGGGTTGCGGTCGGCCCAGGCTCGGGGCGGCGGCAGCGTGGCCTCGCCGGTGCCGCGGAGCCGTGGGAGGTCCTCGGTCGTGCGGCCCTCGTCGACGGCGGCCCACCAGCGGTCGAGCTCGGACCGGCTGGCACGACCCGTGAAGGCCTTCACCCCGCTCAGTTCGCCCTTCGAGGCCGGGTTCGCCGCCGCGGCCGCGACGATCGCCGAGTCCGGGATGGTGCGACCCGGCGCGATGTCGGCTTCGCGGGCGTAGGCGTCGCGTGCGGTCCAGAGCGATCGGGCGATCGCGAGCGCCCTGGAGCCACGGAGGGCGTGCATGCCGGACAGGCGGCGCCACGGCTCGGCCTTCGGCGGCTTCGGCGCCCGTGTCAGGACGGCGGCGAACTCCTCTTCGGCGATGCGGGTCTTGCCCGCCTCGTCGAGCTTCGCCGCGAGCGCGTCACGGAGGTCGGGGAGCAGCTCGACGTCGAGTGCCGCGTACACCAACCACGACTGCGGGAGCGGCCGGGTCGACCAGTCCGCGGCGGAGTGGGCCTTCGCGAGCGTGATCCCGAGCAGCTGCTCCACGACGGCACCGAGGCCGACCCGGGGGAACCCGGCGATGCGGGCACCGAGCTCGGTGTCGAAGATGCGGGTCGGGACGAGGCCGACCTCCTGCAGGCAGGGGAGGTCCTGCGACGCGGCGTGGAAGAGCCACTCCTCGTCGACGATCGCGTCCTGGAGCTCGGAGAAGTCGCCGATCGGGATCGGGTCGAAGAGGAACGCGCCGGCACCGCGGCGGAACACCTGGATGAGGTACGCCCGCTGCGAGTACCGGTAGCCGCTCGCGCGCTCGGCGTCGACGGCGACCGGGCCGTGGCCCGCCGCGATGGCGGCGACGGCGTCGAGGTACTCCTCGCGCGAGGCGATCACGTGGACCGCGTCGTGCGACGCCTCGAACGCCGGCGACGCCGCGGACGGAGCAGCCGACGGCGGAACAGCCGGCGACGCCGACGGGACAGCGGGCGACGCCCCGGCCGGAGATGCGGGGTCAGTCACGTGCGAGCCTCCTCGGGGCCAACAGGGTCACGCCGTCCGACGCGGGCGGGAGACCGGCGAGCATCGCCACGATCTCCTCCCACGCCTCGACGTGTGCGGTGAGGTCGTCCCCGCGCGGGGTCCACGAGGCGCGCAGTTCGAGCTGCGCCCCGTCGCCCTGCGCCGCGAGGTCGCCGTAGCCGCGGGAGATGATCTTGGTCGCCGTGCCCGAGGCGTGGTCGTAGGTCGCACCGTGCGCGGCGAGGGCGTCGACGAGCCAGCTCCACGTCACGTCGGCGACGAACTCGTCGACACCGATCTCGGGTTCGAGCGGTGCCTGGGCGAAGGTCACGATGCGGAACGACCCGCCCCAGCCCTCGGGTTCGTCCGGGTCGTGCAGGGCGATGAACCGGCCCGTCCCGAGGTCGGAGTCGATGCCGTGCGCCGCGCCCGAGACGTCCGCCGCCAGGGCGATCGAGAACGGGGCGATGCGCGACGGCGAGGGGATCTCGGTGACGGTCGTCTCGGCGCGCGCGCCGCCGGACGCCACGAACGCACGGAGCCGCGCGAAGGCGTCGGGCTCTCGGGTTTCGGACACGAATGCAGACTAGGCTCCGGACCATGTCCCGATCCGCGCGACCCGCCGAGGACGTCGTCCAGGAGACCGCACGATCGGCCGGGTTCGTCGCACTGGGAGCGGGCATCGCAGCGGCCGCCGTCACCACCGCGGTGATCGGCGGGTTCGTCGCGGCGGTGGCCCGAGCGGTGGTCACCCCCGACCGCAAGCGCACCGAACGCGTCCCGATCCACGCCGTCGACCCCGTGCGGCGGACGGTGACGCTCGAGCGCACCGCGGACACCGAACTGCAGGGCCGCTACAGCCTCTGGTTCGGCGGCGGGACCGGGCACATGCGCGTCGGCGAGGTCCTCGGCACCACCGACACGACCGTCACCCGCCGCATCATCGCGATCGACGCCGGCGACCCCACCGCGGCCCGCCGGGGTCGGTGGGGCGGCTGGTTCTACCTGACCCCGGGCGAGCTGGACGTCCCGGTCGAGGACATCGACGTCCCCACCCCGAACGGCCCCGCACCCGCCTGGGTGGTCCGCGCCGACGACCCGGACGCGCCGTGGGCCGTCCTCGTGCACGGTCGTGGGGTGACCCGCGCCGAGACGATCCGCGCGGTGCCGGTCTTCCGGGCGGCGGGGTACTCCGTGGTGCTGGCGAGCTGGCGCAACGACGGCGTCGCCCCGCGGAGCGTCGACGGCCGCTACGGCCTCGGCAGCACCGAGTGGGAGGACATCGACGCGGTCCTCCGCTGGCTCGCCGGGCAGGGCGCATCGAGCGTCGTCCTGATGGGCTGGTCGATGGGCGGCGCGGTCGTGCTGCAGACCCTGGTCCGCTCGGCGTTCGCGGACCTCGTGGACGGTGTCGTGCTCGAGTCGCCGGTGGTCGACTGGCACGCGGTGCTCAAGTCGCAGAGCCAGCTGCTCCGCCTGCCGCGGCCGGTCCGGAAGGTCGCGCAGCGCCTCCTCCGCACCCCGGTCCTGCACCGGCTCACGGGCCTGCGGCAGCCGGTCGACCTGCGGCAGCTCGACATGGTCGCGCGGGCCGACGAGCTGCACGTGCCGATCCTGCTCATGCACAGCGACGACGACGGGTTCGTCCCGTCCTCTGCGTCGCACGCCCTCGCCGAGGCCCGGCCCGACATCGTGCGGCTCGAGGTGCAGACGACCGCCCGGCACACCAAGCTCTGGAACCACGACGCCGACTGGTTCGACGCCCGCATCCTCGCGTGGCTGACCGAGGTGGTCCAGCGAGACGGCGCGGCCAACGCGCGGTAGACGCATCCACAGACGGACGGGAGGCGCGGTGCCAGCTGGCACCGCGCCTCCCGTCAACGTGTGGTGACGTCTACGCGACCGCGGCCTGCGCCTGCACCTGCCGCTGCACCCGACCCAGCATCCCGACCATGCCGCGGATCCGCAGCGGGCTGACCGCCTCGCTCAGCCCGATCGTCAGCGGGTAGTCCGCCGGCACGGCGAGCACCTGCTCGGCGGTCAGGCCGGACAGTCCCTGGGCGAGGATCGACGCGAAGCCCCGCGTGGTCGGTGCCTCGCGCGGCGCCGTGGCGTGCATCCGGACGATGCCGGGCGCGTCGCCGTCCGCACCCACGGTGACCGTGATGAAGACGGGGGACTGGCACTCCTCGACGCGTTCGAGCTCGTCCTCGTGCCCCTGCAGGCGCTCGGGAAGCGCCGGGAGCTCGTTCGAGAACTCGAGGAGCAGCTGCAGGCGGTCCTGCTGGGAGAGTTCGAGGAAGTCGTCGCGGATCTCGGCGAGGGACTGGGGGAGTGCGTCGGTCATCGGTCGGTGATCGTACCCGGTTCGGTGCCGACGGCGATCGGGACGCGGACCGCGCTGCCCCACTCGGTCCACGAGCCGTCGTAGTTGCGGACGTTCTCGTACCCGAGCAGGTGCTGCAGGACGAACCAGGTGTGGCTCGACCGCTCGCCGATGCGGCAGTAGGCGATGACCTCGTCCGCGTCGCCGATGCCGGCGCCGTCGCGGTAGATCGCGTCGAGCTCCTCGCGGGTCTTGAAGGTGCCGTCCGGTGCCGCGGCGGTGGCCCACGGGATGTTCACGGCGGTGGGGACGTGGCCGGCGCGGAGGGCGCCCTCCTCCGGGTAGTCCGGCGCGGTGGTGCGGTCGCCGGCGTACTCCGGGGCGCTGCGGACGTCGATCAGCGGCTTGCCGAGGTGGGCGAGCACGTCGTCCTTGTAGGCGCGGATCTCGGTGTCGATCCGGTCGACGACGGGGTACTCGACCGGCGTGACCACGGTCTGGTCGGTGGTGAGCGCGCGGTCCTCGGCGATCCACTTCGCCCGGCCGCCGTCGAGGAGACGGACGTCCTCGTGCCCGAACAGCGAGAAGACCCAGAGGGCGTAGGCGGCCCACCAGTTGTTCTTGTCGCCGTAGATCACCACGGTGGTCTCGCGGCCGATGCCCTTGCTGCCGAGCAGTTCGGCGAAGGCCTCGCCGTCGATGTAGTCGCGGAGCACCGGGTCGTTGAGGTCGGTGTGCCAGTCGATCTTCACGGCACCGGGGACGTGGCCCGTCTCGTAGAGCAGGACGTCCTCGTCGGACTCGACGACGACCAGGTCCGGGGTGCCGGCGTCCAGGTGTTCCTGCAGCCACTCGGTGGAGACGAGCCGCTCCGGGTGGGCGTAGGCGGTGAACTTCTCGGACGTGTCGACCGGTGCGGTCATGGTGGGCTACCTCCAGGTGGTCATCCGGCACCGGACTAGGATCGGTCGTCGGTGCCTGTGGGCAACGGTACGCGGGCGTGCCGTGCTCCTGACGCAACGTGACACCCCACGACATGCTTCCCGAAGGACTGCCCCGATTGTCAGCGAACACCGCGCCTGAACACCTCGTCGACCGCGACCCGCAGGTGACCCCGCAGCAGATGGCTGCGTCGCTGGTCCCGCCGCCCCAGTTCGCGGACGCGTCGTTCGCCTCCTACCGACCCGACGCGGAGTACCCCTCGCAGGCGGCGGTCCGCGACGCGGTCGAGGCCTTCGTCGCCGCCGGTCCCGCCGACCAGCCTCGCCGTGGGCTGTTCGGTCGCCGGAAGCCCGTGGCGGAGTCGACCGTGAAGTCTGGCGTCTACCTCGACGGCGGGTTCGGCGTCGGCAAGACCCACCTGCTCGCCGCCGCCTACCACGCCGCGACCGGTCGGAAGACGTTCGGCACCTTCATCGAGTACACGGCGCTCGTCGGGGCCCTCGGGTTCCAGGGCACCGTCGACCTGCTGCGCGGGACGGCGCTGGTGTGCATCGACGAGTTCGAGCTCGACGACCCCGGTGACACGATGGTGATGACGCGCCTCATCAAGGAGCTCACCGAGACCGGCACCCGGTTCGCCGCCACCTCGAACACGCCGCCGGGTGCCCTCGGCGAGGGGCGCTTCGCGGCCCAGGACTTCCTGCGCGAGATCCAGGCGATGTCCGACCGGTTCGACACCATGCGCATCGACGGGCTCGACTTCCGCCGGCGTGCGGTCGACGAGTCGGCAGGCGTGGTGGCCGACGTCGCCGCGGGACTCCCCGGCGGACGCGTCACGCTCGACGACTTCCGGGCGGTGGTCGGGCACCTCGCGTCCGTGCACCCGTCGAAGTACGTCGCGATGGTCGAGGACCTCGACGCCGTCGGCCTCACCGACGTGCAGCCCTTCACCGACCAGACCGATGCGCTCCGGTGGGTCGCGCTGGTGGACCGGCTGTACGACGCGCAGGTCCGGATCGTGGCGTCGGGCACCCCGCTCGACCAGGTGTACCCCGAGTCGATGCTCGACGGTGGGTACCGCAAGAAGTACCTGCGTGCGGCGAGCCGCGTCGTGGCGCTGACCCGCGCCGTGGACTGAGCCGCCTGCCGGTCGCGAGGAGCCGGTGCCCTGCCGCGCCGCGCCTCCAGGCTCCGTTCCGCGACGGCTGTCGGACACCGTCCGGACGGACCGGGAGAACTCGTGGCCCCCGTCCAGGGGACTGCCCGACGGACGAAACACGACGTTTACACACCGGGCCGTCGCGTTACACCCGCGAAACACTTCGTGCTCCCTCGTGAAACCTCGCCTCGCCAGACTCGGTGACACCCGACGCGGACCAAGAGCCGCTGGTGCAATCGAGAGGTGAACAGATGCTTGATCAGGGCAACACGACGTTCGTGTTGGTCATGGCGGCGCTGGTGTTGTTCATGACACCCGGCCTGGCCTTCTTCTACGGCGGTCTGGTGAAGGCCAAGTCCGTCATCAGCATGATGATGATGTCCTTCGGGGCGATCGCGCTCGTGAGCGTCCTCTGGGTCGTCTACGGCTACGCCATCGCCTTCGCGAACCACGGTGACGGCACGGCGGTGTCCGGTGTCGTCGGCTTCTTCAGCATCGACTGGAACCAGATCGGCCTCGGGCAGGCGTTCGAGGAGGC
Source organism: Curtobacterium sp. MCBA15_016 (assembly GCF_001865105.1). NCBI lineage: Bacteria > Bacillati > Actinomycetota > Actinomycetes > Micrococcales > Microbacteriaceae > Curtobacterium > Curtobacterium sp. MCBA15_016. The sequence goes on from NZ_MJGR01000017.1 coordinate 60,986, forward strand.
CAAGGCCTCGACGATCAACGCCGCGTACCCCTCGATGGCGTTCGTCGGCTTCCAGGCGACCTTCGCGATCATCACGGTCGCCCTCATCTCCGGTGCGATCGCCGACCGTGCCAAGTTCGGCGCGTGGATGGTCTTCGCCGGCGTCTGGGTCACGGTCGTCTACTTCCCGGTCGCCTCGTGGGTCTTCAACCTCACGTCCGGCTGGGCGGCGACCTGGGGCGTCATCGACTTCGCCGGTGGCACCGCGGTCCACATCAACGCCGGTGCCGCGGGTCTCGCGCTGGCGATCGTCCTCGGCAAGCGCGTCGGCTTCGCCAAGGGTGCGCACAAGCCGCACAACCCGCCCTTCGTGCTCCTCGGTGCCGCGATCCTGTGGTTCGGCTGGTTCGGCTTCAACGCCGGCTCCGAGGGCGCCGCGGACGGCATCGCCGCGATCGCCTGGGTCAACACCCTCGCCGCCCCGGCCGCCGCGATCCTCGGTTGGCTGCTCGTCGAGAAGCTCAAGGACGGCAAGGCCACCTCGATCGGTGCCGCGTCGGGCGCCGTCACCGGCCTCGTCGCCATCACCCCGGCGTGCGCCGCGCTCACCCCGGGCTGGGGCATCCTGCTCGGCTTCCTCGCGGGCATCATCTGCTGCTTCGCGATCGACTGGAAGTACCGTCTCGGCTTCGACGACTCGCTCGACGTCGTCGGCGTCCACCTGGTCGGCGGCATCGTCGGCACGCTGTACCTCGGCTTCTTCGCCAACGACACCGGCCTGATCTACTCGGGCTCGTTCACGCAGCTCGGCAAGCAGGCCGCCGCTGCCGGCGTGGTCGGTCTCTACTCGTTCATCCTCGCCTTCGTCATCGGCTGGATCATCGAGAAGACGATGGGCTTCCGTGTGAAGACCGAGGACGAGGTCGCCGGCATCGACACCGCGGTCCACGGCGAAGAGGGCTACGTCCTCTACGAGGAGCGCGACGAGACCCCGGTCTCCGTCCGGTAGCTCGCTGCCACACCGTCACGACGGGCCCCGCGCACACAGCAGCGCGGGGCCCGTCGTCGTGTGCGGGGCGCGGGGCGCGAGTGGCGCGTGGGCGGCGCCGGCGCGCGTGGCGCGGCGCCGGGGTGGGGCGCGCCGGAGGTGCGGCGCGGGTTCGCACAACGGAAGTCACCCCGAACCGTGCGATCGCGTGGTTCGGGGTGACTTTGGTTGTGCGGCGCGGCAGGCGCCCGGGCGCCCGGGCACGCGGCGCGACGGCGGGCGCGCGGCCGGCGGACGCGCCCGACGTCCCGCGTCCGGCAGAGTGGAGCCATGACGACGACGTCGAACACGCTCACGAACCTCCGCGAGGTCGGGGGACCCGGCCTCCAGCACGGCCGCCGACGCACGGTGTACCGGGCGAACACCGACCCGGTCGCTCCCGCCGCGTACCCGGCGGGCCTCGCCGCCGTGGTCGACCTGCGCCGCGTGGACGAGACGGACGCGGTGCCGCACCCGCTCGCCGCCACGCCCGCCTACCGCTCCGTGCCGCTCTTCGACCCGGCCTCGGCGATCGAGTCCGCCGCCGAGGCCGTCCAGCTCGATGACCAGTACACCGACTGGCTCGACCGGCACCGCTCCGGCATCGCCGCGGCGCTGCGGACGATCGCCACCGCGGACGGCGACGTGCTCGTCTGCTGCGCCGCGGGCAAGGACCGGACCGGCATCGTGAGCGCTCTGCTCGCCCGGCACTGGGGTGCCGACCTCGACGCCGTCGGTGCCGACTACGCGGCCAGCGCCGCCGGGCTCGTCGAGCGGTTCGCCGCCGAGCGCGCCGCCAGCACGGACCCCGTGGCGACGGCGATCGGCCACCGCTGCGTGCCGGAGATCATGACGACGGTCATCGAGCGCGTCGAGCGGCGGTGGGGCTCGGTGGACGGGTACCTCCGCAGCATCGGGCTGCGGGACGAGGAGATCGCCGCGCTCTGACCGGTGGCTGCGCGCGCGACGCGGGTCCGGCTCTGGACGTACGGACGGACGGGAGGCGCGGTGCGGGTCGGACCCGCACCG
>NZ_MJGR01000018.1:0-521 GCF_001865105.1 Curtobacterium sp. MCBA15_016
CGGCGAGCGCCGCCGAGGCGAGGACCCACCAGCGGTGTCCGCGGAGCCAGGCGTTGGCGAGCGCCATCGTCAGCGCGGCGACGAACGGCCCGCGCGGACTCACGACGAGGGCGTACCCGATCGTGGTCGCGAGGGTCAGGAGCAGCACCGACCGTGGCCACCGCCAGCGCCACGGGAGCACCACGACGCCAGCCACGAGGAACCCGATAGCGAGCGGGCCGAGGTGCACCGGGTCGACCGCACCGCTGAACGCGTGCCGTGTCCAGGGTGGGCCGGCCGGGCCCGTCCCGACACCCGGTCCGACCAGCACGCGCGATGCGAGCAGCGTCCCGACGATCTGCAGGAACGCCACCGGCAGGACCCGACCGACCCGGGCGAAGCGACGGCGCCCGACCCAGCGGGTGTCGTCACTCGCCGGGTCGGCGAGGGTCGGGGTGGTGTCCATGGCTCGAGCCTAGGGTCGGCTCCCGCCCGCGGCATCGGGCGTGCGCACGACCTGTGGACTACTCCCGCGGGAGTAG
>NZ_MJGR01000018.1:1237-101167 GCF_001865105.1 Curtobacterium sp. MCBA15_016
ACTACTCCCGCGGGAGTAGTCGGGTGTGGAGGAGGACGTGCACTACGACTGCGGGAGCAGGCGGAAGTGGGGCTGCGCGACGGACGCGCGCCGCGCCTCCTGGACCGAGTCTTGGACGGTCGTGACAGCGACGCCGAACCGACCACAGGAGGTCACCATGCTCACCACCATCGCCGCCACCGCGCCCTACTGGCACGGCGGCGGGTTCCCGTTCCCCGTCTTCCCCGCGTTCTTCTTCGTCGCGTTCCTCGTCGTGTTCCTCGTGTTCGGCGTGCTCCGACGCGGCAGCTGGCGGGCACGGTCGGACGCCCGCTCGGTGCTCGCCGACCGGTTCGCCCGCGGCGACATCGACGCCGAGGAGTACCGGTCGCGGCTGTCCGAGCTCAGCCGGAAGTGACCGAGAGCGCGGAGAGGATCGCCGTCACCGTCTCGTCGACCGAGCCCTCGATCGACACGGTGACGGCGGCCTCGTCCGGCTGCGGTCGCTCGAGCGTCGCGAACTGCGAGTCGAGCAAGGAGCTCGGCATGTACTCGTGGTGACGGTGCGCCTGGCGGTCGGCGATCAGGTCGTGCGAGCCGTCGAGGAAGGCGATCACGAGGGTCGGCGCCGAGGCGCGGAGACGGTCGCGGTAGACACGCTTGAGCGCCGAGTTCGCCATCACGCAGCGGTGGCCGGAGTCCTCGACCTCGGCGATCCGCGCGGCGCAGGCGTCCAGCCAGGGCCAGCGGTCCTCGTCCGTGAGCGGGATCCCCTGCCGCATCTTCTCCTTGTTCGCGGCGGGGTGCAGGTCGTCCGCGTCCACGAAGACCGTGGGCTGCCCCTCGGCGGCGAGGGCGTCGGCGAGGGCCTGCCCGATCGTCGACTTGCCGGAACCGGAGACCCCCATCACGAGCAGGGGCGGGAGGACAGCGCGCTCGGTCATTCCTCCACCGTATTGGGCCGGTGAACAGTCGTCCCCAGTTGCCGTAACACCCGGGCGGTCCCAGGCTGCGGACCGTAGGTTGGTGCCGAACGTCAGGACGAAGGAGACCTCGTGGCAGAGAACAACGGACAGGCGAACATCGGCGTGGTCGGTCTGGCGGTGATGGGTTCGAACCTCGCTCGGAACCTCGCCTCGCGGGAGGGCAACACCGTCGCGGTCTACAACCGCACGTACGCCCGCACCGAGGAACTGCTGAACGAGCACGCGGACGCCGGCTTCATCGCGTCCGAGTCGATCGACGACTTCGTGGCCTCGCTGTCCAAGCCGCGCACGGCCATCATCATGGTGCAGGCGGGCAAGGGCACCGACGCGGTCATCGAGCAGCTCGCGGAACGGTTCGAGGACGGCGACATCATCGTCGACGGCGGCAACGCCAACTTCCACGACACCATCCGCCGTGAGCACGACCTGCGCGACAAGGGTCTCAACTTCGTCGGCACCGGCATCTCGGGCGGTGAAGAGGGCGCCCTGAAGGGCCCGTCGATCATGCCCGGCGGTTCGAAGGAGGCATGGGAGACCCTCGGCCCGATCCTCAAGTCGATCGCCGCCGTCGCTGAGGGCGAGCCGTGCGTGACCCACATCGGCACCGACGGTGCCGGCCACTTCGTGAAGATGGTGCACAACGGCATCGAGTACGCCGACATGCAGCTCATCGCCGAGTCGTACGACCTGCTCCGCCGCGTCGGCGGGCTGTCCGTCGAGGACCTGGTGAAGGTGTTCGACGAGTGGAACGGCGGCGACCTCGAGTCCTACCTGATCGAGATCACCGTCGAGGTCCTCAAGCAGCAGGACGCCGACACGGGCAAGGCCCTCGTCGACGTCATCCGCGACGAGGCCGGGTCGAAGGGCACCGGCGTGTGGACCGTGCAGAACGCGGTCGGCCTCGGCATCCCCGTCTCCGGCATCGGCGAAGCGGTGTTCGCCCGCGCGGTGTCGTCCAAGCCGGTCCAGCGCGCTGCGGTGCAGAAGGCCTTCCCGGACCGTCCCGCCATCGCCGAGGTCCCGGACGGGTTCGAGGACGACGTCCGCGCGGCGCTCTACGCGTCGAAGGTCGTCGCGTACGCGCAGGGCTTCGACCTCATCATCGCCGGGGCCAAGGAGTACGGCTGGGACATCAACCTCGGCAACATCGCGAAGATCTGGCGCGGCGGCTGCATCATCCGCGCGCAGTTCCTCAACCGCATCGTCGAGGCGTACGACAAGAACCCCTCGCTCGAGTCGCTGCTGGTGGACCCGTACTTCGCGAACGCCGTGCAGGAGGGCGAGGCCGCGTGGCGTCGCATCGTCGGCATCGCGGCGGCGTCGGGCATCCCGGCGCCGGGGTTCTCGTCCGCGCTGTCGTACTTCGACTCGCTCGCCTCCGACCGCCTGCCCGCCGCGCTCATCCAGGGGCAGCGGGACTTCTTCGGCGCGCACACCTACCAGCGCATCGACAAGGACGGCACCTTCCACACGCTCTGGTCGGACGACGACCGGCGTGAGGTCGAACAGGAACCGTCGACCCACTAGGCAGCGGCGACGACCGCACCACGAGAGGGCCTCGCCGATCGGCGGGGCCCTCCGGTGTTCCCCGCCACGCGTACGCGCTACGCGACGATGCGTTCGCGCGCGAGGTCGGCCACGAGCCGCTCCAGCCGTGGGCCCCGGCCCAGCATCCGCCGCGAGCCCGGCGCCGCACGGACGAAGAACGTCGCCACCGCTGTCGTGTCGTCGGGTCGGACGTAGTGCATGGCGATCGCCCACGAACGCCCGTCGCCGTGCACGTCCTCGAGGCCGACGTGCACCATCCGGCTCCACCGGATCACGAGCAGCCGGGTCGCACGACGTTCCTCGAGTTCCCACAGCGAGGCCTCGGTCGCACCGAAGGCCCACGTCACCCGGTGCCCGAGCGCGAGGTCCGGCCGGACGGACTCCACCGATGCCCGGAGCTCCGGGGTCGGTGCCGCCGGGACGAGCCACACCGTCGGGTCGATCCGGCGGATCGCGAGGGCCAGGGCTTCGTCCTCGTGCCGCCGTCGGAGCGACCAGCCCCGCAGCACGGCGCCGGCGATCACGAGGAGACCGACACCGATCACGGCGACCTCGGCGATGCCGAAGAAGGTCAGGTCCGCGTCGGGCGTGGTGGACACCACGATGATGCGTGCCGTGAGCAGGGCCGCCCACACGCCGACGATGATCCAGCGCAGCACCAGGAGGCGTCGTGCCTGCGACATCGGGTGGCGGTCCCGTCGCCGGGCGCGACCGAAGCGCGGGACACGGTCGGGACGCCTCAGCACCCCTCGATCCTCGCATGCTCCACCCGCGACCGGCTGGCCGGCACCGGTGAACGCCCGACGAACCAGCGGACCCGCTCGTGCGGGGTACGGGTCGTCCACGGGCGCGGAGACCGCCGGCTCTGTCCACCGCATGCACGACTGTCAGCACACACGCGGCACGGTCGACCTACGCTCGGCCCGTGACCACTGACCTCGCGCCCGCCCCCGTGGCGGTCTCGCGCCCCCGCCTGCTCGCGGCCGCGACGGGCATCGTCGCCGCGCTCGCGTTCTTCGCCGCCGCGGAACTCGGTGCCCTCGTCCTCGGTGGTGCCGGCAGCCCCCTCGTCGCGGTCGGTTCGGCGGTCATCGACCTCGCGCCCCCGGGCGCGAAGGACCTCATGGTCACGCTCTTCGGCACCGGCGACAAGGTCGCGCTGTTCGTGCTCATGGCGGTCATCGTCGCCGTGGTCAGCGCCGGGGCGGGCATCCTCGAACGCGCCCGCCCGCCGTTCGGGGCCCTGGTCTTCGCCGTGGGCGGTGTCCTCTCGCTCCTGGCCGTCACCACCCGTTCCGGCAGCGGCACGCTGGACGGGGCTCCGTCCGTGCTCGGGGTCGCCGCGGCCGTCATCGTGCTCCGGCTGCTCACCGCCAGGCTCCGCCGGTGGGAGTCGGCAGCCGCCGTGCCCTCCGCCGCACCGCGACCCGCCTCTGCGGAACGTCGCGCCTTCCTGGTCTGGGGTGTGACGGCGGCGGCCGTCGCGGTCGTGGTGGGCAGCGCCTCCCGTCTGGGCACCGCCGCCGCGCAGGCGACCGCTGCCGCACGCCGGGCCGTCCGGCTGCCGGCCCCGGCGACCACCGCACCCGCGGTCCCGGCCGGGGCGTCGCTCGACGTCGAGGGCATCACGCCCTACGTCACCCCGAACAGCGACTTCTACCGGATCGACACCGCGCTGCGGGTGCCGTCGGTCGACACCGCCGACTGGAAGCTCCGCATCCACGGAGCCGTCGACCACGAGGTCGAGCTCACGTGGGACGACCTGCTCGCCCTCCCGCTCGAGGAACACCACGCGACGCTGAGCTGCGTCTCGAACGAGGTGGGCGGGGACCTCATCGGCACCGCGCTCTGGCTCGGCTACCCGATCCGGAAGCTGCTCGAGCGCGCCGTGCCCCACGCAAGTGCCGACATGGTGCTGTCGCGCAGCATCGACGGGTTCACGGCGGGCACGCCCCTCGACGTCCTGCAGGACGAGGGGACGGCCGCGCTGCTCGCCGTGGGGATGAACGGCGAGCCGCTGCCGCCGGAGCACGGGTTCCCGGTGCGCATGGTGGTCCCCGGGCTCTTCGGCTACGTGTCCGCGACGAAGTGGGTCACCGAGCTCGAGGTCACGCGGTTCGCCGACGCCCAGGGCTACTGGACGCCGCGCGGCTGGTCGGAACGCGGTCCGGTCAAGCTGGAGTCGCGTATCGACACCCCGCGCGCGGGCGCGACGGTCGACGCCGGTTCGACGGTGGCGATCGCCGGGGTCGCGTGGCAGCCGCACACCGGGGTGAAGGGCGTGCAGGTCCGGGTCGGGGACGGCGCGTGGGAAGAGGCGACCCTCGCGGACTCCGTCTCGGCCGACACGTGGCGGCAGTGGGTCTACCGGTGGACGCCGACGAAGGGGTCGCACCGCATCCAGGTCCGCGCGGTGAGCGCCGACGGCGAGGTGCAGACGAGCGTCGAGCGGCCCCCGGCTCCGAACGGCGCGTCGGGATGGCACACGGTCGAGGTCCGCGCGGCCTGAGACGGTGCGGACCGTCCGCCGTCACGGCCAGGAGGCGCGACCCGCCTCGACGACGCGGGTGGCCTCGACGACGAGGGTCACCTCGACGACGCGGATCGTCTCAGGCGGGACGCGTCGCCACGACACAGGTCCCGTCGACCTCGTCGTCGGACTCGACGGCCACCGCGAGGCCCGCAGCCTCGAAGACGGCCGCCGACGTCGGTGCCTGCGCAGCCGACACCTCGATGACGACCGCACCCCCGGGTCGGAGCCACTCCCCCGCCCCGGACGCGATCCGCCGGTGCAGGTCGAGCCCGTCCGCCCCGCCGTCGAGCGCGACACGATGCTCGTGGTCGCGGGCCTCCGACGGCATCATCGGGATGGACCCCGTCGGCACGTAGGGCGCGTTCACGGCGATGACGTCGACGAGCCCGCGGAACCGGTCTGGCAGGGGCGCGAAGAGGTCCCCGGCGACGACGATCCCGCGGTCGCCGATGTTCTCCGCAGCGACGTCGACGGCCGCCGGGTCGATGTCCGCCGCAACGAGGTCGAGGGCACCGACACGACCGAGGAGCGCGACCGAGATCGCCCCGGCACCGCAGCAGAGGTCCACGACACGGTCGTAGCGGTGCAACCGGCGTGCGGCCTGCTCCACGACGACGGTGGTGCGGGCCCGGGGCACGAAGACGCCCGGCGTCACGCGGAGGCGGTGCCCGTCGAACGCCGCCCAGCCGAGCACGTACTCGAGCGGTTCGCCGCCGAGCCGCCGCTGCACGAGCGCCCGCAGGCGAACCGCGTCACCGTCGCCGGCCTCGAGCAGGAGGTCCGCCTCGTCCTCGGCGAAGACGCTGCCCGCGGCCCGGAGCCGGGCCGCGAGCGCGTCGCGCACGGGTGCGGTCAAGCGGCGCCGTCGAACATCGAGGTGACCGACCCGTCGTCGAAGACCTCGTGGATGGCGCGGGCGATGAGCGGTGCGATCGGCAGGACCTCGAGGCGGTCCCAGCGCTTGTCCTCCGGCAGCGGCAGGGTGTCGGTGACGACGACCCGGTCGATGAACTCGCTCTGGAGCAGCTCCGTCGCGGGGTCGGAGAACACCGCGTGCGTCGCCGCGACGACCACGCCGGTGGCACCGGCGGCCTTGAGCGCCTCTGCTGCCTTGGCGATGGTACGGCCGGTGTCGATCAGGTCGTCGACGAGCAGGCACACGCGACCCGAGACGTCACCGACGATCTCGTGCACGGACACCTGGTTCGGCACGAGCGGGTCGCGCCGCTTGTGGATGATCGCGAGCGGCGCGCCGAGCTTCTCCGACCAGATGTCGGCGACGCGCACGCGGCCCATGTCCGGCGAGACGACCGTCAGTGTCGACGGGTCGAGGGTCTGCTGGAAGCGCTCGAGCAGGACCGGCATGGCGAACAGGTGGTCGACCGGGCCGTCGAAGAAGCCCTGGATCTGTGCGGCGTGCAGGTCGACGCTCATGATGCGGTGCGCACCAGCGGCCTTGAACAGGTCGGCGACGAGTCGCGCCGAGATCGGCTCGCGACCACGGCCCTTCTTGTCCTGCCGCGCGTACGGGTAGAACGGCGCGACGACGGTGATGCGCTTCGCCGACGCACGCTTCAGGGCGTCGACCATGATGAGCTGCTCCATGAGCCACTCGTTGATCGGCGCGGTGTGGGACTGGATGACGAACGCGTCACAGCCGCGGACCGACTCGTCGAAGCGGGCGTAGAGCTCCCCGTTCGCGAAGGTCCGTGCATCGGTCGGGACGAGGTCCACGCCGAGTTCCTCGGCGATCTCGGCCGAGAGCGCCGGGTGTGCTCGCCCTGAGACGAGGACGAGTCGTTTCTGGCCGGTCGTTTTGATTCCGGACAAGTGCGGTGCTCACTCCCTGACCCCGCGGGGCCGTGTTGATCGGCCCGAGAGCCGTCAGATCTGTTCGCCGTTCGCGCGCCGAGCGGCCTCGGCAGCCGGCGAACCGGGTCGGTGTTCCTCGACCCATCCGTCGGTGTTGCGCTGTGGGGCGTAGCTGATCGCCAGCGACCCGGCAGGGACGTCCTTGCGGACGGTCGTACCCGCGCCGGTGTACGCTCCGTCACCAATCCTAACCGGGGCGACGAACACGTTGTGCGACCCTGTACGGACGTTCGAGCCGACCTCGGTCCGGTGCTTGTGCACCCCGTCGTAGTTCGCCGTGATCGTGTTCGCGCCGATGTTCGAGTCCTCGCCCACCTCGGCGTCGCCGATGTACGACAGGTGCGGCACCTTGCTGCCCCGGCCGATCGTCGCGTTCTTCGTCTCGACGAAGGTGCCGATCTTGCCTCCGTCGCCGAGGATCGTGCCCGGACGCAGGTAGGCGAACGGTCCGACGGAGGCGCCGTCACCGATCACCGCGAGGGTCGCGTCGACACGGTTCACCACGGCGTCGACGCCGACCTCGGTGTCCCGCAGGGTGGTGTCCGGCCCGACGACCGCGCCCGAGGCGATCGCGGTGGCGCCGATGAGCTGGGTGCCCGGGAGGACCTCGGCGTCGGGTTCGATCGAGACGTCGAGGTCGATCCACGTCGTCGCCGGGTCCTGGACGGTGACCCCAGCGAGCTGGTGGCGGCGCACGATGCGCGCGTTCAGCACCCGGGCGGCGTCGGACAGCTGCGCCCGGTCGTTGATGCCGGCGACGAGCCACGGGTCGGTCAGCGTGACGACGTCGATGCGCGCGCCCCGCGCTCCGATGAGTGCCGGCGCGTCGGTGATGTACTTCTCGCCCTGCGCGTTCGCCGTGGTGAGCGACGGGAGGACCGCACGGAGGTGCGTGACGTCGAAGGCGTAGATGCCCGCGTTGGCCTCGGTGATGGTCAGCTGCTCGGCGGTCGCGTCCTTGTGCTCGACGACCCCGACGAACGCCCCGTCGGCGTCGCGGACGATGCGGCCGAGGCCGGTCGGGTCCGGTGCGATCGCGCTCACGAAGGTGGCGCCGTTGCCGCCGCCGACGTGGGCGTCCACGAGTGCTCGGAGCGACGCCGCGTCGAGCAGCGGAACGTCACCGGACAGCACGACGACGGCGCCGTCGAAGTCCGCCGGCAGCGCCTCGACCGCGACCTCGACCGCACGGCCGGTGCCGGGGACGTCGTCCTGGTCGACCACGATGGCGTCGGGGGCACGCTCGGTGACCTCGGCCGCGACGAGCTCCCGTTCGTGCCGCACGACGACGGCGACGTGCTCGGGCTCGAGGGACGACGCCGTCCGGAGCACGTGCGCGATGAGCGGCAGCCCGGCGAGGCGGTGCAGGACCTTCGGGGTGGACGACTTCATGCGCGTGCCCTGCCCGGCGGCGAGGACGACGACGGCGATGCGCTGGTCGGTCATGGCTCCATCCTGGCGCACGCTCGCTGCGGAGTCCGGCGGAACCGCGCCAGGGGCGCAACCGTGCGCGGAACCGCAGCCTGCAGGCGGGCCCACACCGCGCCTCCTGGCACCGCCCGACGGGAGGCTCAGCCGAGGTCCGCCGCGTTCCCGGTGCCGCACTTCGACACTCCACTCATGGTGGTCTTGGTCGTCGCAGCGCCGAACTGGATGCGCTCGACGGCGCCGCCGCTGCCGTTCACCAGGTACCGCTTCGCACCCGACGTCATCTCGTCAGTCGAGTACTCCACCTTCAGTCCGTCCGCCACCCAGGCCGTGCCCACCGCCTTCGTCAGGGCCTCCGGGTCGTCGACGCCCGCACCGGTCCGGACGATGTTGTAGAGCGCGCCCGCCGAGCCGTCCGCGAGCACGCAGTCCTGCGCGTACTCGTCGGACTGGTCCGCGTCCCAGTCGACCCCCGAACGGCGCATCGTCTCCTCGACGGAGTCTGCCGCCTGTCGGCGCTGGTGCTCTGCGGTCGGTGCAGCCTGCACGGTGTCCTCCTTGGTCGGGGTGCCCGCCGCGCAGCCCGCGAGCAGGATCGCGGCGAGCAGCACCGTCCCGATCACCGTCGGTCGCCTGGAGGAGATCGGCGTCGAACGCCGCCCCCACACGCTCACCCGAGCTCCGATGCCACGACGACCGCAGGGGCGCGCACGGACGCCCGCGCCTCAGCCGAGGTCCGCTGCGTCACCCGTCCCGCAGCGGGAGACCGCGGCGAGCGAGCTTCGAACGGTCGCCGCCCCGAACTGGATGCGCTCGACGGCACCACCCGCCCCGTTGACGACGAACTGCCGGCTGCCGTCGTTGAGCGACGACTCCGAGTACTTGACGGTCAACCCGTCCGCAGCCCACGACCGGCCGACGGTCCGCACCGCAGCCTCGGGGTCGGGAACTCCCGCGCCGATGCGGGCGAGGTTGTAGAGCGCTCCGGACGTGCCGTCACCGAGGAGGCACTCCTGGGCGTACTCGTTCGCCTGCGAGTCGTCCCACGTGACGCCCGACGTCCGCATGGTCGCGTCGACGTAGGCGGCGGCGAGATCACGCTGGTGCTGGACGGTCGGTGTGCTCGGTGTGGTCTCCACGGAGGTGCCTCCTGTCGGCGGACCCGAACACGCGGCGAGCGCCAGTGTCAGGGCGAGGGTCAGGGCGAGTGCGGGCCCGGCTGCCGTGCCTCGGGGGCGTCCGATCACAGTGTCGGTCCCATCAGGTTGTCGAAGTAGTCCTGCTGCAGGGCGCTCACCCCGGCGTCGTCCGCGGGAGTGAGGTCCTTGCCTCCCACGAACGTAGCCTGCGCGACGTTGTCGAGCGACTCGGTCCCGAGGTTGAAGTACCCCTGGCTGCCGCCGTAGCCGATCGGGTCGTGTGTGGTCACGCCGGCACCCTCGCCGGGGTCCCCACCGTTCGTCCCGAAGGTCGTCGCGCCGAACGAGGCGTCCATCGGGTCCTGGCGACCGCTGCCTGCTCGGCCGACCCAGGCCCACTGGTCTCGCGGGTCGTCCGTGAACGGGATACCGGGGCTCCCCTGGCCGGCGTAGACGTGGTCGGCCGCGATACCAGACGCACCTCCGACGTCCTGCTCGATGCCTGCCGAGGCGACGCTGACGAAGGAATCGACGTGCACACCGTGATCGTGGAGCGCGTCCGATGCCACCGTGGTCCCGTAGGAGTGCCCGACCACGTTGAGTGTCGGCGAATCGGGACGCGCCGCCCCGAAGCCGAGGAGGTCGGCACTGAGCCGGTCCGCCCCGGCCCGGGCCGCGTCGCCGTGCAGGACACCCATCGTGGTGAGGCCGCTCGGTACCGGCGGCGCCTCGTAGTTCATCCACGCGACGACCGCGTGCTCGGCGCCGGTCGCGTTCTTGCCCTCCTGCGCCGTCCAGAGGTTCTGGGCCGCGGTGGTCCACCCGGTCGTGTCCTTGGTCGTCGTGCCCATCCCCGGCACCATGTACGAGACGTTCGTGGCCGTGTCGAGGTCGCCGACGGCCACCGCAGCGAGCGGCGGCTGGTGGTCCGTGGCGAGCGTGAGCAGCGCGCGACCGGGCTTCGCCGTCGACGCCAGGGTCTTCTCGATGTTCCGGTACGCGTCGAGGTTCGCCTGCGCCGCCTCGATCGACTGGTCCGCCGCCTGCGACGCCGGCCACCCGAGCCCCACGCGCCGCTTCTTCGCGTCCGCGAGGTCCTGCTCGGCCTGGGCCACGGCCGACACGAGCGTCATCCGGTTCGCCCGGTCCCGCGCCCAGGCCGGCAGCCCCGCGAGGTTGCCGACGACCGCGGGCAGCGATGCGATGAGCGCGTCCTGGGCGGCGCTGTGCTCGGCGCCGGTCGTGTCCTTCCCACCGCCCAGGGTCTTCCAGAGCGCGGCGACCTCGTCGGGCGACATGTCGGCGATGCGGTCGGCGAGGTTGCGGTCGAGCATCAGGAGCGCGCCGAGTTCGGTCGGCGACAGGCCCGCGAGCATCGACGCGAGGTCCTCGTCGGTCGCGCCGACGCCACGTCCCTCGATGCTGCCGAGGCGTCCGAGCGTCTCGGGGCCGGTGATCACCCGGAGCAGCGCCTGGTCGGCCGTCGTGCGGTCCTGCACGAGCTGCTCCCACTGCGCGTCGAGCGCCGCGGACCGGTCGCCGGCATCGGCGATCGCCCGCTCCGCGTTCGCGAGGCTCTTGGCGTCCGCCTCGGTCGCGTCGTCGGCCTTCGCGGCGGAGCGGAGGGTCGGCAGCGTGAGCTGCTGTCCGGCGAGCTCGGCCGCGACGGTCCCGCGCTGCAGGCGGATCGCGTCCGCGTCGTCCTTGATGCGCTGGACGTCCTTCGCGTACTGGTCGAAGGCGTCCCCGGCTGCGTCGAAGAGCGCCACGAGGCCGGACGCGCTCGGCCGCATCTCGTCGAGCAGCGCCGCGAAGCGGGTCTGCGCGTCGCCCTTCCACGTCGGCGACGCGGTGACGTCGGACGCCGAGGCGATCTTCGCCAGGGCGTCCTGCACGGCGTCGGCCCGGTCGTGCCAGTGCTTCCCCAATGCGGTGATGCCGGCGGGGTCGCCGACGTCCGGCTCCTCGCCGCTCACTTGCCGTCCGCCTGCTTCGCGAGGGCGGCTTCCTGCGCGTCGACCTGCGCACCGAGGTCGTGCGGGAAGGTCGCGGCCTGCTCGAGGGCCGCGTCGACGGCGTCGATCATGCCCTGGTGGGCGAGCGACAGGCCGGCGGTGCGGCTGACCACCTCGGTCACGCCGAGGCACCCGGTGTCGAGGCCCGTGAACCGGGCGGTGTCCGCACCGAGTGCGGTCCGGGCGTCGGTCAGCGCGGTCGCGACCGCCGCGAGCGTCTCCGACTCGATCCGCAGTTCTGCGGCCCCCATGTGTTCCCCCCGTCGTTCCCCCGTGGACGTCGGAGACGATAGCACCACGGTCTCCGACACGCTCGGACTCAGCGCCCGTCCACCGGCTCCCGCTTGACGAACGCCATGAGCACCAGCCCCGCCACGAGCACCACGACGACCCCGAGGATCCCGTACCGCGTCGATCCGCCGACCGTCACCGCCACCCCGAAGAGCGCCGGCGCGAGGAACGACGCCGCGCGCCCGGTCGTGGCGTACAGGCCGAAGAGCTCGCCCTCGCGGCCGGGCGTCGCCAACCGCGCCAGGTACGCCCGCGAGGACGACTGGACCGGCCCGACGAACAGCGCCAGCGTCAGGCCGAGGACCCAGAAGCCCGCGGGGACGTTCCCCACCGCGAACACGCCGATCCCGCACACCGCGAGCCCGACGAGCGACACCGTGATGATCGCGCGTGAACCGAACCGGTCGTCGAGCCTGCCGGACAGGAACGTGGCGATGCCCGCGACGATGTTGGCCGCGATGGCGAAGAGGATCACCTGCGACGGGCTGAAGCCGAACACCTGCGCGGCGACGATCCCGCCGAAGGTGAACACGGCGCCGACGCCGTCGCGGAACACCGCGCTCGCCAGCAGGAACGCGAGGACGTTCCGGCGCTCGCGCCAGAGCCGCGCGATGTCCCGCCCGAGGTCCCGGTACGCCCCGAGCAGGCTGCCGGCGCGCGAACGGTCCGGCGCGGCCTCGGGGACGGTGACGAACAGCGGGATCGAGCTCACGGCGAGCCACACGGCGGCGATGCCGATCGCGACGCGGACGTCCCACTGCCCCGAGGCCACGGTCGCGGGCAGCTGCAGGAGCCCCGCGACGTCGCCCCCGCCGAAGTCCTGGATGCAGAGCACGAGGAGGACGACGAGCAGCACGATGCCGCCGAAGTACCCGGCCGCCCAGCCGATCGCCGAGACGCGTCCGGTCTGCTCCCCCGACGCGACCTGTCCGAGCATCGCGTTGTAGCCGACGCTCGCGATCTCGTAGGCGACGGTCCCGATGCCGAGCAGGGCCGCCCCGAGCAGCAGGTACGGCTGGCTCGGCGCGACGAACACCATGCCGCCGATCGAGAGCGCGATGCCGATCGTGGCGATGAGCACCGACCGGCGTCGGTGCCCGGACGTGTCCGCCAGGCGTCCGACCGCCGGGGCCACGAGCGCGACGACGATGCCGGCGATCGTCAGTGCCGTCGAGACGACGGCCGCGTTGTGCGCGAGCTCCCGCTCGACGAGCGCCTTCCCGGCGGCGGACGTGTCGGCGACGAGCGCCGGGTCGACGAACGCGCGGCTCGCCAGGTAGGTGCTGAACACGAAGGTCGTGACGACCGCGTTGAACGCCGCGGACCCCCAGTCCCACAGGGCCCAGGACACGAGGGCACGGCGGTCGGTGCGCTGCGGCACGGCAGCCGCGGGTGAAGCCGTCATGCGCGAACCGTAGCGCGTCCGGGTGTCGCGGCGGTGGCCCCAGAGGGGACCACAGGACGGACGGGAGGCGGGGTGCGGGCCCGCCCCGTCCCTCCCGTCCGTCGTCCGGTCAGGTCGCGGACGGCACGCCGCCCGGGTAGACGACCGACTTGAGCGACTCGGGGTCGGTGTCGCTCTCGAGGGCCTCGCGGACGTCGTCGAGGCCGAAGCGGCCCGTGACGAGCGAGTCCAGGTCCACCTGTCCCGACGCGACCAGCTCGATCGCGACCGGCCACGTGCCGGTGTACCGGAAGATCCCGGTGACGGTGACCTCGAGGTTCTGGATGTGCTCGACCGGCAGCGTCATCTCGGAGTTGCCGAGCCCGACGAGGACGGCGGCCCCGGCCGGTCCCACGGCCTTGATGCCGTCGGAGACGGCCCGCGGTGCACCACTGGCGTCGATGAAGGCGTCGAACGGCGGCAGGTCGGACGCCACGGAGACCACGGTGGGGTCGACGGTCTCGGTCGCGCCGAAGGAGAGCGCGCGCTCGCGGCGCTCCGGGACGAGGTCGCTGATGACGATCCGCGAGGCACCGAACGCCCGCGCGGCCTGCGCGCAGATGATGCCGATCGGACCGGCCCCGGCGATGAGCACGCTCGACCCGGGGACGATCCCGGCCTTGCGGACCGCGGCGATGCCGACGGAGAGGGGTTCGAGCAGGGCTCCGGCCTCGAACGACACCGAGTCGGGCAGCGTGTGCGCGAACTCGGACTCGATCGTGACGAACTCGGCGAACGCCCCGTCCACCGGCGGCGTTGCGTAGAAGCGCATGTGCGGGCAGAGGTTGTAGCGCCCGGCGAGGCACTGGGCGCAGCGGTGGCACGGTCGCTGCGGCTCGATCGCCACGCGCTCCCCGACGCGGGACGGGTCGACGCCCTCGCCGACCGCGGTGATCGTGCCGGAGAGCTCGTGGCCGAGCACGAGGGGCTCCTCGACGACGAAGTCCCCGATCCGGCCGTGCCGGTAGTAGTGCACGTCGGAGCCGCACACGCCGACCGCGGCGACCCGGACGAGGACGTCGCCGGGGTCGACGGCGGGGACGGGGCGGTCCTCGACGGTGAGGTCCTGGGTGCCGAGCAGCACGCTGACGCGCTGGGTGGAGGTCATGCGGATCTCGCTTCCTCGGCCGCGTCGTCGCGGCCGGACGGGTGGGTGGTCGTGGGGGTGGGTGTGGCCGGTAACGCGTCGGTGATCCGGTCCGGGTCGCGCAGCAGGGCGCCGAACGCGATCTCGGCGGCCCCGTGCACGAGCACGTCGGACCCGAGCGCGGCCGGCACGATGCGGAGCCGGTCGGCGGTCCCGGTCATCGACTGCGCTCGGACGTCGTCGAGGATCCGGTCGCCGACGTGCTCGAGCAGCACGCCGAGGAAGCCGCCGAGCACGACGACCGACGGGTTCACGGTGTGGATCGCGTTGCGGAGGGCCGTGGCGAGGGCGGTCACCTGGCGGTCCACGACCCGTTCGACCTCGGGTCGGCCCTCGGCGAGCGCCGCGGCGAGGGCGACCAGGTCGTCCGGAGCCGTCCCGGCCGCGGTCGCCAGGGCGTCACGGGAGGCCTCGGTCTCGAGGCAGCCGACGGCACCGCAGTGGCACCGGATGCCGTTCGCCGCGACGAAGGTGTGTCCGAGCTCGCCCGCGTACCCGTCGGCACCGCTCAGCGGTCGGCCGGCCGTGATGACCCCGCCGCCGATGCCGCTCGCGCCGCCGTTGAGGTACACGAGGTCGTCGACGCCCCGGCCGCTGCCGGCGAGCCGTTCCGCCCAGGCGCCGAGGTTGGCGTCGTTCGCGGCCCGAACCGGCAGCCCGGTCCGTTCGGCGAGGGGCCCGGCGAAGGGCGCGTCGTGCCAGCCGAGGTGCGGTGCGTACTGGACGGTCCCGTCCTCGACCCGGACCGTCCCGGGCACGGCGACCCCGATCCCGACGAGCCGGAGCGTCGCGGTGCCGACCGACCCCGGACGGATCCGGTCGAGCAGCCCGGCGACGGTCTCGACCGCTTCGCCGGGCGTTGGCGGACGGTGCTGCGGTTCGACGAGGCGGTTCCGCACCGTGCCGTCGAGCCCGACGAGGGCGACCGAGACGGCGTCGACCTCGACCGTGACCGCTGCCGCCACGACGTCCGGCGCGGCCCGGACGACCGGACTCGGCCGCCCGACGCCGGTCCCCGGTGCACCGGCTGCTGGGAGGTCCTCGTGGAGGAGGCCGCGGTCGACGAGTTCACCGACGAGCGCGAGGGTCGTCGAGCGGTTCAGGCCGGTGCGCCGGGTGATCTCGGCGCGGGTGATCGGCCCCTCTTCGTGGACGAGCCGGAGGACGCGCGCCGCGTTGCCCGGCGCGGGCGCAGGCGCAGGCGTCGCGGCGGTCGTGCTCGTCATCGGTCCCTCGTCGTGGTCGGTGGGCGGGTGGTGGCGGCGCGCTACCGCGAGCGCGAGAACGCCGCGTCGAACGCGGCCTCGGGCGGCGCGATCGTGCCCAGCTTCCGGACGAACGCCAGTGCCTCCGGCCCGCCGACGAGCCGGTCCATGCCGGCGTCCTCCCACTCGACGCTCGTCGGCCCGGCGTACCCGATGTGGTTCAGCACGCGGAACACCCGCTCCCACGGCACGTCCCCGTGCCCGGCGGTGACGAAGTCCCACCCGCGCCGGGGGTCACCCCA
Source organism: Curtobacterium sp. MCBA15_016 (assembly GCF_001865105.1). Taxonomy (NCBI): domain Bacteria; kingdom Bacillati; phylum Actinomycetota; class Actinomycetes; order Micrococcales; family Microbacteriaceae; genus Curtobacterium; species Curtobacterium sp. MCBA15_016. Next base: position 17,127 of record NZ_MJGR01000018.1, read on the forward strand.
CGGCAGGTGCGACGACAGTCGTCCGTTGCGCCCGTCGAGCTGCTTCACCGACTCCTTGCAGTGCACGTGGTACACCCGGTCGGCGAAGTCGAGCAGGAACGCGGCGGGGTCGAGGTCCTGCCAGACGAAGTGCGACGGGTCGAAGTTGAACCCGAACGCGGGGCGGTCGGCGAACACCTCGAGCGTCCGCTTCGCCGTCCAGTAGTCGTAGGCGATCTCGGAGGGGTGCACCTCGAGCGCGAAGCGGACGCCGACCTCCTCGAACACGTCGAGGATCGGCGACCACCGGTCGTGGAAGTCCTGGTACCCGGCGTCGATCATCGACGCGGGCACGGGTGGGAAGCCCGCGACGGTCTTCCAGATCGAGGATCCGGAGAACCCGGTGACGGTGTCGACCCCGAGCGCCGCGGCGGCACGCGCGGTCCACTGCAGTTCCTCGGCGGCACGCTGCCGGACGCCCTCGGGGTCGCCGTCGCCCCACACGTGCGGCGCGAGGATGTCCTCGTGCCGCTGGTCGATCGGGTCGTCGCACACGGCCTGGCCGGTGAGGTGGTTCGCGATCGTCCAGACCTGCAGGCCGTTGCGCTCCAGGATCGCCGTGCGGTCCGCGACGTACGCGGGGTCCGTCGCGGCGCGGCGGACGTCGAGGTGGTCGCCCCAGCAGGCGATCTCGAGGCCGTCGTACCCCCACTCGCCGGCGAGACGTGCCACCTCGTCGAAGGGCAGGTCGGCCCACTGGCCGGTGAAGAGGGTGACCGGCCTGGAGGCGCGGGTCGTCCCCGCCTCGTCGGTTCCGTCCGTCGTCGTCATCGTCGTCGTCCTTCCTCGCTGCGTGTGCTGGTCACCATGATCCCGGGGTCGCGCCGGCGGGGACCGTCTCCGGCCGGTCGACGCGGGATGCCACCGTGACGACGGTGTGCTCCCGCGAGGCGGTCTGGACGGCCTCCATGACCTCGAGCACGTGGAACGCGAGGTCCCCCGACGCCCGGTGCGGTCGGTCGGTCGCGATCGCGTGCGCCATGTCCGCGAGTCCGTACCCGCGGCCGGCGTCGGCGTACCCGGCCGACACGGGCAGCTCGCGCCACTCGCGGTCGTCGGCCGTCGCGATCGACACCGGGTCCGAGAAGCGGTTCGGGTCTGGGACGGCGAGACTGCCCGCGGTGCCGTGCACCTCGAACAGCGGCGCCCGGGTCGCCCACACCTCGAACGAGACGGTGACCGTGGAGACGACTCCGCTGGCGTGTTCGAGCACGGCGACGACGTGGGTGTCGACGTCGACGGGGATCGGTGCGCCGGCGAACGGCCCGGTCGCGATGGTCCGCTCACGGGTCGACCGGGTGGCGCTGCCGCTGACCCGGGCGACGGGGCCGAAGAACTGCACGAGGCTCGTCAGGTAGTACGGCCCCATGTCGAGCAGCGGGCCGCCGCCGGGCTGGTAGTAGAACGCCGGCGCCGGGTGCCAGAGTTCGTGCCCCGGAGCGCTCCACGACACCGCGGCACCGACCGGGTCGCCGATCAGCCCGTCGTCGAGGGCTGCGCGCGCGGTCTGGATCCCCGTCCCGAGCACGGTGTCCGGCGCGCTGCCGACCCGCAGGCCCGAGCGTGCGGCCAGTTCGAGCACCGGTGCGGCCTCGGCCGTCGCGAGTGCGAGCGGCTTCTCGCCGTAGACGTGCTTGCCGGCGTCGAGGGCCCGGGTGGCCACCTCGGCGTGCGCGGCCGGGATCGTCAGGTTGAGCACGACGTCGACGTCGTCCGCGGCGAGGAGCTCGTCGACGCTCGTGCCCCGGACACCCTGGGCGTCGCCGACCGACCGGGCACGGTCGACGTCGAGGTCCGCCACGGCCGTGAGCGCCAGGCCGGGCAGCGCCGGGAAGTGCTCGAAGTACTGCTGGCTGATGTTGCCGACACCGACGACACCGACCCGCAGTGCCGGACCGTTCACCGGGCTGCCCACAGGAGTCCCCTCTCGATGATCGTGCGGAGCGGCTGCGACTCGACGACCTCGAGCCGGTGCCCGGGTGCCGAGACGAACACGCGTCCCTCTCCCCACTGCCGGGTCCAGATCGCCGGCGCGGCGACCGGACGGTTCCAGGCGTCGAAGTCCCGCGCCTCCTGCGTGGTCGTCGCCAGCACGTCGTTGTACTCGTCGGAGAGCACCCAGTACTGCTCGGTCACGAGGTCGAAGTCCTCGATGCCCTGCGTGATCGGGTGCTCGTGGCCGAGGTCGGTGATGTGCACCGTGTACGGGATGTAGTTGTCGGACTGCTCGCCGGTGCGCTCCGACGGGTGCTTCCCCGCGTGGTGCGCGAACTGGCCGCCGATCATGTGGAGGTAGTCGGCGGTGTTGCGGAACGCGTCCGCGATCCCGCCGTGCCAGCCCGCGAGGCCGGCGCCGCCGAGGACGGCCCGCTGCAGCCCGGCGAACTCGTCGTCGGCGATGGTGGACATCGTGACGACCTGCACGATCAGGTCGATGTCCGCCATGACCGACTCGTCGGCGTACACCGCGGTCGAGTCCGACACCTGCACGTGGAACCCGTTGTCCCGCAGGAACGGCACGAACGCGTCGGTGGTCTCGACCGGCATGTGCCCGTCCCACCCGCCGCGGACGACGAGGGCGTGCTTCGTCGGAGCCACTCAGATCACCGTCCAGGCGCTGCCGTCGGCGGCGCTCCGCTCGACCGCGTCGAGGACCCGCTGCACGTGCAGCCCGTCCTCGAACGACGGCGACGGGTCGGTGCCCGCGACGATCGCCTCGACGAAGTCCTTCACCTCGTGGCTGAAGGTGTGCTCGTACCCGATGAGGTGCCCGGTCGGCCACCAGGCGGCCATGTACGGGTGCTCGGGCTCGGTGACGAGGATCCGCTGGAAGCCCTGCTCGCCCGCGGGGGCGGTGGCGTCGTAGAAGCGCAGCTCGTTCATCGACTCGAGGTCGAACTGGATCGCGCCCGCCGACCCGCTGATCTCGAGCGTGAGGCCGTTCTTCCGGCCGGTCGCGTAGCGCGTCGCCTCGAACGTGCCGATCGCCCCGTCGGCAGCGCCACCGGCGAGCCGTCCGAGGAAGAAGGCGGCGTCGTCGACGGTGACCTGCCCGCGTTCGGTCGAGGCGGTGCCGGACAGCCCGACACCCTCGGCCATCAGCGGACGTTCGGTCACGAAGGTCTCGAGGGTGCCGGACACGGTCGACAGCTGTGCGCCCGTGACGTGCTCGACGAGGTCGATCGCGTGCGCGCCGATGTCGCCGAGCGAGCCGGAGCCGGCGAGCGCCTTGTCGAGCCGCCACGTCATCGGGCCGTCCTCGTCGGCGAGCCAGTCCTGCAGGTAGAGCGCGCGGACCTGTCGGACGGTGCCGAGCCTCCCGTCCTCCACCAGCCGCTTCGCGAACGCGATGGCGGGCACCCGGCGGTAGCTGAAGCCGACCATCGCGCGGACGCCGTCCGCCCGTGCGGCGGCGGCCGCCGCGGTCATCGCCTCGGCCTCGGCGACGGTGTTGGCGAGGGGCTTCTCGCACAGGACGTGCTTGCCGGCCTCGAGCGCCGCGATCGCGACCTCGACGTGGGACGAGCCGGGCGAGCAGATGTCGACGACGTCGATGTCCGGGTCGGTGACCACGGCGCGCCAGTCGGTGGACGCGGCCTGCCAGCCGTACTGCTGCCGCGCCGCCTCGGTCCGTTCCGGGTCACGGCCGACGATGACGGCCATCTCCGGTTCGACCCCGAGGTCGAAGAACCTCGGTGCGGTGCGCCACCCCTGTGAGTGCGCGGCTCCCATGAAGCCGTGGCCCACCATGGCCACTCGAAGTCGGTCCTGTGCCATCCGCTCGCTCCCTTGCGATCACGCCTTGCCAGAGTCAACACTACCGCTTATGTTGGGCGCGGCAACATTTTGTTTCGACGACGAACGGTGACCACCATGGCAACGACGCCCACCCGTGCAGACAAGTTCTCCTTCGGTCTCTGGACCATCGGCTACAACGGATCCGACCCCTTCGGCGGCCCGACCCGCCCCGCCCTCGACGTGGTCGAGGCCGTCGAGAAGCTCGACGAGCTCGGCGCCTACGGCCTGACCTTCCACGACGACGACCTCTTCGCGTTCGGCTCGACCGACGCCGAGCGCCAGACGCAGATCGACCGCCTGAAGGGTGCCCTCGACGCCACCGGCATCGTCGTGCCGATGGTCACGACGAACCTCTTCTCCGCCCCGGTGTTCAAGGACGGCGGCTTCACCTCGAACGACCGCCAGGTGCGCCGGTTCGCGCTCCGCAAGGTCCTGCGCAACATCGACCTCGCCGCCGAGCTCGGCGCGTCGACGTTCGTGATGTGGGGCGGCCGCGAGGGTGCCGAGTACGACAGCGCGAAGGACGTGCAGGCGGCGCTCGAGCGCTACCGCGAGGCCGTGAACCTCCTCGCCCAGTACGTCACCGACAAGGGCTACGGCATCCGGTTCGCCATCGAGCCGAAGCCGAACGAGCCCCGCGGCGACATCCTGCTGCCGACCCTCGGCCACGCGATCGCGTTCACCGAGACGCTCGAGCGCCCGGAACTCTTCGGCATCAACCCCGAGGTCGGCCACGAGCAGATGGCCGGGCTGAACTTCACGGCCGGCATCGCCCAGGCGCTCTACCAGGGCAAGCTCTTCCACATCGACCTCAACGGTCAGCGCGGCATCAAGTACGACCAGGACCTCGTCTTCGGGCACGGCGACCTGCAGAACGCGTTCTCGCTCGTCGACCTGCTCGAGCACGGTGCACCCCAGGGCGGCCCGGCGTACGACGGCCCCCGCCACTTCGACTACAAGCCGAGCCGCACCGAGGACATCACGGGCGTCTGGGACTCCGCGGCCGCGAACATGCGCATGTACCTCCTGCTCAAGGAGCGCGCGCAGGCGTTCCGCGCCGACCCCGAGGTGCAGGCAGCGCTCGAGGCGTCGAAGGTCGGCGAGCTGTCGACGCCGACGCTCAACGACGGCGAGTCGTACGACGCGTTCCTCGCCGACCGCTCCGCGTACGAGGACTTCGACGCCGACGCGTACTTCGGCGGCAAGGGCTTCGGCTTCGTGAAGCTGCAGCAGCTCGCCATCGAGCACCTCATGGGCGCTCGTTGAGTCAGCAGCTCGTCGCAGGGGTCGACTCGTCGACCCAGTCCTGCAAGGTCACGATCCGTGACACCGCGACCGGCGCCGTCGTCCGGGAGGGACGCGCGTCCCACCCGGACGGCACGTCCGTCGACCCCCGCCACTGGTGGGACGCGCTCGGCACGGCCGTCGCGGACGCCGGTGGGCTCGCCGACGTCGGTGCCGTCGCGATCGCCGGGCAGCAGCACGGCATGGTGGCGGTGGACGCGGACGGCCGCGTGGTCCGCGACGCGCTGCTGTGGAACGACGTCCGCAGTGCCGACGCGGCCGCGCAGATGGTCGCGGAGCTGGGCCAGGAGGCATGGGTCGCCCGCACGGGTCTGGTGCCGGTGGCGTCGTTCACCGGTACCAAGCTGCGGTGGCTCCGCGACGCGGAACCCGAGAACGCCGGCCGGGTCGCGGCCGTCGCCCTCCCCCACGACTGGTTGTCGTGGCGGCTGCGCGGGTACGGTCCGGCCGACGAGAGTCCGCTCGGCCCCGACCTCGACGCCCTCGCCACCGACGGCTCCGACGCCAGTGGCACGGCCTACTGGGACCCGGTGCGGCGCGAGTACGACGCGGAGCTGTTCGAGTCGGCGCTCGGACGACCGATGCGCGTCGCCGGTGCCACGGGTTCCGCGGACTCCGTCGTCGTGCCGCGGGTCGTCCTGCCCGACGAGGCGATGGGCACGCTCACCGCGGACGTCCAGCTGCCGAACGACGCCGTGGCGCCCTCGGGGCTCCTCGTCGGCGCCGGACTCGGCGACAACGCCGGGGCAGCGCTCGGCCTCGGACTCGGCCCGGGTGACGTCGCGGTGTCCCTCGGCACGAGCGGCACGGTCTTCGGGGTCACCGACGCCGAGGTGCGCGACCCGAGCGGGACCGTGGCGGGCTTCGCCGACGGGAGCGGCTCGCGCCTCCCGATCGTCACGACGCTCAACGCGGCGCGCGTGCTCGAGGTGATCGGCGGCCTGCTCGGCGTGGACCACGACGCGCTCGGCGAGCTGGCGCTGCAGGCGCCGGCGGGTGCCGACGGGCTCGTGCTCGTGCCGTACTTCGTCGGCGAGCGCACGCCGAACCGACCGGACGCGACGGCCTCGCTGCTCGGCATGACGCCGGGGACGACGGACCGGGCGCACCTCGCCCGGGCCGCGGTCGAGGGGATGCTGTGCGCGCTCGCGGACGGCCTCGCGGCGGTCGAGGGCACCGGTGTCACCGTCGAGCGGCTGCTGCTCATCGGCGGTGCCGCACGCAACGAGGCCGTCCGGGTCGTCGCTGCGCAGGTGTTCGGTCGTGACGTCCTCGTGCCGGAGCCGGGCGAGTACGTGGCGGCCGGCGCGGCGAAGCAGGCGGCGTGGGTGCTCACCGGGAGCCTGCCGGCGTGGGAGACGGCGACCACGGTCGTGGCCGGCGACCCGCACCCCGAGGTGCTCGAGCAGTACCGGGCCGCCGCGCGCTGAGCGGCTGCCACGACATCGCAACGCCTGGCACGATCGGGCGTACCTGGTCGGACGTTCCGACCATGTACGCCCGATCCGCCAAGGTCTGCCCGGAGGAGACCACATGCCGTACACCGACCTGCCCCTCGACGCCCTGCGCGCCTACCGACCCGACGTCCGCCGGCCGGACGACTTCGACGCCTTCTGGGCCGAGACCGTCGCCGACGCCCGGGCCGCCGGGTCGGGCACCGACCCCGTCCTCGCCGCCGCCGACACCCCGGTGACCGGACTCGTCATCGAGGACCTCACCTTCCCGGGCTTCGCCGGTGACCCCGTCCGGGCCTGGGTCTCGCGGCCGGTCGACACCTCCGGGCCGCTGCCGGTCGTCGTCGAGTTCCTCGGCTACAACGGCGGTCGCGGGCTGCCGGGCGAGCGGGTCGCGTGGGCCCTCGCCGGGTACGTGCACGTCGTGATGGACACCCGCGGCCAGGGCAGCGGGTGGGGCTCCGGCGGCGACACCCCGGACCCGCACGGCTCCGGCCCGCACATCGGCGGCTGGATGACGAGCGGCATCGGGTCCCCCGCCGACCACTACTACCGGCGCGTGTACACCGACGCCGTCCGACTCGTCGACGCCGTCCGCTCGCTGCCGGGCGTCGACCCGGACCGCATCGCGCTGACCGGCGGGAGCCAGGGCGGCGGGATCACCATCGCCGCGGCCGCGCTGGTCGAGGCGCACGTCGGACCGATCACGGCGCTCCTGCCGGACGTCGCGTTCCTCAGCGACTGGGAGAACGGCACCGCCGTCGCCGTGGGTGGTCCGTACCTCGAGCTCGCGCGGTACCTGTCCGTGCACCGCGATGCGATCGACACCGTGTGGGACACGGCCGCGTACTTCGACGGGGTGCACTTCGCGGCGGGGATCACCGCGCCGGCGCTGTTCTCCGTCGCGCTCATGGACGACGTGGTCCCGCCGCGGACGACCTTCGCGGCCTACAACGCGCTCGGCTCGGTGGACAAGGCGATCGAGGTGTACCCGTACAACGGGCACGAGGGCGGCGGGTTCGCGCACTGGGAGCGGCAGGTGGCGTTCCTGCGCGAGCGGGGCTGAGCCGCCGGGCGGCGCGCGGGTCAGTACCAGCGGCGGACGAACTGCTCCAGGACGTTCTTCACGACCTGGACGGGGCCCGGCGCGGGCTCCCCGCTGTCGCGGCCGATCCGGCGCAGCAGGGCGGCCTGGGCGTCCTCGTACTCGGCCACCTCGTCGGCGGAGTAGTCCGACGGCGGGACGGTCCGGATGGCACTCACCGCTTCGAGCCGCTCCAGCCCCCACCGGAACCCGACCGGGTCCGGCGCCGCTTCGACGAGCGCCACGAGGGCTGCGTCGGAGTAGGTGCCCCGGGGATCGGCTGCGGCGGAGATGAAGTCCGTCAGCCCGCGGAGCGCCGGCTCCGACCCGCCGGCTCGCATGTGCACGCGCCGCGCTCGGCTGCAGAGGTCGTAGAGGAGTCCGTCGTCCACGGACCGAGCGTGGCACACCGGAGTCCCTCCACGCCACCAGGACTGGGTACTCCCCCGTCGGTCGGCGCGCTCCTAGGCTCGGTCGCCGTGACCGACATCGCTCCCGGAGCCCACTCGCCCGCCACCCGACCCGACGCCGCGCCGACCGCTGGTGCTCCGACCTCGGTCGCTCCGCTGAGCCTCATCGCGGTCGTGGCCATCGCGCTCGCCTTCGTCGCGCCGATCGGCGGGGTCGTCGTCGGGTTCATCGCCCGCCGTGAGGTCCGGCGCACCGGCGAGCGCGGCGACGGCCTCGCCTTCGCGGCGGTGCTCATCGGCGCGACGCTGACGCTCGTCACGGTCGTGCTGCCGGCCGCCGTCGCCGCGTCCGGCTTCCTCGGGTTGGGCGTGCCGTTCGGCCTCGGCCTCGGCCTGCCGTTCGGCGCGGGGTCCTGACCGTCAGCTGCAGACGAGTGACGTGACCGCGTCGACGACGATCTGCCGTCGCCGCGCCGGCACCACCGCGCGCGTCAGGGCCTCGGACTCCGCGGAGGCCTCGCTCCAGAACGCCGCGAGGTGCAGCACGAGGCCGAGCAGCACCGCGGGTCGGTAGCTGCGCGGCAGGACGCCGGCCCGCTGCGCCCGCTCGACCTCGGCGACCATCGTGGTCCGGCGTTCGACGATCGCCTCGAGCGGAGCGGCCGACGCGCGCTCGAGCCGGTGCCAGGTCGCCAGCCGCTGGGCCCAGGGCCGCTCGGTCCACGAGTCGTGCAACCGGCCGGCGAACCCGGGCAGGTCGTCGGTGTCGAGCGGGACGAGGTCGAAGGTCTCGGCGACGGTCTGCTCGACGAGCGCGTCGAACAACCCCTCCTTGCTGCCGAAGTAGTGGAAGACCTGCGCCTTGTTGCTCGACGCGGCGGCGGCGATCCGCTCGACCTTGCCGCCGACGAGCCCCGCCGTGGCGAACTCGTCGCGCGCGGCGAGCAGGAGGCGTGCGCGGACGGCGTCGGCGGCTGGGGGCGTGAATCGTGCCATGCCGACCACCGTACCGATCCGGACGGTCGTCCCGGGGCGTCAGGGACCACCGTCCCCGCGGATCAGGACGACGCCACCGTGACGAACAGGTACACGGCGAGCGCGACCGAGCAGCACGCGATCGCGACCCGGAGGACCCCGTGCGGCACCCGCCGGGCGACGGTCGGTCCGATGAGCCCGCCGACCACCGCCCCCGCGCCGAGGGCCACGGCGGCGGACCACACGACGTGCCCGGACACCGCGAACACGACCGCCGGCAGCAGGTCCGCGGCGAGGAGCAGCACGTTCTTCACGGCGTTCGCACGGTGCAGGGACGGCTCCCCGGTGAGCAGCAGCACGGCGATCATGAGCACACCGGACCCGGCGCCGAAGTACCCGTTGTAGACGCCGACCCCGACGATCCCGGCCGAGGCGGCGGCGCCGTGCCCACCCGCGGCGGCACCGGCCGCCCGTGCACGACGACGGTCGATGAACGGCTGCAGCAGCAGGAGCAGCCCCCCGGCGAGCACGAGGAACGGGACGATTCGGTCGAAGAGGTGCGCCGGTGTGACGACCAGGAGCACCGCGCCCGCGAGCGAGGCGGCGACGGTCGTCGGCATCCAGCGACGCAGGACAGCTGGTTCGGCGCGCACCTCGTGCCGCGCGCGGAACGCGGAGCTCGCACCGCTGCCGATGAGCGCGACGGAGTTCGTGACGTTCGCGGCGAGCGGCGGGACCCCGACGGCAAGCAGCGCCGGGTAGGCCACGAGCGAGGTGATCCCGCCGGCGGTGCCGATCACCCCGGCCACCACGCCCGCGACGACGAGGATCCCGACGGTCAGCACGCTCCATGCTGACACGGCGCGGTGGCCGGGGGTGCGATCAGTTGATGCAGGTGCCCTGCTTGCCGTACGCGTTGCCGACCGGGGTGGACGACGGGGTGGCCGCGGGTGCGGACGACCCGGCACCGGACGAACCGGCGGCGCCGGACCCGGACGACCCGGAGCGAGCGCCCGTGCCGGAGCCGGAACCGGCCGAACCCGAGCCGGAGCCGGTAGAGCCGGAACCGGCCGAACCCGCGCCGGAACCGGACCCGGATCCGGACCCGGCAGCCCCCGCGGCCCCGACCGTGTGCCCGTCGGTCCCGAGCACGAGCGTCACCCCCGACACCGTGGCCGACAGGACCGCCGTGGCTCCGGGGACCGCCGCCACGACGGCCTTCGCCGCGGCCTCGGCGCCCTTCGGGTACTCGACGACCGTGGCCGCCGTGGTGGTGGTGTCGCTCGGCGCCCCGACCACGAACCCCTTCGCCGTGAGCGCTGCCGAGGCGGCCGTCGCGCCGCCCGGCGTGGAGCCGCCGTTCTGCACGGACACGTGCACGCTCGACGGGGACGCCGCCTTCGCCGCCGTGTACGCCGCGGGCGCGCCCACGATGCCCTGGATGAACGCCGGCACCGCGCCGAAGTCCACCGCCACCGTCGAGTAGCCGTCGATGGTCGGGGTCCCCGCGGTGGGGATGGTCGTCGACCGGATGCTCGACAGGTCGATGCTGCGGAACGTGTTGACGAGGCTCGGGATGCTCAGGCCGTCGTCGATCTGCACGGCGTCCCCGACACCGTGCAGCAGGTCCGACACCTTCACCGGGTTGAGGAGGGTGCCGGCGGAGAGGACCTTGCGGGCCTCCTGCGAGAGGAAGTACTGCTGGCGGACCTCGCGGTCGAGGTCACCGCGCGGGAGCCCGTCGCGCTGCCGGACGAACGAGAGCGCCTGCGAGGCGTTCAGCGTCGAGTTCCCTGCGGGGAGGTCGACGTTCGAGTTCGGGTCGTGGGCGGGTTCGTTCAAGCAGACCTGGATCGGCCCGAGCGCCTTCACGAGCTGGTAGAAGCCGAGCAGCGAGACGCGCACGAAGTGGTCGATCTGCAGGCCGCTGATGTTCTCGATGGTCTGGATGAGCAGGCGCATGCCACCGGCGTCGCCGCCGCCGTTCGCAGCACCGTCCGAGAACGCGCTGTTCAGCTTGAACGTGCCGTGGCCGGGGATCGGCACCCACGAGTCGCGCGGGAACGAGATCATCGTCGCGCTGCCCCCGCCCGCGGGGATGTGCAGCACGATCATGGTGTCGGTGTTCGTCGCCCCGTCGTCGAGCTGCGTGCCGAGCTCGGCGAGCTCCTGCGGGGTGGCGTCGGCCGGACGGTGGTCGTCCCCGACGAGCAGGATGTTCTCGGCCGACCCGTCGACGTCGGCGGACGCCGAGGGGTGCGGGAGCGCCACGTGCACCTTGGTCACGGCGCTGTCGAGCTGCGCGTACGACCAGGCCGTGTACCCGCCCGTGAGCACGAGTGCCATCGCGAGGACGCCGCCGATCGCCGGGAAGAGGGTGCGGGCTGCGCGCCGCTGGCGACCGTGGCGGACGGCACCGCGCGCGGTCGGCACGATCGGGTGCTGGCCCCCGTCAGGTTCGTCATGCATGGCGTCACCCTAGGGACGGTCGCTGCACGCGTGCGGAGTCCGCCTGCGGAGCGGTTCAGCGTCCGACGCGCGAGAGCGACTCCGACAGGGCGTCCCTCGTCGCGAGGAGCCGCTGCGCCCGCGCGTCCATGTCGTCCCGGATCGCGACGACCTGGTCGATGATGCCCGGGCACTGGTCCTCGACCTTCCGGCCGCGGGTGCACGGCAGGACCTGTTCGATGAGCGCGGTCGGCAGCCCGAGGTCGAGGAGCATCTTGATCGTGCCGACGGTCTCGACGTCGGACTCGTCGTACTCGCGGTAGCCGTTGGCCCGGCGCTCCGGCCGGATGAACCCGAGCTGCTCGTAGTAGCGCAGCGACCGGGCACTCGCCCCGCTGGCCCGGCTCAGATCGCCGATCTGCATCGTCGCTGCTCCTCGCTTGACCTTGACACTGATGTCAGAGTTTAGCGTGCCGTCCATGCAGATCTTCGTCATCGGCGGCACCGGCTACTTCGGCTCGGTCCTCGTCGAACACCTCCGTTCCGCCGGCCACTCCGTCACCGCGCTCGCCCGTTCCGAGCAGAGCGCCGCCCGCCTGCGAGCGGCCGGCGCAGTACCCGTCGCCGGCTCGATCGCCGACACCGAGGTGCTCCGCACAGCCGCCGCGGCCGCCGACGCGGTGGTGTACGCGGCCTCGGACTACGCACCGACCGCCCAGTCGACCGAGGACGAGCTCGCGGCCGTCCGCGCCGTCACCGCCGGAGCAGCAGAAGCCGCCGGAACGAACGGAACGCCCGGAACGCCCGGAACGAACGGAACGCCCGGAACCACCGGGACCTCCCCGAAGCCCGTCGTCTACACCTCCACCGGACTCGTCTACGGCTTCGACCCGACGGACGTCACCGAGGACGCGGTCCTTCCCGAGGTCAGCGCCCAGCCGGTCAAGGCGCAGGCCGAACGCATCGTGCTCGGCGCGCCGGGCATCACCGGGATCGCCGTCCGCGCCGGGCTCGTCTTCGGCCGCGGCGGGACCGGGCTCGTCACCGGCCTCATCGACGCCGCCATCGCGAACGGCGCCGCGACGTACATCGGCGACGGTGCGAACGCCTGGTACCCCGTGCACGTCGACGACCTCGCCGACCTGTACGTCCGGGCGATCGAGCACCCGGTCGCCGGCGTCGTCAACGCGGTCGGTTCGGTGCCGTTCACCTTCCGGGAACTCGCGGAGGCGATCGGCGACCTCACCGGCACCCCGAGCGTCTCCGTCCCGCTCGAGGTCGCCGAGGCGCAGATGGGCCCGGCGGTCCGGACGCTGACGACGTCCACACACCTCCTCGCGACGAAGGCACGGGCCACCTACGATTGGCACCCGTCCGAGCGGTCACTCGTCGAGGACGTTCGGAACGGGTCCTACACGGCTCCGCCGCGCCCCTGACTCACCGCGTCGGCGGGGACCACACCGGTGTCCCGCCGACGGCCTCGGCGATGCGTCGACTGACCGCGCCGAGCTGCCGCACCTGGGCCGGCGTGAGCGCGTCGAAGACCACCCGCCGGACGAGCGCCTGGTGCGCCGGCGTGGACGCCACGACCTGCTCGTGCCCACTGTCGGTGAGCACGGCGAGGGTGAACCGCCCGTCGGTCGGGTCGACCACGCGGTGGACCCACCCCTTCTGCTCCAGCCGTGTCACCGCGCGGGACAGCCGCGACAGGGTGCCGCTCGCGGCGGCGGCGAGCACGCTCATCCGCAGCGTCCGGTCGGGTTCGCTGTCGAGGGCGAACAGGACGCCGTGCTCGAAGTGCGTCAGGCCGCTGTCACGCTGCAGCTGCGCGTCGAGCGCGGTCGGCAGTCGTTCGAGCACGGTCGCGAGGGCGACCCAGACCTCGAGCTCCTCAGCACTGAGCCCGGTGGTGGCGACGTCGTCCGGCATGGGGAGAGCGTACCACCGTGACTTGCTCAGGCAAGTGATCCTGCGTCGATTGACTTGCCCAGGCAAGTGAACGACACGACAGGAGTACGACGTGAATCTCGACATCAGGGGCCGGACGGCGTTCGTCAGTGGCTCGACGCAGGGCATCGGGTACGCCGTCGCAGCAGCCCTCGCGGCGGAGGGAGCCCGCGTCGTGCTGAACGGACGGGAACGCACGGGGGTCGACGCCGCCGTCGCCCGGATGCGAGCGGCGCTCCCGGGCGCCGAAGTGTCCGGGATCCCGGCGGACTTCGCCGACCCGGCGCAGGTGGACGCGCTGCTCGAGCAGCTCCCGGAGGTCGACGTGCTCGTGAACAACGTCGGACTGTTCGGCCTGGCCGACTTCGGATCGGTCGACGATGCCGAGTGGCAGCGGTACCTCGACGTCAACCTGATGAGCGGCGTCCGACTGTCCCGGGCACTGCTCGACCCGATGGTCGAGCGCGGCTGGGGCCGGATCGTGTTCGTCAGCAGCGAGTCCGGCGTGAACGTGCCCGTCGACATGGTGCACTACGGCGTCACGAAGGCCGCGGTGATCGCGCTCGGCAACGGCCTGGCGAAGCGGACCCGCGGGACGGGCGTCACCGTGAACACGGTCCTCGGCGGCCCGACCTGGTCCGACGGGGTCGCGGCCACGATCGAGACGATCGCGTCGGCGCAGGACGCCCCGGTCGAGGCCGTGCAGGCCGCGGTGATCGGGCAGAACCGCACGACCCTGCTCGAACGGTTCATCCGGCCCGACGAGATCGCGGACCTCGTCGCCTACCTCGCCAGCCCGCGGGCGTCCGCCACGAACGGTGCGGCGGTCCGCGCCGACGGCGGGGTGCTCACCGGGATGCTCTGACCCGGATGCCGGCCACGGACGCGACGGGAGGCGCGGTGCGAGCCCGCACCGCGCCTCCCGTCCGTCCCGTCGTCGGTCCGGTCAGACCCGCTCCCAGGTGACCGTCCGCCGGTCCGACGGCTCGACCTCGCGCACCGGCCCGGTGACGCGGACGACCGCACGCGCCGTGGCGGACCCGGGGACGGGCGCGGGGCAGGTCCCGCCGCCCACCGCGACGATCCCGTCGGCGCGCACCCCACCGGTCGGTCCGGACGCCGCGGCGTGGGACGCGACCCACACCTCCACGTCCCCGGGCTCGACCACCTTCCGCAGGGCACGGTCGGTGAACGAGAACCGCTGGACGGGCACGCTGAACCGCAGGCGCACGGACTCCCCCGGGCCGAGCGCGACCCGGGCGTAGCCGAGCAGCTGGGCGACCGGCCGGGTGACGCTCCCCTGCACGTCGTGCCCGTACAGCTGCACCACGTCCTCGCCCGCACGCTCCCCGGTGTTCCGGACCGTCACCCCCGCGTCGAAGGCCCCCGCGCTGGACACGGTCGGGTCGACGACGAGCTCCTCGTACGCGAAGGAGGTGTACGAGAGCCCGAACCCGAACGGCCGGACGGGCGTCGAGTCGGTCGCGGTCACGTCGGACGGCCCGCCGAGGCGCGGGTGCAGGTACGTGTACGGCTGCGCGCCGGCAGCCCGCGGGAGCGAGACCGGCAGGCGACCGGACGGTGTGGCGGCGCCGGTGAGGAGGTCCGCGATCGCGAGACCGCCGCCCTCGCCGGGGAAGAACGCCTGCACCACCGCGGCCGGACGGGGAGCGTCGCCGTCGAGCGCCCACCCGATGGCGTACGGCCGTCCGGTCAGGAGCACGACGACGGTCGGCGTGCCGGTGGCGACCACCGCCTCGACGAGCTCGCGCTGGACGCCCGGCAGGTCGAGGGACTCGGTGTCGTTCCCCTCGCCGACGGTCCCGCGGCCGAACAGTCCGGCCTGGTCGCCGACGACGACCACCGCGACGTCGGAGCGCTCCGCGACCGCGACCGCGTCGTCGAACCCGGAGCGGTCGTCGCCGGTCACCGCGCAGCCCGCGGCGAACCGGACGGTGTCGGCCCCGAGCGACTCCGTCAGCGCCTCGCGCACGGTCGGGATGGCGAAGCCGAGCGGCAGGTCGGGGTGCGCGGCAAGCACGTGGTTGGCGAAGGAGTAGCAGCCCTGCAGGGCCTCGGCACGATCGGCGTTCGGCCCGATCAGGGCTACCGACGCACCCGGGGCCAGCGGCAGGACCGGGGCCTCGGGTCCGTTCGACAGCAGCACGAGCGACCGCGCCGCGAGCTCCTTCGCGAGCGTCCGGTGCCGAGGGGTGTCGAGGTCGATCCCGGTCGGCGGCTCGTCCTCGAACGCGTCCGGGTCGAGCAGCCCGAGCCGCTCCTTCTGCCGGAGCACGCGGAGCACCGCACGGTCGACGAGCGACTCGTCGACGTCACCGGAGCGGACACGGTCGACGAGCGGCCCGAGGTAGGCGTCCCCGGTGGGCAGCTCGACGTCGATGCCCGCGGTGAGGGCGAGTGCGGCCGCTTCGCCACGGTCGGCGGCGACGCCGTGCATGACCTCGAGGAACGCGACCGAGAAGTAGTCGGCGACCACCGTGCCGTCGAACCCGAGCCGGCCACGGAGCAGGTCGGTCAGCAGGTCACCGTTCGCCGCGACCGGCACGCCGTCGACCTCGGCGTACGAGTTCATGACGCTCCGGGCCCCGCCGTCGCGCAGCGCCATCTCGAACGGCGGCAGGAAGACGTCCGCGACCTCGCGCGGCCCGGCGTGCACGGGAGCGTGGTTCCGCCCCGCCTGCGACGCGGAGTACCCGAGGAAGTGCTTGAGCGTCGCGTCCACCCCGGCCCGCTGCAGGCCCCGGACGTAGGCGGTGCCGATGGTCCCGACGAGGTACGGGTCCTCGCCGATGCACTCGTCCACACGCCCCCACCGCGGGTCGCGGACGACGTCGAGCACCGGGGCGAGGCCCTGGTGCACGCCGAGCTGTCGCATCGAGTCGCCGATCGCCTCGCCGACCTGCTCGACGAGCTCCGGGTCGAAGGCAGCGCCCCACGCCAGCGGCGTCGGGAACGTGGCGGCCTTCCAGGCGGCGAGCCCGGTGAGGCACTCCTCGTGCACGAGTGCCGGGATCCCGAGTCGCGTCTCGCGCTTGAGTCGTCGCTGCTCCGACCACAGCCACGCCGCGCGCTCGTCCGGCTCGACGGGGCGGGTGCCGTAGACGCGGGTGAACTGGCCGAGGCCGTGGCGCGTGACGTCGGCCAGGGTGCGGCCGCCGGCGTCGTCGTGCGCCGCCATCTCCCCCTGCATCGGGGCGACCACGCCGTTCTGGTCGAGCCAGTAGCCGACGAGCTGCGCGGTCTTCTCCTCGAGCGTCATGGCGGCGAGCAGGGCGGTCGCGCGGTCGGCGCCGGTCGCGTCCTCGACACGGCCCGGGTCGGACTGGAGGCGCGGCTCGCGTCCGACGGTCCGTGTCGCGTCCGTCGCCGTCACCCCTTCACCGCCCCGGTCAGGCCGCCGACGATGCGCTTCTGGAAGATCGCGAAGAACACGAGCGCCGGGATCATCGAGAGCGAGGTGAACGCGAGTACCCGGGCGGTGTCGACCGAGTACTGGGACGCGAACGCCTGGACCCCGAGCGGCAGCGTGTAGGTCGACGCGTCGTTCAGGATGAACAGCGGCAGGAGGTAGCTGTTCCAGCTGCCGATGAACGCGAGGATGCCGACCGTCACGACACCGGGGAGCGACAGCGGCACGACCATCCGGAAGAAGAACCCGAGCTTGCTCGCGCCGTCGATGGCGGCCGCCTCCTCGAGCTCGTCCGGGATCGCGCGGAGGAACGGCACCAGGATGATGACCGTCGTCGGCAGGGCGAACGCGATCTGCGGGAGGATCACGCCCGCCAGGTTGTTCGTCAGGCCGAGGTCCTTCACGAGGATGTAGAGCGGCGTGATGGCGACCGTGATCGGGAACATCAGGCCGGCCGCGAACAGCGAGTAGAGCGCGCCGCTCCCCCGGAACCGGTACCGGGCGAGCACGAAGCTCACCATGAGGCCGAGCACGACCACGCCGAGGGTGGTGGTGACGCCGGCGATCACCGAGTTGCCGAGCTGCTGCCAGAACACGCCGCTGGTCAGGACGGTGACGTAGTTGCCGATCTGCCACGGGTTCGGCAGCCCTGCCGGGCTCGCGGTGATCTGCGAGTTCGTGCGGAACCCGCCGAGCACGATGTACGCGACCGGGCCGATGCACACGGCGATGAACAGCAGCGCGATGAAGTACGTGCCGAGGTTGCGCTCACGCCGGACGGGTCCGGTGTCACGCTGGCGGCGCTTCGGCGCGACGATGGAGGCGGTGGCGGTCATCGGTCGCTCTTCTCGGTCAGGGCGCCGGCGGTGTCGCGGCGCAGGACGAACCGCTGGTAGACGAGGGCGACGACCAGCGAGATGAGGAAGATCACCACGGCGACGGCGTTGCCGTACCCGTAGTTGCCGGACAGGCGGCCGTTGCCGACCATGTAGGTCGCCATCGTCGAGGTCCCGGCGGTCGAGGCGATGTACTGCCCCCAGATGATGTAGACGAGGTCGAACAGCTGCAGTGACCCGATGATCGACAGGAACGCCCAGATGCGGAGCGTCGGTCCGAGGAGGGGCAGCGTGATGCGTCGCTGGATCTGCCAGTAGCTCGCACCGTCGAGCTGCGCAGCCTCGAACAGTTCCTCGGGGATGCTCTGCAGGCCGGCGAGGAAGAGGATCACCGCGAAGCCGATGTACTTCCACGAGATGATCCCGAGCAGGGTCCAGAGCGCGATGTCGGGGTTCGACAGCCAGTCGTTCCGCAGGCCGCCCAGGCCGATGCTCTGCAGCAGGTCGTTGAGCGCACCGCTCGACTGGAGCATGAGGCTCCACCCGGTGCCGACGATGACCTCGGAGATGACGTACGGCAGGAAGATGAGGACGCGGATGAGCCCGCGGCCGCGGATCCGCTGGTTGAGCAGCAGCGCGAGGACGATCGCGATCGGGCCCTGCACGACGAGCGAGCCGATCACGATGAACAGGTTGTGCCAGAGCACCGCCCGGAAGTCGGGGTCGGTGAAGATCACGGTGTAGTTCTGCAGGCCGACGAAGTCGACCGGGGCGCCGTAGCCCTGCCACTTGTAGAAGCCGTAGTAGGCGGCGAGTGCGACGGGCAGGATGACGAACCCGACGAACATGATCACCGCCGGACCGGCGAGGACGGCGATCTCGACCCGGGTGCGGACGTCGGTGCCCTTGCGGACCCGGCGGGCCGGGGCCGACGGCGAACCGTCGGCCCCGCCCGTGCGACGCCCCGTCCCGGCCGGCGCTTCGTTCGAGCGCGGTGCGACGGAGGTGGTCATGTGTCTCAGCCCTTCGCCGCGGCCTGGTTGACGGTCGACACGATGTCCGAGACGGACCCCTTGCCGGCGAGCAGGTTGACGACGCTGGTGTTGAGCGCGTTGCCGACGTTCTGGCCGTAGAGCGTGTCGAGGTAGTTCGAGACGAACGGGGCGTCGTTGTACGCCTTGAGCACCGTGGTCAGGTACGGCTCGGTCACGACCGACTGCGCGTCCTTGTTCGCGGGGATCGAGTTGAACGCCTTGTAGTAGTTCTCCTGCACGTTCTTCGTGGTGACGAAGTTGAGGAAGTCGGTGCAGGCCTTCTTCGGGGCCTTCGCCGAGCAGGAGAGCCCGCCCACGGCGCCCATCATCGAGCCGGGCGCACCCTTGCCGCCGGAGACCTCCGGGAACGGGAAGAAGCCGAGGTCCTGCAGCGGCTTGCCGTCCGGGGTGAGCGAGGAGATCACGCCCGGGTCCCAGGCGCCCATGAGCTCCATCGCGGCCTTGTGGTTCGCGACGAGACCGGCGGAGCTGCCGGCGCCCTGCTGGGCCGAGGTGGTCAGGAAGCCGTCGTTGAAGGGCTTCGTGTCGAAGAAGGCCTTGGTGTCCTCACCGGCCTGCTTCCAGCACTTGTTGTCGAACTTCAGGTCCTGCGCGGTCTTGTTGAGCACGTTCGACGAGCAGGCCCGCAGCGCGAAGTTGTAGTACCAGTGCGCCGCCGGCCAGGCGTCCTTCGCCCCGACGGCGACCGGCTGGATGCCCTTGTCCTTGAGCTTCTGGATGTCGGCGTTCAGCTCGTCCATCGTGGTCGGCGTGCCCTCGATGCCGGCCTCGTCGAAGAGGTCCTGGCTGTACCAGATGCCCTCGGGGTCGACGTTCGTCGGCATCGCCCAGGTCTTGCCGTTCAGTTCGAAGGCCTTGAACGATCCGTCGCTGATCCCGCTCTTGGCACCGGAGCCGATCGAGTCGGAGATGTCCAGCAGCTGGCCGGCGTTGACCATCGCGGCCATCTTGCCGCCGCCGCGCTGCGAGAACACGTCCGGGGCGGAGTTCGAGTTGAGGGCGGTCTGGAGCTTGCCGTCCAGGTCCTCGTTCTGGATCGCCTGGATCTTGATGGTGACGTTCGGGTTCTTCGCCTCGAACGCCTTGACGGTGTCCTGCCAGAAGGCCTTGCCCGGCCCGGTCGTCGAGTTGTTCCAGAAGGTCATCGAGACCTTCCCGTCGCCGCTGTCGCCCCCGGCGGCGTCACTGCCGGCCGAGCAGCCTGCGGCCACCAGTGCTGTCGCCCCGATCAGCGCGATGGCTGCCGTGGCACGGATCTTCCTCGTCATCGTGGATCTCCTGAAGTGTCGTCGTTGACAATCAGCGACATCGACTGCCGCTGCGGAGAGCGTGCCAGGTGCCGTCGAGCCGTGTCAATCGATATCGATAACGTTTTCTTTACCAATTCGGGCGTCAGCTCAGCGGTACGGTGTGCACATGGACACGGCTCTCGGCATGCGTCCCGGAGCCGGCCGGGTCACCATCGCGGACGTCGCACGCGCCGCCGGAGTGTCGATCCCCACGGTGTCGAAGGTGATCAACCAACGCGACGGCGTCGCCCCCGCGACGATCCTGCGCGTGCAGGAGGTCGTCGAGCAGCTCGGCTACGAGACCTCGCTCGTCGCACGCAGCCTCCGCAGCTCGCGGACGAACGTCATCGGCATCCTCGTCACCGAGTTCGAGCCGTTCTCGACCGAGCTCCTGCGCGGGGTGTCCGGCGCCACCACCGGCACCGGGTACGAACTGCTCGCGTACGCCGGGCTCGTGACCGGTGCCGAGCAGAAGGGGTGGGAACGCCGGTCGCTCTCGCGGTTGTCCGGCACGCTCATCGACGGCGCGATCGTGGTGACCCCGAGCACGGCGCTCTCGAGTTCGTCGATCCCGGTCGTGGCGATCGACCCGCACACCGGCCCCGAGGGGCACGCCACGGTCGACTCCGACAACGAGGCCGGGGCCGTCCAGGCCGTCGAGCACCTCGTCGCGCTCGGGCACACCCGGATCGCACACCTCCGGGGTCGTCCGGACCTGGCGTCGGCACAGCTGCGCGAGGCCGGCTACCGACGTGCACTGGCGGCAGCGGGCCTGTCGGTGGACGAGTCACTGGTCCGCGACGGCGGCTACCAGGAGGACCGTTCGGCCGAGGTCGCCCGCGACCTGCTCGCCGGACCGGACCGTCCGACCGCGGTGTTCGCGGCGAACGACTCGTCGGCGGTGGGTGTGCTCCGCGCCGCAGCCGAGCTCGGACTCCACGTGCCCGGGGACCTGTCGGTGGTCGGGTTCGACGACGTGCCCCAGGCCGCGACCACCACGCCGCCGCTGACCACCGTCGCGCAGCCCTTGGTCGAGCTCGGCTCGCGGGCGGTCGAGATGCTCCTCACGATGCTGCGCGGCGAGCCGACGTCGGACCACGTCCGGCTGCCGACGACCCTGCGCGTGCGCCGGAGCACCGGACCGGCGCCCGCGG
Source organism: Curtobacterium sp. MCBA15_016 (assembly GCF_001865105.1). Classification (NCBI taxonomy): domain Bacteria; kingdom Bacillati; phylum Actinomycetota; class Actinomycetes; order Micrococcales; family Microbacteriaceae; genus Curtobacterium; species Curtobacterium sp. MCBA15_016. The sequence continues at coordinate 38,351 of NZ_MJGR01000018.1, forward strand.
ACCGCTGACACGGCGCGGCGGACCGCACCGTCAGCGCTGCACCGCGCGCACCGCGCGCTCCGCGACCGTCAGCGCCGCAGCGTCTGCTTCGGGTACTCCCCGAACCGCTCCGCGTACGCCGCCGAGAACCGCCCGAGGTGCGCGAACCCCCACCGACGAGCGACGTCCCCGACCGCCCCGGCGAGCGGATCGGCGTCGAGCAGTTCGGCGCGCACCCGGTCGAGGCGCACCTGCCGCAGGTACGTCAGCGGGGACACGTCGAACACCCGACGGAACGACTCCTGCACCGAGCGCACGCTCAACCCCGACGCCGCCGACAGGTCGCCGATCGTGACGGGCTCCGCGGCGTGGTCGTGGACGTACTCGACCGCGGCACGGAGACGGGCGTTGCGTGGTTGCCCGAGCACCCCGGGCAGATCGTCGAGCTTCGGCGGGAACATGTCGAGGAAGACCTCGGCGGCGGTGACCTTGGCGGTCTGCCAGGCGACGGAGTCCGTGCCGCCGACGCGCAGCGACCGTGCGAGCGCCGTCAACGCCCCCTGCCAGCGCCGCGCCGTCTCGGACCCCGGCACGTGCCGGTCGTCGAAGCGCAGCGCGTGGTCGCCGACGTCGGTGCGCGTCACGGCGACCCGGCGGACGAACGCTCGGTCGAGGTGCACGACCCGCTGGTCGTAGTCCGCGGTGCGGAAGGCGTAGTCGTGGTCCGGCGGGAAGAGTGCCGGGGCGTCGAGCGGCAGGGCGTACCGCTCCCCCAGCCGTTCGATCTCGGCGGTGCCGGAGCTGATCCAGGTCACGACGTAGTCGCCACCGGCCGGCACCACCCCGGAGAGGGCGCCGCGCAACTGCGACCGGCGGATGGTCACCTCGGCGTCGCCGATCGCCGTGTACCGGTAGTCGAACGGCGCGTCGGTCAGCCGCGCGACCCACTGCGTGCCGCCGTAGACCGCGCCGAGGTCCCGCACGGCGTCGTCCGGGTGTCCGCCGGACACCTCGAACCGGACCGTCGCCGGCGTCGTGGTCTGTCCCTCGGCGAAGTCGTCGGTCAGTGGGTCGGCCATGCGCACCCCCACGGCTCGGATGTCCAGATCCCGCGGTCCCCCTCGTTATCTGGATACGCTGTCCCGGTGAGCGCGGCGTATCGTTGCGCGGAACCGATGCGCACCGAAGGGGCGACCGCGTGAGTGAGATCGACCTGACGGCCGCCATCACCCGGCTCGAAGCCGCGATGGGAGCGCTGCGGGGACGACTCCGCGAGCGGATGGACGTCTCCGGCTCGGACCTGACGGTGCTGCAGTTCGTCGCCCGCGCCGAGGCCGCCGAACGCAAGGTGCGGGTCAAGGACCTCGCGTCGCACCTCGGCCTGAGCGGCCCGGCCGTCACCGGCACCGTCGACCGACTGGAGCGTGCCGGGCACCTGTGCCGCGTGCCGAACCCGGACGACGGCCGGAGTCGCTACATCGAGCTGACCCCCGAGACCGAGCGTGCCTACGCGACGGCGATGGACAGCACGAACGAGCATCTGCACGAGCTGTTGTCCTCCTTCACGGAACGGGAGCGGGCGAAGTACGTCCGGGTCATCGACCGGGTCATCGAGGCGCTCGAGTTCGGCGCCCCGTCCCCTTGACGGCAGAGTACGGGCGCGGGCGGACGCACCTCGAACGTTTGTCCACCAAGCGCAGTTAGGTAACTTCCCTACCTATCTTGCCGGACGGACGGGCCACGCACCCGTACCGTCACGATCGGATGCCCCCGATCGGGGGTACGACCACGAGCGGGGAGGAACCATGGGCAAGTACGAATCCCAGCAGGGCGTCGACCCGGTGCGCATCGAGACGTTCCGTCGGATGCGCAAGCGGTGGAAGTACGGCGAGCTGCAGGACGGTGCCGGCCTCTACGAGGACTTCTTCACGGACACCGCCCGCGACCCGCGTCGCCGCTGACGACGGGTCGCGATCGGACGGGAGGCGCGTGGCGGGTCCGCCACGCGCCTCCCGTCCCGTTCCGGGCCCGGTTCAGCCCTTCACCGCGCCCGACGTCAGGCCGGACACGATCGACCGGCGGAACACCAGCACGAGGATGACGATCGGCACCGTCGCCGCCACGCTCGCCGCGAAGATCTGGGCGAACGGCACGGTGAACTGCGTCCCGAACAGGGCGATCCCGACCGGGATCGTCCGGAACGAGTTCTCGCTGTTGAACGTCAGCGCCATCAGGAACTCGCTCCACGACGCCGTGAACGTGAACACCCCGACCGTGAAGAGCCCGGGCTTCGCCATCGGCAGGATCACGGAGAGCACCGTGCGCCAGGCTCCGGCACCGTCGATCTCGGAGGCCTCCTCGATCGTCGAGGGGATCCCGACGAGGTAGTTCCGCATGATCCAGATCGCGAAGGGCAGGTTGAACGCCACGTACGGCACGATCAGCCCCGGGTAGGAGTTGAGCAGCCCGAGGTTCCGCTCGAGCAGGTACAGCGGGGTCAGCACGGCGATCGCCGGGAACACCGAGAGCATGAGCAACGAGGTCATGATCGCCGTCCGCCCGCGGATCCACCGCCCGGCGAGCGCGTAGCCGGCGAGGAACGACAGCGCGAGCACGATCACCGTCGTCGACACCGACACGATGACGCTGTTCACCATGTACTGGCCGAGCGCGTTGTCGCGGAAGGCCACCACGAAGTTGTCGAGGGTGAACGACTGCGGGAAGGCGGTCGGCGGCGACTGCCCGATCTCGGACGCCGGCTTGAGCGACGTCGACACGAGCCAGTACAGCGGCAGCGCGGTGAGCACCGCGATGACGACACCACTGACGTTGACGGTGTTGACCCACTTCCGCCAGCCCTTGCGGACGCGTTGACGGGGCATCAGGCATCCCCTCCCTTCGCCTGGTTCCGGAACGCCCGGAGGAACAGCAGACACCCCGCCGCGACGATGATCGCCGTGGACGTCGCGATCGCCGCACCGGGGCCGATGTTGATGTCCTGGAAGAGCACCTTGTAGCCCATGATCGCGAGCGACTGGGTGGCGGTGCCCGGACCGCCGTTCGTCAGCACGAACGGCAGGTCGAACACGCCGAACGCCTGCAGGATGCGGAACAGCACCGCGATGGTCAGGGTCGGCGTGAGCTGCGGGAGCACCACCCGCCAGAACGTCTGCCAGGTGCTCGCGCCGTCGAGCTCGGCCGCCTCGTAGTGGTCCTCGGAGATCTGCACGAGCCCCGCGAGCAGGATGATCGCCACGAACGGCGTCGTCTTCCAGATGTCCGCGACCATCAGCCCGGTGATCGCGGGCACCGGTTCGCCGAGGATCACCGGGGCCTCGCCGAAGAGCCCGAAGAACCAGGTCGCGACGCCGTACGTCGAGTCGTAGATGTACTTCCAGAGCTGCGCGTTCACGATCGTGACGAGTGACCACGGGATGAGCATCAGCGCCAGCATCCAGCCCCGGGTCGCCCCGAGCCGCTCGAGTACGAGGGCCACGAGCATGCCGAGCACGAGCTCGACGAACACCGTCACGACCGTGTACAGCACGGTGAACCCGAGCGCCCGGTACCAGTCCGCGCTCTGCAGCAGGGCCGCGTAGTTGCCGAGGCCGAACGACCGGATCGTGAACCCCTCGTAGCCGACCTCGACGTCCGCGAAGCTCAGGACGATCGAGTAGACCACCGGGAAGATCGTCACCGCCGCGACGACCAGGAGCGCCGGGGCCGCGAAGCCCCACGCGCCCCGCGCACGGATGCGGTCGAGCCGCGACCGCCCGCTGAGGCGGGGCGGCGGGTCGAGGCGACCCGCGCCTCCTGGACGGGTCGACGACCGCGTCACGGCGCCGGCGCTCACAGTGCCTCGCCCTTCAGGGCCAGCGCGATGGCCGACGCCATCGTGCTCGTGCCGCCGTCGACGGACGCCTGGCCGCCGAGGATGCTGTTGCCGTTCTGGTAGACGCCCTGCGAGACCTTCGGGTAGTAGGCCGTCGACGTCGGACGGGGCACGAGCGTGATGCCCGCAGCGGTGTCGTACGTCGGGCGCTGCTGGCGCTTCGCGTCCTGGCTCGTGAGCGACTCGCTGCGGGCCGGCAGGACCCCGCCCTCGCGGGTGAGGAACTGCTGCGCCGTCTCGCTCGACATCCAGCTCGCGAACGTCAGCGCTGCTGCGGGCTGCTGCGTGTGCGGGTTGATGTAGTTGCCCCACCCGCCGATGGTCGAGTGGTGCTCGTCCTGCCCGTTGAAGGTCGGCCGCGCGGCGAGTCCGACCTTGCCGGCGACCTGGCTGTCCGGCCCGTTCGCGATGCCCCACGCGTACGACCAGTTGCGGAGGAACGCCGCTCGGCCGCCCGAGAACGCGTCGTTCGTGTCCTGCTCCTGGTACGTCAGGGTGGCGCGCGGACTGGCGCCGTCGGTGATGAGAGAGCGCATGAACTCGAACGCGCGCTTCGTCTCCGAGCTCGTGGTCTCGGGTCTCGTCAGGTCGTCGTTGAGCAGCGAGCCTCCGGCGTCCGCGACGAACTCGGTGACGTTGCAGGTGAGTCCCTCGTACACGTCGCCCTGGAACGCGAACCCGTAGCTGACGTCGCCGGTGTCGACGAGCTTCGCCGCCGTCTCGCGGACTTCCTCCCACGACCCCGGGACCTGCAGGGAGTGCTTGGCGAGCAGGTCCTTCCGGTACAGGAAGAACGACTCGTCGATGTAGAGCGGGAACATGTAGTACGTGCCGTCGACGCTCGCGGCCTGCCGGAGCCCCTCGGGGAACTGGTCGAAGAAGTCCGCGCCGACGAGCTCGTTCACCGGGGTCGCGAGCTTGTTCTTCGCGAACTGCCCCGGCCACGCGACGTCCCCGAGGTAGACGTCCGGGGTGCTGCTGCCCGCGGCGATCTGGGTCGTCAGGCTGGTGCGGTTCGTGTCGGTGTCGCTCGGGGCGCTCACGATGCGCACCCGGATGTTCGGGTGCTCCTTCTGGAACTCGGCGATGAGCCGGCGCCGCAGGTCGCCGCCGTCCTTCGAGGCCACCTGCCCCGCCCACCAGCTGATCGTGACGTCACCCTCGGGAGGGTCGGTCGGCCACTCCTGGACCGTGGTGCGCTCGGGTCGGGTGGAGCAGCCGGCGAGCAGCAGCACCCCCGCTCCCCCGAGCAGGAACATCCTGCGGTCGATCGCCATCACGTCCTCCTCGACGTCCCCTGGTGCGAACCTGTACGTCCACACAACCAACGCACCCTGGGTGCCCGGTGGGTGCGGTGCGGTGCCGCTGGTGCGGCGGACGGGAGGCGCGGTGCGGGGCCGACCCGCGCCTCCCGTCCGTCGGGTGGGCGCGTCCGCGCGCGCCGACGCCCGAGACTCGGCCATGCGGACACATTCGCGGTGTCGGAGCCGCGAATGTGTCCGCCCAGGCGAGACTCGGCGAGCGCCCCGCGCGCCCTGCGCGCCGGTCAGGCGGGCGCGGGCGCCGTCGACTCGGCCGTGCGGAGGGTGCACGGCAGCAGGAAGTGCGGCAGCTCGTCGGACTTCCCGTCGAGCTGGTCGATGAGCGCGTCCGCCGCACGGGTCCCGAGCTCGCGCCCCGGAGCCACCATCGTCGACAGCCGCGGGTAGTGCTGGTCGGCGTTGGCCTCGGACGAGGCGATGCTGAGCACCGAGACGTCCTCCGGTACCCGGCGCCCGGCCGCGTACAGGCCGACGAGCAGCCCGGCGGAGGAGTCGTCCTTCATCACGAGCACGGCGGTCACGCCGGGGTCGAGCGCGAGCATCTCGCTCGCCGCGGCACGCCCGCCGTCGCTCCCCGGACCCGCGGTGACCACGGTGCCGCCGAGTCCCCGCGCGGACGTCACCTGCCGGAAGGTGGCCTCGGCGCGGAGGTGCGGCGCGTAGCCGGCCATCGGCGTGCCCTCGAGGTCCTCGAGCACGAGCGCGAACCGCCGGTGCCCGAGCGACTGCAGGTGGTCGATGCTCGACTCGATCGTGGTCTCGAAGTCGATGTCGACGAACGGCAGACCACTGCTGTCCCGGGTGCGGCCGATGAGCGTGAACGGGACGTCGAGGGCGGTCAGGACGGCGACGCGGGGGTCGTCCATCCGCACCTCCATGAGGATCACACCGTCGACGAGCCCCCCGGAGACGAGGTCGTCGAGGTCGTCGCCGGCGGGGTCGACCGGCCAGAGCACGAGGTGGTAGCCGCGCTCGGACGCCCGCTCGGCAGCGCTCATGAAGAACTGCGAGGTGGTCGGGCTGAAGCGGTTGCCGGTGGTCGGGAACAGCAGCGCGATGATCCGGGTGCGGCGGCTCGCGAGCGCCCGAGCGACGACGTTGCCGCGGAACTTCAGCTCGCGCATCGCCGCCTGCACGCGGGCGGTCGTCGCGGGGGTGACGTACTTCGTGCCGTTCACGACGAAGGACACGGTGGCGATCGACACACCCGCCCGATCGGCGACCTGCTGCATCGTGGCCATGCCGCTCAGCCTACCGTCCGGGATGCGAAAAAAGCGCTTTACAGGTGAAGCGCTTTTCTGTTAGCTTCTCGCCCCAAGGAACACAGCGACGATGACGTCAGCGGATTCGTGGTTGCGCGCCTGCCCACTGCATCCGTCAAGAGAAGAGCTCTGCAATGAAGCAAAGATTCCCCTCCCCGTCGCGCCGGACCCGCGCCCTCGTCGGCGCGGTCGCCGTGCTCGCCACGATCCCCCTGGTCCTCACCGGGTGCTCCGGTTCCGGATCGGCCTCGTCCGGCGGGAGCAAGGCCCTGACGATCGAGGACTACTACGACGCGACCTACAACCCCGTGTACAAGCAGTGCGCGAAGGAGGTCGACGCGACGGTCACGATCAACCACGTCGCCGGTGCCGGTCTGATCTCGAAGGTGCTGCAGCAGGCATCCTCGCGGACCCTGCCCGACGTGCTCATGCTCGACAACCCCGACGTGCAGCAGATCGCGGCCTCCGGGGCACTCTCCGACCTCAGCGACTACGGCCTCAGCGCCGAGGGCGACGTCCCCGGCGTGAAGGCGGCGAGCACCTACAAGGGCAAGCTCTACGGCCTGCAGTCGAACACGAACTCCATCGCGCTCTACTACAACAAGAAGCTGCTGGCGGACGCCGGCGTGCAGCCGCCCAAGACCTGGGACGAGCTGAAGGCCGCCGCGAAGAAGCTCACCTCCGGGTCCACGTACGGCTTCGCGATGAGCAACATCAACACCTACGAGGGCACCTGGCAGTTCCTGCCGTTCTTCTGGTCGAACGGCGGTGACGAGAAGGACATCGCGACGCCCGAGGCCGCGCAGGCCCTGCAGCTCGTCGAGGACCTGCAGAACGACGGCTCGATGTCGAAGAGCTCGATCAACTGGGCCCAGGCCGACGTGAACAGCCAGTTCCTCGCCGGGAAGGCCGCGATGATGATCAACGGCCCGTGGCAGCTGCCCGCACTGAACGCGAAGAAGGGCCTCGAGTTCGACAGCGTCCCGATCCCGACCCGCACCGGTTCGGAGACCGTCGCACCGCTCGGCGGCGAGGCGTTCACCGTCCCGCAGACCGGCGACAAGGACAAGATGCAGCTCGCCGCCAAGTTCGTCGGCTGCCTCCACTCGGAGAAGACGCAGAAGGCCCTCGCCGAGGTGAGCGGCAACGTGCCGACGAACCTCGAGGCCGGCGCCGCATGGGCGTCCGACCACCCGCAGGTGGCCTCGTTCGTCACGACCGTGAAGACCGCCCGGGCCCGCACCGGTGAGCTCGGACCGGACTGGCCCAAGGCCGCGACGAAGATCTACACCGCCGTCCAGCTCGCCCTGACGGGCAAGGCCGACCCCGAGGCAGCGCTCGAGCAGGCGCAGTCCCAGAGCCAGTAGTGCACGAGGGAGCCGGCCACCCGGCCGGCTCCCTCCCCACCCTCGGAAGGAGCGGTTCCGGCATGAGCGCCACGACACAGACCCGACCACGGACCCAGGCGTCCGTCCCACCACCACGACCCGGCCAGCGCCGCGCGCGCATGCGGATCGGGATCACCCGATGGCTCTTCGTCATCCCGGCCGCACTCTTCGTGGCCGTGTTCTTCGGCTACCCGGTCGTGAAGAACATCATCATGTCCTTCCAGGACTACACGACCAAGACCTTCTTCACGGGCGAGGCCCCGTGGGTCGGGCTCGGCAACTACATCCAGGTGTTCCAGAGCTCGGTCTTCGCGACGAGCGTCGTGAACACCGCGCTGTTCACCGCCGGCTCGATCATCCTGCAGTTCGTGATCGGCCTCGCCCTCGCACTGTTCTTCCGGCGGCACTTCCCGCTGTCGGGGTTCCTGCGCGGACTCCTCCTCCTGCCGTGGCTGCTCCCGCTGATCGCGTCCAGCGCGGTCTGGAAGTGGCTCCTCGACCAGGACAGCGGCGCGCTCAACCAGCTCCTCGGCGTGGTCGGCATCGCCCCGGTGCCGTGGCTGGTCAGCCCGAGCCTCGCCCTCATCGCCGTCATCGGCGTGAACGTCTGGCTCGGCATCCCCTTCAACACGACGATCCTCTACAGCGGGCTGCAGTCCGTGCCGCCGGAGCTGTACGAGGCCGGCGCGCTCGACGGCGCCACGGGCTTCAAGGCGTTCTGGTACATCACCTGGCCGAGCATCCGGAGCGTGGTGAGCGTCGTGATCGTGCTCGGGGTCGTCTACACGCTGAAGGTCGTGGACATCATCCTCGGCCTCACCGGTGGCGGCCCGGCGAACTCCACGCAGACCCTGGCCACGAACGCCTACCACCAGTCCTTCATCAACTTCCAGTTCGGCATCGGAGCCGCCGTGAGCAACGTGCTCATCGTCGTCTCGTTCGTCTTCGCGATGGTCTACATCGCGATCTCCAGGAAGGCGGTCGACGAATGAGCGTCGGACTCGCGAACCAGACCGTCACCGCCACCCGGGCGATCACCACGAAGCGCAGTGCACGGGTCCCCGGACCGAAGCGCGGCGTCAAGGGCATCCCGCTCACGATCCTCGGCTGCGTGTTCCTCGCGATCATGGTGTTCCCCGTCTACTGGATGGTGAACACGAGCCTGCAGGCCACGTCCGGGGCCGCCACCGCGACCTGGTTCCCGTTCTCCCCCACCTTCCGCGGGTACGAGACGGCGTTCGCCCAGCAGGGGCAGAACTTCCTGTCGAGCATGATCATCGGCCTCGGCACCGTCGTGCTGACCCTGGCGATCGCGACCCCGGCCGCCTACGGGCTGGCTCGGTTCAAGATGCGCGGCACCCGGGTGTTCCTGCTCGTGCTGCTCATCACGCAGATGATCCCGGCGATCGTCATCGCGAACGCGCTCTACACGCTGTTCAACAACGTCGGGCTGCTGAACAGCTACATCGGGCTGATCCTGGCCGACAGCGCCGTCCAGGTGCCGTTCGCCGTGCTGCTCATGCGTGCGTTCATGGAGTCGATCCCGCCGAGCCTGGTCGAGGCAGCGCTCGTCGACGGCGCGAACGACTTCCGGGCGTTCGTCTCGATCGTCCTGCCCATCAGCCGGAACGCCATCGTCACGGCGGCGCTCTTCACGTTCCTCGGCGCCTGGGGCGACTTCCTCATCGCGCTCACCCTGACGTCGACGACCGCGGTCCGGCCGATCACGCTCGGCATCTACAACTACATCGGTTCGAACGTCACCGACTGGGGGCCCGTCATGGCGACGTCGGTCCTCGCGTCGCTGCCGGCGGCCGTGCTGCTCATCGTCGCCCAGCGGTACATCTCCGCCGGCGCACTCGGCGGCGCCGTCAAGTGACGACAGCCCACGCCGGGCGGCCGGCGACGACCACGAACCCCAGCCAGAAAGGCACACCATGACCACCACCCCGCTGCGCATCACCGTCTGGGGCGAGAACGTCCACGAGCAGGTCGAGCAGCACGTCGCCGAGCGGTACCCCGACGGCATGCACGGCGCCATCGCCGACGGCATCCGCGAGAACCTCCCGGACGCCGTCGTCCGCACCGCCACGATGCAGGAGCCCGAGCACGGCCTCACCGACGAGGTCCTCGCCCAGACCGACGTCCTCACCTGGTGGGGCCACGCCGCACACCAGGACGTGGACGACGCCGTCGTCGACCGCGTGCACAAGCACGTCCTGTCCGGCATGGGCCTCGTCGTGCTGCACTCCGGCCACTGGTCGAAGATCTTCGGGAAGCTGATGGGCACGACCTGCACGCTCCGGTGGCGCAGCGAGCACGACCAGGAGCTCGTCTGGACCGTGAACCCGCAGCACCCCATCACGCGCGGCGTCCCGAACCCGATCGTCATCCCCGAGCAGGAGATGTACGGCGAGTACTTCGACGTCCCGACCCCCGACGAACTCGTGTTCATCTCGGGCTTCACCGGCGGCGAGGTGTTCCGGAGCGGCATGACCTACCGCCGCGGTCTCGGGAAGATCTTCTACTTCTCCCCCGGCGACCAGGACTTCCCCGTGTACCACCACAAGGACGTCCGACGCGTGATCGCGAACGCCACCGAGTGGGCGCGGCCGGAGCGTGAGCGGGAGATCCCGACGCTGCGCCGGTACGACCTCGGCGAGTACTTCGACGGCCAGCACTACCGCGGCCCGTTCGACGACGCACCGGTCGAGGAGCACGAAGGGGCACAGGCATGACCCTCCGCGTCGTGCAGGTCGGCGCCGGCGGCATGGGCCGCGCCTGGCTCGCCACCGTCGCGGCCGACCCGGACGTCGAGCTGGTCGGCATCGTCGACCTCGACCTCGACGCCGCCCGGGCCGGAGCCGCGGTCGCCGGCGACCCGACGATCCCCGTCGGCACCGACCTCACCGCCCTCGCCACCGAGACCGGTGCCGAGGCCGTCCTCGACATCACCGTCCCGGTCGCGCACCACCCCGTCACGCTCGAGGCCCTCCGCGCCGGACTCCCCGTCCTGGGCGAGAAGCCCGCGGCGCAGACGGTCGCCGAGGCGCTGTCGCTCGCGGCCGCCGCCGAGGCCACCGGCAAGCTGTTCATGGTGTCGCAGTCCCGGCGGTACAACGACCACCTCGTCGCCTTCCGGCAGCACGTCCGTGGGCTCGGGGGCGTCGGCGGGCTGAGCACGCGCTTCGCCAAGGCCCCGCACTTCGGTGGCTTCCGCGAGGAGATGGACGACGTCCTCCTGCTCGACATGGCGATCCACGCGTTCGACTCCGCGCGCTACGTGCTCGAGCGGGACCCGGTGTCGGTGTACTGCGAGTCGTGGAACCCGTCGTGGTCCTGGTACCGGGGCGACGCCGCGGCCGCCGCGGTCTTCACGTTCGAGGACGACGTCCGCTACGTGTACGACGGCTCGTGGTGCGCACCGGGTGCCGAGACCTCGTGGAACGGCGACTGGCGCGCCTCCGGACCCGCGGGCACGGCGCTGTGGGACGGCGACCACGACCCGTGGAGCGACCTCGACGGCACGCCGGGCGCACCGGACGCGGCCCCGAGCGTCGGCAACGAGATCGCCGGCGCACTCGCGTCCTTCGTCCGTGCGGTCCGCTCCGGCGAGCGCCCCGACGGCGAGGTGCACGGCAACGTGATGAGCCTCACGATGGTGGACGCCGCGATCGCGTCCGCCCGCACCGGGCGGCGCATCGTCATCGACGAGGTGCTCGAGCAGGCGCACGCCACGGCGCTCGAGGTCGAGCAGGACGAAGCCATCCGCGAGCGGCTCGCGTCGTGGGGGTCGGTGCGCGGCGCGCTCGCGACGGGGTCGCCGGACACGGCCGCGCTCGGCTGAGCGACGCTGGCGGTCCGGGAGGCGCGGTGCGGGTCGGACCCGCACCGCGCCTCCCGTCTGCCATCCGTATGTATGCAAACACTTGCCATATCAGTTGGTCACTGGAAAGATCTTGCCGGTCAGTCGATCCCGACTGGCACGGATCAGCCCCAGGAGCCGCCTTGACCGACACCAACCCGCCCGCGCGGACACGCGCCCGCCTCCGCCGAGCCGCGACCATCGCCGCCGGCGGCGGCATCGTCGTGAGCACCCTCGTCATCGCCCCCGCGGCGATCGCCGACCCGGTCGACCACCTCCGGGCCGACACCTGGACCCTCGACGGCCAGCGCGCGACGACCACCCTGCCCGGGGACCTCGCCGGCCTCGGCGACGTCGTCGCCGTCAACCAGGACCCCGCACAGGCCGTGTCGGTCGCCGGAGCAGGGTCGCTCGCGGCGACGGTCGGCTCGCTGCAGCTCCGGCCCACCGCCGCTGCCGTGGGTGCGGCTGCGAACTGCCTCTCCGGCGCTCCGGACCTCACCCCGGTCACGTGTGCGACGTACGGCAGCGACATCACGTTCCCGGCCCCGGTCGTCGACCCGGTGCTCCGACTCTCGGCGTCGGGCGGGGCGAACAGCTCCACCGCCGGCCGGTGCACGTTCGACTGGTACGACGTCGCCGTCTCCGGGATCGACGGCTCACCGACCGACGCCGCTCGGCTCAGCCTGCTGACCTCGCCGAACGGCTGGACGCTCGAGGGTGACACCATCACCCGGCCCGCACAGTCCGCCGCGTCCGCCTGCGACCCGCCGATCGGCGGCGCGATGTACCTGCAGGTGCACGGGGTCGTCCGGTCCCTGCACCTCGACAACGCGTTCCGGGCGATGGTGAACTACGGCGGTCCGACCAACGCGCTGTCGACCTTCCAGGGCGTCGCCGTGCAGGTCCTGCTGCCGACGACCGACCTCGTCGCCGAGGCGTCCGCCCCGGCGCTCCTGCCCGCGGCGGGGACCGCCGAGTGGACGTTCTCGGTGCGCAACGACGGCGCGAACGCCTCGCACGGGTACGTGCTGACGGCCGAACTCCCCGCCGGCGTCACGGACATCGTCGCGCCCGACGGGTGCACCGTCGCCGGGACCACGGTCACCTGCACGGTCGCACCTGCGGGTTCGACCCTCGCCCCCAGCGGCACCGTGCCGACCTTCGCGGCGCTGACCGCGCCGAACGGCACCGCCGACGCCGTGCTCGCCGCCGGCGCATCGGCCCAGCCGATCGTGGTGCGTGCGACGACCCCGTCCGACCGCGACGCCGACCTCACCGCGACCGCGCTCGTCTCCGGAGCCGACCTGGACACGGCACCCGCGTCGAACGCCACCACGGTGACCTCCGCGGCGCAGCGCCCGTCGCTCGCGATGACGAAGCACGCCGATCGTGCGTCGGTGACCGGCGCCGGGCAGACCCTCGTCTACTCGTTCGACGTCGAGAACACCGGCGACGCGGCGCTGTCAGGCCTCTCGATCGACGAGGGCCGCTTCTCCGGCACGGGCCTGCTCGGACCCGTCCGGTGCGCGGCGACCGACCTGCGGCCGGCCGAGACCACCTCGTGCTCGGTCCGCTACACCGTCACGACCGAGGACACCGCGACGCCCGCGATCACCAACGAGGCCACGGCGAGCGCCCTCCCCGCGGGTGAGCCGCAGCGGGTGTCGTCGGCGGCCTCGTCGGTGTCCGTGCCGGTGACCGTCGCCACCGTGCCGGGCGACGTGACCGGCGAAGCCGACGGCGGACAGTCGTCCGGCTCGGGCCGACCGGGTGACAGCAGCGCGACCCCGGGTGTCGTCGTGGGGTCCGCGGACGCCGCGCAGTCCGGTGCCGACCGCTCCCCGGACGCGGCGGACGGGCGCGACACCGGCTCGGACGTCGGCGCGCTCGCCTACACCGGCGCGGAGCTGCTGCCGCTCGCCGTCGGGAGCGTGCTCGTCCTCGTCGCGGGACTCGGCATCTGGACGGCGGCGCGTCGGCGACGCGCCTGATCCGGCCGCCGGGTCGCGCCGTGTGACGCGACCCGGTCCAGGAGGCGCGGTGCGGGTCGGACCCGCACCGCGCCTCCCGTGCGCGTACAGTCCCACGCAACACGTGGCTGGCGGGCGATCGGGGAACGCGATGCGACAGATCATCGGGACGACACTGGTCGTGGCGCTGGCAACGGCCGCGCTGATCGGTGTGGCGCCGCCGGCGAACGCGGCCGGGTCGGGCACGATCGCCGTGCAGCTCGCGACGCCGGACGGCACCCCGATCCGGTTGGCGGACGTCGAACTCGCCGCGATCGGCATCGACGCCGTCGTCGGGACCGCCACCACCGACGTCGACGGCACCGCGACGTTCGCCGGCATCCCCGCCCCGGACACCGTGACGGTGACCACACGGCAACTCCCGCCGCACGGACCGGACACCTACGCCCCCGGACTCCGTTCGGACATCGCGGTCCGCGGTGGCACGACGGTCGCGGTGACCGTGCCTCTCGTCCGTGGCGCCACCGTGCAGGGTGGGGTGGTCGGCCCCTCGGGTCCCGCTGCCGGACGGCTGATGTACGCGTGGAACGAGGACACCTCGCAGGTGTTCCGGACGACCTCGGACAGCGCGGGACGGTACCGGTTCCTCGGGTTGAGCACCGGTCAGTACCGCATCGAGGCGTACGCCAGCGGCACGGCGTCGCCCGCCGTGTGGAAGACGCGGGTGTACCAGCAGCGGGGGACGCTCCCGGCGTCGCAGGTGACGTTGTCGCAGCACTACGCGCACGGCGACTACGACCTGGCCGTCTTCGCGAACACGGCGTCCCGCACCCCGTCGCCGCAGCTCAGTGGCGCGAGCGTCGTGGTGACGGAGGCGACGAGCGGAGCGTCGTTCTCGACCCGGTTCTCGACGCTGCTCGACGACGAGCAGACGGCCCAGTTCCAGATCCCCTCCGGGCAGTACGTGGTCGAGCTCCGGACGACGGCGACGACCACGACGCCGGCGGGTTCCCTGTGGCTCGGCCGTCCGGGGGGCGTGTACCGGTACGTGACCGACCGGGCGCAGGCCGTCCCGGTGAGGGTCGTGTTCGGCGGGTTCAACGGGTGGGGTGGAACGGTGCCGGAGGCAGCGTCGCGCTGACCGGCGACGTTCCTCACCCGGACGCGCCCGCGGACGACGCGATGGCGATCAGGTCGGACACCACCTCGTGCAGCGGTCGAGCCGCGTCGAGTTCGTGCGTGCACCCGGCACGGAGGAGCGGCTCCACCTCGACGAGATCCGCCTCGATCATCCGGCGCTCGAGCGCGGTCTTCCCGTAGGGGTTCGTCGTACGGCGCGCGACCCGATCGAGCATCACCTCGAGCGGAGCGCTCAAGAGCACGATCGCATCGAACCGGTCGGAGAACTCGGACTGGTTCCGGACGCACCCCTGGACGAAGAGCGAGCGGTCGTCCACCGCGTCCAGGAGCCCGGAGATCTCCGCCTCGACCCACATCCACTCGCCCTGGTGCGCTTCGTCGGGTGGATCCGGCAGCGCCCGGTACTCGCGCCATCCCGGATCATCGGTGTCCACGACCCGGTAGCCGTGCGTCGCGAGCTCGATCAGCGCGGACGACTTCCCGGTTCCCGACATCCCGGTGATCAGCACCTTCGACACAGCACCACACTAGGACCACGGTCGAGCACTGGCGGCTGCGCCCTTGCTCGAGGTGTCACGGTCTGCCAGCGTTGGGACATGGGCGACGACGTGACCACGCTCCGTCGCGTGCCGGGCTTCCTCCCCTACTGGTGGGCCGCGACCGTCTCGTCGTTCGGGTCAGCCGTGAGCGCGGTCGCCGTGCCGGTCCTCGTGGTGACGGTGCTGCACGCCAGTCCGTTCGAGCTCGGACTGGTGAACGCTGCCCAGTTCCTCCCGTACGCCGTGTTCGGTCTGGTCGTCGGCGCGTCCGTCGACCGCTTCCGGCGGAAGCCGCTGCTGATCTGGGCGAGCATCGGTCGCGGCGTGAGCCTCGGTGCGATCCCGGTGCTGTGGTTCACCGGGCTCCTGAACCTGTGGGCGACTGCGGCGGTGCTGTTCCTGTTCGGCATCCTGTCCGTCGTGGGGTTCGCGGCAACGCAGTCGCTCCTCCCCAGGATCGTGCCGCGCCCGCTCCTCCTGGCGGCGAACGCGCGGGTGGACCAGAGCGATGCGGCGGCGCAGACGGCGGGCCCAGCGCTCGGCGGGGTCCTGGTCAGCATCGTGACGGCGCCGGTCGCGATCGCGCTCGACGCGGTGAGCTACTTCGTCGACGCGTTCCTCGTCGCCCGGGTCCGCGTCGTCGAGCACCAGCCGGCACGGCCGGCCAGGACGAGCCTGCGGAGTGACATCGTGGACGGTCTGCGCTGGACGTACGGCAACGCAGTGCTCAGACCGCTGGCCCTGTCCACCCACGTCTGGTTCCTCGCCAACGCCGCCGGCCTGACGGTGTTCGCGACCCTCGCGCTCCGCACGCTCGCGCTCCCCGCAGCGCTGTACGGGGCCGTCATCGCCGTCAGTGGGATCGCGATGCTCGTCGGCGCGACCGCTGCGACACGCCTCGGCACCCGGTTCGGTGCCGGCCGGACGATCATCGCCGCACGAGCCGCCTACCCGATCGCCTGGGCGGCCATCACGCTCGTGACGCTCGGTACCGGCGGCGCAGCACGGCCGACGACGGTCGTGGTCCTGTTCGTCGCCTTCGCCGTGCACGGTGCCGCAGCAGGCTGCGAGAACGCGAACGAGATGGTCCTCCGCCAGACCGTGACACCGGACGCCCTCCTCGGGCGTGTGAACGGCACGATGCGCAGCGCGAACCGGACGCTCGCAGCGGTGGGAGCAGTGAGCGGGGGTGCCCTCGTGACCCTGACCGGGGACGGCTTCGCGCTGCTCGCCGTGACGGTCGTGTTCGCGGCCGCCGTCGTCGTCGCTGCGTGGTCTCCACTGCCCAGGGCGACCGTTCGCTAGGAAGGCTCCACCCGACACAGGGGTGGTCACCCCGGCCAGGACTCCCGCGACCACGACCCGTCCGGGCGCCGGTGGTAGGCGAGCCGGTTGCTCGCCGCGTCCGTCGCCCCGCGCCAGAACACCATCCGCACCGGTGTGAGCGCGAACCCCGCCCACGTGCTCGGCGGCTCGAGGTCCGTGCCGGCCCGTTCGCGGCCGAACGCCGCCCAGGCCTCCCGGCGCCGGGCCGGTGTGTCCGCAGCGGACGCGTGGTCGTTGACCCACGCGAGCACCTGCAGGTACCGCGTCCTGGCCGCGTAGGCCGAGCGGGCCTCGTGGTCGGAGACGGGCGCCACGTCACCGACCACGACGAGCTGTCGCGCGGCCTCGGGCCAGTGCAGGGTCACCCCGGCACGGGGCACCGCCGCGAGTTCGGCGGCCTTGCGGCTGCGCGAGTCGGTGTGGAAGTGCAGGCGCTCCCCGTCGAACAGGGAGAGCAGGACCGTCCGGGCGTCGGGGTAGCCGTCGAGCCCGACGGTGGAGAGGGTCATGGTCGGACCCGGGGCGTCCGACGCGGCGGGGAGCCACGATGCCGCGAGGGTCAACGGGTCCGCCGGCACGGGCTCATCGTCGACCCCTCGCGGCACGGTCACGAGACCGCGGCGTCGGCGGGGCGGGCCACCGCCGGACGGCTCACCGCCGGGTCGAACCGTGCGATCTCGTGCAGCGACGCCACGGCCTCGGCGACCGAGTGCTCCCAGAGGACGGCACCGTACGACGCCGTCGCCCGGCTGGCGTCGCCGACGACCCCGGGCGTCCCGAAGTCGTCGGACAACCACCCGAACGACACCGGGCCGCCGTTGAAGGCGATCTTCTCGAAGCCGGCGATGTGCTCCGGCACCCATCGCTCCGCGAGCGACATGTCGACCAGGTCCGGGCGCAGGTGCAGGATCATCGACGTCTCCGCGGCGCCGCCGTGGATCCCCAGCCCGAGCTCGTCCGCGTCCTCGCCGTCCGGGCCGGGGACGCGCGCGAGGGTCGGCATGAGGAAGGTCTTCAACCCGTAGCGCTTCCGGATCTCGCGCAGGGCGACCTGCAGCAGGGCGACGTTGCCGCCGTGCCCGTTGGCGAACACCAGGGTGCCGGCACCGGTGAGGGCGACCGCGCGGCCGATCTGCACGGCGGTGTCGAACATCGTGTCGCTGTCGAGCCACACCGTGCCGGGTGCCCAGCTGTGCTCGTCGGACTTCGTGAACGACAGCGTCGGGAGCTGCCAGACGTCCAGCCCCTCGGCGGCCGCCTGCTCGACCGCCGCCCCGCCGATGTGCTCGGCGAGCAGGTGGTCGGTCAGGAGCGGCAGGTGCGGGCCGTGGTGCTCGACGGCGCCGGTGGGCTGCACGACGATCGTGTCCGGCCCGAAGCCCGCCGCGACGGCCGGACCCGACAGTTCCGCGAGCCGACGCGAGCGGACCGTGCCGATGCCGGCGCTCACTTGCCGAACCCCGGGACGACGGGCTGCGCGGACGCGGTGGAGCCACCGCTGACCACGAGCGACGGGTCGATGACGTGCCCGGGGTTGAGCAGCCCCGCGGGGTCGGTGCGCTGCTTCAGCGCCACGAGCTCCTCGACGCCGTGGTCGACGTAGTACTGGTGCGGGCTGTGCACCCGGACGCCGAGTTCGCGGAGCACCGGGTAGCCGGCGTAGACGTCCTCGGCCCCGGTGTACGGCGCGGTGAGCATCCCGATCGGTCCGACGTGCGCGGCCTCGATGTGGAGCATGCCGCCGGGGTAGACGGCCTCGACCTCGGCGATCCGGTCGATGAGCGCCTCACCGCCGACCTCGACGTGGAAGTACTCGGTGTCGCTCGTGTTCCGCTTCAGCCACCAGATCGGGTGGTTGTACGACAGCATCGACACCTTCGTGGTCTGCTGCAGGCCCTCACGGACGTCCAGGACCTCACCGCCGGCGGCCTCGATGCGTGCCCGGGCCTCGTCGAGCGCGACGTCGTCGATGATCGCTCGCAGGCTCGCACGGTCGTCGGGAACGGCCAGGTCGGACGGCAGCGTCGCGGCGATCTCGGCACGGTCGGCGCTCACGAGCCGCGGCACCGGGTCGAGTCCGCGCAGCGTACGGACGGCGACGAGCGCGTCCTCGAAGGTGGGGAACGCCGCGTAGACGGCTCGCCACTCCTGCAGCGGCTCGAGCCGGACGGTGGCGCGGGCGATGACGCCGGCGGTGCCGTAGGTGTGCACGAACGGCTGCGCCTCGTCGCCCTCGACGTGCAGCAGCTCGTCGGCGCCGGGGAGCGCGACGTCGAGCGCCGTGACGAAGCCCTGCCAGTTCGACCCGTGCGCGATCGACCCGGTGCCGCCGGAACCACCGGACAGGAAGCCGCCGATGGTCGACTGGGCGGTGGACGGGTACATCCAGAGCTGCTGGCCCGTGGCGGCGGCCGCCTGCTCCAGGGCGACCATGGACGCGCCGGCCTCGGCGGTGATCCAGCCGTCGCCGACCTCGACGACGGCGCGTGCCCGCGACGTGTCGAGGACCAGGCCGCCGTGCAGCGGGATGCCCTGGCCGTAGTTGCCGGTGCCCTTCCCGCGGGTGGTGACGGGGACGCCGTGCCGGACCGCGGCCTGCAGGGTGGCGGCGATGTCGTCGGCGCTGGCCGGCGACGCGACGAGGTCGGCGAGGCCGAGGGGCAGCTGCTCGCTGAGGATCGGACTCATGGTGGCCTCGTCGACGGAGGCGCGGGCCCGCGTGCGCTCGTCGGCGCTCACGCCGCGCTCACCGAGCAGTGCGACGAGCTCGGCGCGCAGCGCCTCGACGGAGGTGGGGGTGACGGTGGTCATGCTCACTCCTGGTGGGTGGGTGGTGCGGGGACGACGGACGGGAGGCGCGGGGCGGCGTGGCACCGCGCCTCCCGTCCGCTTGTTGGTCGGCTCCCGTTCGACGGGAGCCGACCGGTGTCAGGAACCCAGACCGATGGACTTGTCGAGGAACTCGTTCGTGTACAGGTCGGAGGGCTTCAGGCCGCTCTTGACGTCACCGGTGCCGGCGAAGACGGGCGTCGCCTTGGCGATGAAGTCCTGCATGCGCTGTTCGTCCATCGACCCGATGTAGCCGTCGGTGTCCTTCGCGAGGCCGAGCTTCACCATCTGGGCCGCGGCGAACGCGCCGACCTTCGAGTCGTAGGTCCAGCCGTTGTTGTACTGCTGCACGAGCTTCGTGATGAGGTCGTTCGTGGCGCCCGGGGACTTCAGGTAGTCCACGTCGGCCTGCTGCATGACCGGCACGAGCTTCTGCAGGCACGGCTCGAGCTTCTTCAGGTCACCGGTACGGACCGACATCGCCTCGGGGTAGGGGTTCCACCCCGTGCTCGAGACGAGCGCGTAGTCGACCTTCTTGCCCCAGGCCGCGACCTGGTTCTGGTAGATGTACGGCTCGGCGGTCGCGAAGCCCTGCTGCGCGTCCTTGCCGCCTGCGGACACGAACTTCGACGGGGTGCCGTCGTAGCTGCCGTCGAGGACCTTCTTCGGCAGGATCCCGGACTGCTCGAGGTAGGTCATGTACGCGGCGCCGTTGAAGTAGCGGACGACGCCGCCGTCCTTCTCGAGTGCCTTGCCGAGGCTCTTGATGCTGTCGACCTCCGGGTACGTCTTCGGGTCCCACATGATCGACATCGGGGACTGGTCGTTCTCGGCGAACACCGCCGTGGTGGGCAGGTTGCCGGAGAACTGCACCTGCTCGTCCGTGGACATGTACCCGAGGGTGATGTCCTTGTCCTGGTACATCTGCGACGCGACCTTGGTGTAGCCGATCGCCGGGCCGCCGGCACGGATCTCGAGCTTGACGCCGGTGCTCTTGCCGTTGGCGTAGAGGTCGCCGGTGACGGTCTTGCCGGAGGAGTCGATCACCGGGTTCGGGCCGAGCATCTGGTAGAGGTGGCCGTGCTCGCCCTCGGGGTTCCAGTCGGTCTGGACGACGACGGTCGCGGGGCACGCGCCGGCGAGGTCGACCTTCGGCCCGGAGGCGGTCGACGAGGTCGCGGCGGTCGTCCCGGTGCTGCCGGAAGACCCCGCCGCGCAGCCGGTGAGGGCGATGGCGGTGGCGGCGAGGGCGGCGGTGGCGACGCCGAGGCGGGAGGTGGTGCGCATGGAGGCTCCGTTCGTGGTGCGGGTCTCGTGGTGCTGTGGTGGGAAGGGGTGTGGGTTCTGGGGGGGGGGATCAGCTGAAGTCGTGCCAGCGGCCGACGGCCAGGCGGCCGATCAGGCCGAACACGAGGAAGACGGCGACGCCGTAGAGCGAGGCGATCAGGATGGTCGCGTACAGCTCGGGGCCCATCAGGCGCGATGCGGTCACCTGGATGAGGACGCCGAGCCCGGGGTTGCCGCGCTGGAAGAACTGGTCGCCGACGATCGCCCCGATGACGCTCAGCCCGGCGGAGGTGCGCAGGCCGACGAAGATCGACGGCAGCGCGGCGGGGAACTGCAGCTTGACGAGCTGGGCGAACCGGCCGGCACGCTGCAGCTGGAACAGCTCACGCTGCGCGCGGTCGGCGGACTGCAGCCCGAACAGCGTGTTCGACACCATCGGGAACAGCGCGATCATCACGGTGACGATCACGCGGCTGACGAACTCGTAGCCGAACAGTGCGCCGATGAGCGGCACGAGGGCGAGGATCGGCACGCACTGCAGCACCACGGCGTACGGGTACAGCGAGTTCTCGAGCCACTTCGCCTGCGCCATCGCCATCGCCCACACGACGCCGATCACGATCGCGAAGCCGAGGCCGGTGAGCGAGACGACGGTGGTGCGTCCGAGGGCGGACCAGAGGTCGGAGCCGAACGTGGACGGCGACCCGTCCGGCATCGTCGGCGCGACGATCGCCTTCGCCACGAGGTGCGGGTACGGCACGAGGAAGGCCAGGCCGCGGACGTGGTCGTAGTACGCGGCCGCCGCGTACCAGATGCCGACGAGCACGGCGAGGACGACGACGGGCTGCCACCACGCGATGCCGCGGCGGGCCCGAGGAGCGGCGCGACGGGCGGCGGCCCGGACCGCGCGGGTCTCGGCGGCCTCCTGCAGGGTGACCATCAGCGGTGTCCTTCCCGGAGCGCGTGCGAGACCTCGCCGACCAGTTCGGCGAACTCGGGTGTGAAGCGGATGTCGGGGTCGCGGGGCATCGGGAACGGCACGTCGAACCGGCCGACGACGCTGCCGGGGCGCCCGGACATCACGATCACCTCGGTGGAGAGGTACACGGCCTCGGACACGGAGTGCGTGATGAAGAGCCCGGCGAACTGCTGCTCGACGAAGAGCCGGAGGAGCTCGTCGTTGAGGCGTTCGCGGGTGATCTCGTCGAGGGCACCGAACGGCTCGTCGAACAGGAAGAGCTCCGGGTCGAGGGTGAGCGACCGGGCGAGCGAGACCCGCATCCGCATGCCGCCGGACAGCTGCTTCGGCAGGTTCGTCTCGAAGCCGTTCAGGCCGACGAGCTCGATGGCGTGGGCGGCCTTGGCGGCTCGCTCGGCCTTCGACACGTGTCCGAGCTCGGCGAGCAGCTCGACGTTGCCCTGCACGGTGCGCCAGGGCAGGAGCGTGGCGTCCTGGAAGACGTAGCCGATGCGGTCGGCCGCGACACCGGCCGACCCGTCCGACGCGGTCTCGAGGCCGGAGGCGATGCGGAGCAGCGTGGACTTGCCGCAGCCGGACGGGCCGACGACCGAGACGAACTGGCCGCGGTCCACGGTGAGGTCGACGCCCTGCAGGGCGATGGTGCCGTTCGGGAAGGTCATCTCGACGTTGCGGAAGTCGAGCAGCGTGTCCGTCGTGGCGACGGGTGGCGGGGCGGTGGTGGTCACGATCACCTCGGGTTCTCGGTGCGGGCGGGCGGAGGGGTCAGGCGGGGACGGCGGCCGCGGCTGCGGCCGGCGTGGCGACGGTCCGTCGCACCTCGGTGCGGGCGACGAGTCGCCCGCGAGACAGGACGACGCGGTCGGCGGGGGCGTTCGCGACGGCGTCGGTGACGCTCGTCGCGGCCACGGCGAGCAGGTCGGCGCGCCGCCCGGGGACGGGACCGGCGGCCGGGAGGCCCATCACGCTCCGGGCGGTGTCGCTCACCATCGCGTACGCCTGGTCCGGCGTCACGTGGCCGGCGGAGACGAGCAGCGATGCGGTCTCGAAGGCGTCGCTCCGGCCGACCGGGTTGAAGGGGTCGCGGACGTTGTCCGCGCCGGCGGCGACGCGGACGCCGGCGTCGAGGAGCGCCTGGATGGCGGTCAGTCCCCGCGGCGTGGCGACCGGGTACTGCCAGCCCTGCAGGTACAGGTTCGTGATCGGGAGCGTGATCACGCCGAGGTCGGCTGCGGCGACGTCGGCGACCACCTCGGCGAGCCGCTCCGGCCCCAGGGTGCCGAGCCGGACGCAGTGCCCGGCGGAGTACTGCCGGTCCCGTCGCAGCGAGCGGGACGCCCGGGCGTAGTGGTCGAGGGTCACCGGGCCGTCGAGGCTCTCGTCGGCGTGCAGGTCGACGCCGAGGCCCCGTCGGTGGGCGATGGCGAGGAGTCGGTCGACGTCCGCGAGGGGGTCCTCGGCGAGGTGCGGGGCGCCGCCGACCAGGTCCACGCCGAGGTCGAGTACCGCCTCGACGTGCTCGTCCGGGGCGAGCGGGCCGGCGAGGGCGACGAGCTCGATGTCCATCAGGCCGGCGAGTTCGTCGCGGACCTGCACGAGGGCGCGGGCGCCGCGCAGGGCCTGCTCCGTGGTGGCGGGCCGGTCGGCCGCGCTGTGTCGGCCGCTGAGGACGTCGACGTGGCTCCGGACGGCCGTGGTGCCGGCGGCGAGCAGGGTGAGGGCGGCGGTCCGGGCCCGGTCGGCGATGTCCTCGACGGTCATGGTCGTCGCGTGCGCGGTCCACGAGGCGATCGCGGCACCGAGGTCGCCGAGCGGCGGCCGGATGACGTCGGCGCTGAGGGCCTTGTCGAGGTGGGCGTGCGGTTCTGCCGGTGCGGTCAGGAGCAGCCGGCCGCCGAGGTCGATCGTCTCCTCCGCCGGCGCCGCGAGGGTGCCGGCCGGGGCCACGGTGGAGACGGTCTCGCCGTCGATCGCGACGTCGACCGACCGGCCGTCCGGCAGCAGCGCGGAGCGCAGGAGGGCGATCGGGCGGGGCACTGACGAGTCCATCCGGAGCCTCTCGATCGTGTGTGAGAATGTTGATCGCATCAACATCTCCGATGCTAGGGCGGCAGTGTTTCCCTCTCGTTTCGAGGCGGTTGCCGTGTGTGACGCCCGCCCCGACGCGACCGGGAGCGGGAACGAGCGTTCCGGCCGAGCGGTCGGGACGGCCCCACCGAGGACGAGAGGAGCGCGCGTGAGCACCGGCACCACCACCGAGACCGACCGCGTCGTCGACGACCAGACCCAGCGGATCGGTGAGCACATCCGTGCCCGTCGACGCGCCGCACGACTGACGCTCGTGCAGGTCGCCGAACTGACCGGGCTGTCGCACCCGTTCCTCAGCCAGGTCGAGCGCGGGCACTCCCGCGCCAGCATGGTGTCCCTCGAGAAGATCGCCGCGGCGCTCGGCACGACCCAGGTCGAACTGCTCGCAGCCGGTGCCCCCGAGCGACCGGAGCACGAGGTCCGCCTGCCCGAGGTCATCCGTGCCGGCGAGGGCGCCCGCGGACCGTTCTCGAGCGGCGAGGCCCGGCTGCTCGTGCACGCCGGCCCACACGCGTTCGAGCCGCTGGAGTGGGTCGGCGACAACACGGACCTCGGCGAGTACTTCGAGCACCACGAGGACGAGTTCCTCACCGTGCTCGCCGGCCGCGTGCACCTCGACCTGCGCGGACGGGAACCGCTCGACCTCGGGCCCGGCGACTCGGCGTACTACCGCGGCGGCACCGGCCACCGGTGGTGCAGCGCGGACGGCAGCCGCTTCCACATGATCGTGGTCAAGGAGACCCCGCGCGCCGGAGCGATCGCGTGAGCGCCGTGCCGGAGCGTCGGCGGCTGCGCGTCGCCGCCCGCCACGAAGTCGCCACGGACGTCGTCGCACTCGACCTGGCCCGGGTCGACGGTCCGGCACTGCCGGACTGGGAACCCGGAGCGCACGTCGACCTCGAGGTCTCCCCCGGGACCGAGCGCCAGTACTCGCTCGTCACGACGACCGCCGACGGGCACTGGCGCATCGCCGTGCTCCGCGAGCCCGACGGCCGCGGCGGATCGGTCGCCGTGCACGAGGCGCTGGCGGTCGGCGACGAGGTCGTGGTGGCCGGGCCGCGGAACCACTTCGGCCACGACCCGGCGCGCCGCGCGGTCTTCGTCGCCGGGGGCATCGGGATCACGCCGATCCGGTCGATGATCGCCGCCGCCGAACGCGCCGGCACCCCGTGGGAGCTCCACTACGCGGGGCGGTCCCGCGACCGCATGGCGTTCGTGCACGAGCTCGTCGCCGCGCACCCCGACCGGGTCGTCGTGGCGGCGGCCGACGAGGGCGTCCGGCTCGACGTCGACGCGCTCCTCGCCGCACCGCGCGACGCGGTCGTGTACTGCTGCGGGCCGCGCGGGCTCATGGACGCGGTCGAGGCCGCCGCCGAGCACTGGCCGGCGGGCAGCGTCCGCGTCGAGCGCTTCGAGCCCGCCGCGGACGTCGACGCCCCCGGCGAGGCCTTCGAGGTCGAGCTCACGGTCACCGGCGTCACCGTGACGGTTCCAGCCGACCGGACCCTGCTCGAGGTCGCGGAGGACGCCGGCGCCTTCGTGCTCTCGTCCTGCCGGGAGGGCACGTGCGGCACCTGCGAGACCCCCGTGCTCGAGGGCGCGGTCGAGCACCGGGACACCGTGCTCAGCCCCGAGGAGCAGGCCGACGACCGCACCATGATGGTCTGCGTGTCCCGCGCCCGGCGCGGCTGCCCGCGACTGGTGCTCGAACTCTGACCGGACGGACTACGGACGCTCGGTGCCGTCGAGCGGGCCGCCGGTGAGCGCGGACAGGCGCTCCAGCCCCGCTTCGGCCACGAGCTGCCGGGCGAGCGGACGCGCCCGTTCGACCGCCTCACGCACGTCCACCCGGGTGACGTCGCCGTCCGCGACGCTCAGCTCGCCGTCCACCCAGACGTCGCGGACCTCGCGGCTGCCGGCGACGAAGACCACCGCCTGGTAGGGGTCGTGGACGTTCGCGAGGGTCGGGGAGTCGCCGTCGAGGACGACCAGGTCCGCGCGCTTGCCCGGCTCCAGCGAGCCGATCTCGTCCTCCATGCGCAGGGCACGGGCGCCGCCGATCGTCCCCATCTCGAAGGCCTCGCGGGCGCTCATCGCGGTGGCCTGCAGGTCCCGCACCCGAGCGAGCAGCGCGGCCGTCTTCATCGCCTGCAGGAAGTCCTGGGAGTCGTTCGACGCCGGGCCGTCGACCCCGATGCCCACCGGGACGCCGAGCGCACGGAGTTCCGCGATCGGGGCGATGCCGCTGGCGAGGATCCCGTTCGCGACCGGGTTGTGGGCCACGCCGACGCCGTTGGCCGCGTACCGCTCCCGGTCCTCGCGGTCCACCCAGACGCTGTGCGCGGCGATCACCGGGACCTGGAACATGCCCGTCGCCTCGGCGTGCCCGATGGCCGTCCGTCCGGTGCGCTGCCGGGCCGCGGTGACCTCCTCGCGCACCTCGTGGAAGTGCACGTGCACGCCGTGGCCGCCGGCGACCGCGTAGTCGACGTGCTCCTGCCAGGTGTCGTCCGTGTACCGCCCGATCGACGAGACGCCGACCCGGAACGTGCTGTACCGGCTGGCGGCGGCGGCCTCGCGCAGGGCCTCGAACTCCTCCAGGATGGGCGTCGCTCCGAAGTCGCGGTCGACGTCGCCGGAGCCGAACGACACGACCCCGCGCAGCCCGAGGTCCTCGAGCGCCTGCACCACGCCGGGTGTCGCCGGTTCGTCCGGCACCGGGTCGGCGCAGAACATGTCGTTCGCCGTCGTCACCCCGCTCCGGAGCAGCTGGATGCCCTGCAGCACCGTGCCCGCGTAGGCCTTGTCCCGGGTCATCACCGGGTTGACGCGCCCGATCAACGCCGTGAGCCACTCCCACAACGTGTACTGCGAACCGATCCCCGTGATGAGCCCCTCGCTGAAGTGGCCGTGGGTGTTCACGAAGCCGGGCGTGACGATGTCGTACGCACCGCCGCGCACCGGTGCGTCCGGGTGGGCCGCGGCGAGGTCGGCGTACGTGCCGACCGCGGCGATCCGGTCGCCGTCGAGGAGCACGGCTCCGTCGCGGATCGCGGCGGGCGTGGCAGCGCCGTCGGGTGCTGCGGTGAGCACCCATCCGGCGCGGATCAGGGTCTGTGTCATGGGGCGAACCTACGGTCCGCGTGTTCCCCGGGTGTTTCCGCCCGGTTACCCCGCGGTGCCGACCCACGGTCCTGGAACGCCGGGACCGAGCAGCGACGCCGTCCGTGCGCACCCCGTCACGGCCCGGAAACAGGGGACTGCTAGAAACACCACCATGCTGACCGTCACCAGAGCCCTTCGCGTCCTCGTCGACCCCCGGACCGAACGGGAGGGCGACGTCGTCGTCGACGACGGCAGCGACCTCGTCACCACCCTCGACGCATCCGGGTGCGTCGTCACGGCCGGTCTCGTCAACGCGCACCACCATCTCCTCCAGACCGCGTTCCGCACCCTGCCCGGAACTCGCGGCGTGCCGATGGCGGACTGGCTCCCGACCATGGCCGCGGCGTACGGACGGGTGGGGCACGACCCCGAGCTGTACGCACTGGCGGCGTCCGCCGGAGCCGCGGAGGGCCTCCTGTCCGGCGTCACGACGATCGCCGACCACCACCTGAACTGGCCCGCCGAGGCGACCACGGACGACACCGTCGCGCTCGCCGCGGCCACCGTGGGCGCGGTCCGCGGTCTCGGCGGTCGGGTCGTCTTCGTCCGCGGCTCGGCACGGGACGACCCGGACCGCGCGGCGGCCTCGGCGGACGCGATCGCGTCACGACTGCTGCACGACGACGCCGTCGGCGGCGTGGACCCGGACGGCGGGCTCCAGGTCGCCGTCGGTCCGGCCGGCGTGCACTCCGACGGCGAGGCGACCTTCCGCGCGCTCGGCGAGGTGGCGGCGCGACACGGACTCCGCCGGCGGACCCAGGCCAACGAACAGGTCGACACCGCGATCGCGCTCGAGCGCTACGGCCGTCGGCCGCTCGACCTGCTCGAGGAGTGGGGGTGGCTCGCGCCGGACGTCACGATCGCGCACCTCTGCGACGTCACCGACGACGAGATCGCCCGGCTCGCGGCAGCGGGCGTCACCGCCACGCACGCACCCGGGTGCGACGTGCCGATGGGCTGGGGCATCGCTCCCGTCGCACGGCTCGCCGCGGCCGGGGTCCCGGTCGGCCTCGGCACGAGCGGTGGCGGCAGCAACGACGCCGGACACCTGCTCGCGGACGCCCGGTTGGCCATGCAGGTGTCGGCGCTCGTCGGGCCGCAGCTGCCGGCGCGGCAGGTGCTCGGCGCGGCGACGGAGGGTTCCGCGACGGGGCTCGGGCGCCCGGAGCTCGGGCACCTCGGCGCCGGGAGCGCGGGCGACCTGTGCGTGTGGGACGTCTCCGGGGTGGCGGACGCGGGAGTCGCCGACCCCGTCGCGGGACTCCTCTGGGCCGCCCCCGGGCGGCGGCCCCGACACGTCGTCGTGGGCGGGCGCGTGGTGGTCCGCGACGGGGAGCTCGTCGCGGCGGACGAGCGGGAGATCACGGCGCGGCTCGCCGAACGACTGGCCCGGACACCCGCCGTCGCCTGACCCGATCGTGCGCCGCCGGCTCAGCTCGCGGACACCGCCCGGCGGTGGATGGGACCGGCACCGTCGACGAGCGCACCGCCGCCGGCGCCCGTCCGGACCGCGATCACCTCGGCCATGATCGCGACCGCCATCTCCGCCGGCGTCGTCGCACCGATGTCGAGCCCGATCGGGGACCGCAGCCGGTCGGTGTCCGGCGTCCCGAGCGCCCGCAGCTCCGCCATCCGACGTGCGTTCGTCGTGCGGGAGCCCATCGCCCCGACGTACCCGGCACCCCGTCGGAGCGCCGAGTCGACCACGGCGGCGTCGAACCGGTCGTCGTGCGCGAGCACCACGACGGCGGTGGTCGCGTCAACCGGCAACGCCTCGACCACACGCGTCGGCCAGCCCACGATGCGTTCGTCGGCGGCCGGGAAGCGCTCGTCGGTCAGGAACACCGGCCGCGGGTCGACGACCGTCACGGCGTAGCCGAGCACCGCGGCCGTGTTCGTCAGGGCCACCGCGAACTCGACCGCGCCCACCACGATGCACCGCGGCCGGACGTCGGCGCGCTCGACGAAGAGCCGGCCGCCGCAGCCGTCGGGGACGTGCACGACCGCGCCGAGCGTTGCCGGGTCGAGCGAGAGGCCGAGCGACGTCGGCACCCCGGACGCCGCGCGCCGGAGTGCGTCCACGACGTCGACGTCCTCGGGACGGACGCGACGGACCAGGACCTCGACGCGACCGCCGCAGCGGAGCGCCGGTGCCCACATCGCGTCGACGTCGTCCGGGCCGTCGTCGAACCCGAAGCGTTCGAGCACCGCCTCGCCGGTCTCGAGGACCTGCTCCGCAGTGTCGAACAGCGCCCCCTCGACGCACCCGCCGGAGATGGTGCCGACGACCTGGCCGCCGGGCAGGACGGCCATCGACGAGCCGACGCCGGTCGGCGCGCTGCCCGTCATCGCGACGGCCGTCGCGACGACCACGGGGTCCCCCGCGTCGAGGGCGGCCAGGAGGCGCGGTGCCAGTTCGAACATCACGCACCCCCGGCGTCGGTCGCGTCCTGGAGCATCGCCCAGACCCGGTCGCGCGTCATCGGCAGCCGGTGGGGGCGGACGCCGACGGCGTCGCGCACCGCGTTCGCGACGGCTGGCGCGACCGGGTTGTACGGCGCCTCGCTCATCGACTTCGCGCCGAGGGGGCCGAGCGGGTCGTGCGTGTCGGCGAAGCGCACCTCGGTGCGGGGCACGTCGGAGATCTTCGGCACCCGGTACGCCCGGAACGCATCGGTCGTCACCCGACCGGTCTCGTCCAGCACGACCTCCTCGTAGAGCGCCGAGCCGATCGCCTGCGCGGCGCCGCCCTCCACCTGGCCGCGGAGCTGCTCCGGGTTCAGGACGGTGCCGGCGTCCACCGCCTGCACGCTGTGCAGCACGCGGACCTCACCCGTCGGCCGGTGCACCGCCACCCGGGCGCCGTGCACGGTGAACGCGAGCGACCGTGGCGTGCCGTCGTGGCTGCCGTGCGCGACGAGCGGGCCGTCGGCGAGCAGCTCGGCGTGCCCGACGAGCTCCTCGCCGACGCGGACGCCGTCCGGCCCGATCGAGACCGCCGGCCCGAGCGGACCCGACGCGGTCCGGGGTGTCCGGGCGGCGACGAGCCCGAGGGCGCGCGCGGTCATGTCCTCCCGCAGTGCCTGTGCCGCGGCGTACAGCGCCTTGCCGGCGACCACGACCCCGGCGGACCCGAACGCCCCCGTGTCGTGCCGGGCAGCGTCGGTGTCCGACTGGTGCACGTCGACCCGGTCCGTGGTGGTGCCGAGGGCGGTGGCGACGAGCTGCGTGTGCACCGTCGTCGTCCCGTTGCCGAACTCGGCCGTGCCGACGCCGATGCGGTACCGGCCCTCCGCCGTGGCCTCGACCGACACGTGCGCGTGGTGCCCGCGCGGCGGCATCGTCGCGATCGCCGCGAGGGCGACCCCGGTGCCGAACGCCCAGTCACCGGAGTCGTCCAGCGGCGGCCCGTCCATGCGTGGGACCTCGGGCACCGGTGCACGGAGGGCGTCCTCCACCAGGTCGATGCACTGGTCGAGTCCGTAACTGCCCTCCCAGCGCAGGTCGTCCTGCTCGTCCGGGTCCGTGACCACGAGGGGGTCTCCGGGGACCACGACGTTCCGCCGCCGCAGGTCGAGCGGGTCGATGCCGAGCTCCCGGGCGAGCTCGTCCATGGCGGACTCGATCGCGAACACGACCTGGCCGAGTCCGTACCCGCGGAACGCCCCGGACGGCAGGTTGTTCGTGTACACGGACTCCGCGTCCACTCGCTTCGACGGGCACCGGTAGACGGCGACGGACTCGCTGACGGAGTGGAACATGACACCGATCCCGTGGTTGCCGTACGCGCCGGTGTCCATGGTCTGGTCGACGTGCAGTGCCGTCAGGTGCCCCTCGGCGTCGGCACCGAGCCGGACCCGCACGCGCATCGGGTGCCGGGTCGGGGCGATCGTGAACTCGTCACGCCGACTGAACTCGTACTGCACCGCGCGACCGGTCCGCAGCACCGCGAGGGTGACCAGGTCCTCGGTCAGCAACTCCTGCTTCCCGCCGAACCCACCGCCGACGCGCTTCGCGATGACACGGACTCGGCTCGGGTCGAGGCCGAACACGTGCGCGATCTCGTCACGCACCAGGAACGGGACCTGCGTCGCGGTCCGGAGCACGAGCCGCCCGTCGCGGTCGACGGACCCGCGGGTCGCGTGGGTCTCGAGCGCGGCGTGCGAGACGCGGCCGGTCGTCCAGGTGCCCTCGACGGTGGCCGCGGCCGTCGCCAGGGCTCCGTCGACGTCGCCCGTCTCACCGTGCAGGGCGGCGACCACGTTGCGGCCCGGCTCGGCGATCCGGTGCTCCTGGGTCGTCTTGTCGGCGTGCAGGAGCGGAGCGCCGGCGGCACGGGCCGCGTCCGGGTCGTGCACGCTCGGCAGCACCTCGTAGCGCACCCGCACGAGGGCGCAGGCCTGCTCGGCGATCCGGACGCTGTCCGCGACCACTGCGGCCACGCGCTGCCCACGGAACCGGAGCACCCGGTCGAGCACCCGGGTGTCGTCCGGGTCGTCCAGACGGGACTCGTGCCGACCGGTGGAGAACAGCACGCCGGGGTCGTCGTGGTGCGTGAGGACGGCGTGCACGCCCGGGAGGGCTTCGGCCGCCGCCGTGTCGATCGACACGATGCGGGCGTGCGGGTGCGGGCTGCCGAGGACCGCGAGGTGCAACAGGCCCTCGGTCCGCCGCACGTCGAGCGTGTACTCCTCGCGTCCGGTCACGATCGCCATCGCGGCGGGAGCGGCGACGGACGTGCCGATCGCCTGACCGGCCGCCGCGCACGCCGTGTTCGCGACCCCGTCCAGGGCGTCCTCGATCGCCCGGTACCCGGTGCACCGGCAGAGGTTGCCCTTCAACGCGCGGTGCCGGTCCGCCAGCGCGTCCTCGTCGAGCGTGGACGCCGTGACGACGTACCCGGCGGTGCAGAAGCCGCACTGGAAGCCCGGCGCCTCGGCGAACGCGCGCTGCACGGGGTGCGGGTCCTCCGGCGTGCCGAGCCCAGCCGCCGTGGTGACGGCACGCCCCGCCATCCGGTGCGCCGGCGTGATGCAGGAGTGGACCGGCACCCCGTCGACGAGCACCGAGCACGCACCGCAGTCGCCCGCGTCGCAGCCCTTCTTGACGGACGTCACCCCGTGCTCGCGGAGCAGGGTGCGGAGGACCTGACCGGGCTGCGGTTCGGCGTCCACCGTCGCGCCGTCGACTTCGAACCTCATGCCGCACCGCCCGTCGTCCCGAGCGCCTCGGCGACGAGCTCCGCCGCGAACCGCCGGCTCACCGCGCGCCGCCAGTCCGGGGATCCGTGCGGGTCGTCGTACCAGGCGTCGTGTGCCTCGAGTCGTGCGTCGACCTCCGCGGCGGTCGGGACCCCGGCGTGACGGAGCACGAGCGGCCGCGGGGTCGCCCCGGTCACGACGAGGACGAAGCCCGACGCCGACCACCGCGCCGTGACGAGTGCACCGGTCCGGCCGTGCGGGCTGAGGGACACCCGACGGAACCCGGTGCGCGCCACGAGGGCCGCTCGTGGCACGTCGAACGCCCGGATGACCTCACCCGGCGCGAGGTCGGTCGTCCGCGGCCCGGTGACCA
The DNA here is from genome assembly GCF_001865105.1 of Curtobacterium sp. MCBA15_016. Classification (NCBI taxonomy): domain Bacteria; kingdom Bacillati; phylum Actinomycetota; class Actinomycetes; order Micrococcales; family Microbacteriaceae; genus Curtobacterium; species Curtobacterium sp. MCBA15_016. The sequence continues at coordinate 70,959 of NZ_MJGR01000018.1, forward strand.
GGTCCGCCACCGGGACCCGGCGCTCCCCGCCGTCCGGTGCCCAGACCTCCGCGACCGCGTCGAGCGTCACGAGCAGCGCGGTGATCGCCCCCGCCGGGAGGGCGACCGCGACGTTGCCGCCGACCGTCGCCTGGTTCCACACCTTGAACGACGCCAGCAACGCGTTGGCGCACCGGTCGACGAGCGGCCAGGCACGCCAGTCGTCCTCGGGCGCCACGCGCAGCAGCGAGGCGATCGTGCAGGTCGCGGCGATCCGGAGCCCTCCGGCGCTGCGCTCGGTGTCGCGCCACCCCAGTGCCGTGAGGTCGACGAGCCCGGTCAGACCCGGCTGTTCCTCCGAGTACAGCCAGGTGCCGCCGGCGAGGGGATACTCACCGGGACCGAAGGAGAGGTCGTCGCGGTGCGACGGTGTCCGCACGGTGCGGACGGAGACGAGGTCCATTGCAGGGTCCGATCGGGATGGTGGGACGGGTGTCGGTGGCGCCGTCGGACCGTCGTCCGTGCGCGATCATCCCGCGGTTCCACGCCGAGGACCGCCGGGGTGCGGATGTGTGCGCCACGGGGCCCTCCTCGATCGGGTGCGTCGTGGCGGCAACGCTATGGAACGGGTGTTTCCGTGTGGTTACGGGCGTTCGACGGCTGCGTCACGACCGGGCCGTGGCCGCTGACGGAGCTCGTGACCTGTTCGACCCACCGCCGAAACACTCGGGTGTCATCGTCGCCTCCATGGAGATCACCGACGTCCAGCCAGTCCCCACCACCACGACCGTCCACCTCGGTGCGAACCAGTACGGCAAGGCCGAGGTCCGGCTCGTCCGGGTGACGCGCGACACCGACCGGCACGAGATCGAGGACCTGACCGTCACGACGCAGTTGCGCGGCGCGGCGCTCGCCGACTCGTACACCGAGGGCGACAACGCGAAGGTCGTCGCGACGGACACGCAGAAGAACACCGTCTACGCCTTCGCGAAGGAGCACGGGGTGGGCACGCCGGAGGAGTTCCTCCTGCGCCTCGGCCGGCACTTCAGCACCGCCTTCGACTGGTACGACGGCTCCACCCTGTCCGCCGAGCAGCACACGTGGGAGCGGATCGTCGTCGACGGCCGGGAGCACGACCACTCGTTCGTCCGGGCCGGCCGTGGGACCCGCACGGCCGTGGTGCAGGTCGACGGCGACGACGTGCACGTGCTCGCCGGGGTCACCGACCTGACGGTCCTGAAGTCGACCGGCAGCGAGTTCCACGGGTTCCCGCGCGACGGGTACACGACGCTCGCGGAGACCGACGACCGGATCCTCGCGACCTCGGTGACGGCCCGCTGGCGCTACACGCCCGAGGCGGTGGCGGCGGGCATCGACTACGACGCCGTGTACGCCGGTGTCCTCGACCGCATGCTCGCGACCTTCGCCGAGCTGCACTCGCTGGCGCTGCAGCAGACCCTGTTCGCGATGGGCCGCTCGGCGATCGAGACGTTCCCGGAGATCGCCGAGGTGCGGTTCTCGATGCCGAACAAGCACCACTTCCTGGTCGACCTCGCACCGTTCGGCCTGGACAACCCCGGCGAGGTGTTCTTCGCCGCCGACCGGCCCTACGGCCTCATCTCCGGCACCGTCGTGCGCGACGGCGTCGCCGAGGCCCCTGCCGCGTGGACGTCGGTGCCGGCGTTCGTGTGACCGACGTGGTGGGCGTGCTGCTCGCCGCCGGTGCGGGGACGCGGATGGGGCGGCCGAAGGCGCTGGTCGCCGAGCCGGACGGCACTCCGTGGCTGCACCTCGGCGTCGACGCGCTCCTCGTCGGGGGCTGCGACCGGGTCGTCGTCGTCCTCGGCGCCGCCGCCGCCCGGGCGCGGGCCCTCGTGCCCGCCGTGGACGGGGTCACCGTCGTCGTCGCGGACGACTGGGCGGCGGGTCCGGGCGCGTCGCTCGCCGTCGGGCTCGCGGCCGTCACCGGTCCGGCGACGGCGTGCGTCTCCCTCGTCGACCTGCCAGGCCTCCCCGCGTCGGCCGTCCGGCGGGTGATCGGCGACGGTGACCACGCGGCGGCGCTCCGCCGCGCGGTCCACCACGGCGTACCGGGACACCCGGTGGTCGTCGGCTCGGAGCACCGCGCTGCGCTGGTCGCCGCGCTGTCCAGCGACCCCGTGCACGGCGCAGGGCCGTGGCTCGCGTCGTCGGGCGCGGAACCCGTCGAGTGCGGCGACCTGTGGGACGGTCACGACCAGGACCACCCCCGCTGCTAGCGGGGGTCGCGGTCACCCATCGCGTCTCACTGGACCGACCGCTCACGGCGGTCGAGTTCGGTCAGCATCGCGTCCGTCCGGCGGACCGCTCGAGGGGCAAGGATCAGGGAGGCGACCAGCATGACGAGGAAGAGGCCGACGAAGATCCAGGAGAGCGGTTGTCCGGACGCTGCGAGCCAGACGGAGAGGCCGGTCATCGGAACGTACAGCAGCGGGGCCGCCCATCGCAGCGGATGGTACTGGTTCCGGTGCTGCTGCACCGCGCGTCGCCATCCCTCGACGTCGACACCGGGCGGGACGACCCCGCGCCGGACTGCTCGACGGAAGCCCGCGTCCTGCAGGACGGTGCCGTACCCGCGCCGCAGCCGGATGAGGAAGATCGCCATGACGATGCCGTACGCGGCACCCGTGATGGCGGAGATCACGGCTCGCTCGACAGCGTTGAGCTCCGGCATCACGACGATCGTCACCAGGAACCACAGGCCGCCGAACGCGACGGCGAGTGCCAGCGCAGCCAACCACCACGGCCACCGTCTCATCAACCCCACACGACCAGCTTTCCAGACACGGGCGCACCGCGACCAGCTGACGGACGGGAGGCGCGGTGCGGGCCCGCCCCGCGCCTCCCGTCCGTCCCACAGCGCGTCAGCGCGGGATCACCGAGAACAGGAACCGCTTCCGCACCATGTACCAGGCCAGCAGGATCAGCAGGGTGTGGGTCGCGAAGCCGATCCAGCCGTTGCCCCAGTCGACACCCGGGATCGACGCGATCGCCAGCGCGAAGAACACCTGCCAGACGAACACGTAGAGACTCGCCTGCCCGATCGGGATCCACAGCCACCCGATGGCCTTCGCGATCGGCTTCCAGAACACGGTGAGGATCGCGTACGACACGATCGCGAAGAAGGCGATGTCGACCAGGCGCCCCCACTGCAGGTCGACGCGCTGGTAGGCGGTGTTGTACAGCTGGTCGTACATCGAGGCCGGGAACGGCACGGGCGTGAACCCGAAGTGGTCGCCCGCCCAGACGTAGACCAGGAACAGCGCGTACCCGCCGATGCCGACCCCGACGAGGACCTTGCCGAGGCGACCGGTCAGTGCGCCGATGATCTGCCGGCGGTAGTACCCGAGCACGAGTCCGTGGGTGAACACGACCTGCCAGGTGAGGAGCGGGAAGACCGCCTCGAACTGGGAGTTCAGCGGCCGGAACTCCGGGTTGAGCGCCTGGTAGACGTAGAGCGCCCAGCTGACGATGAGCAGCGCCCACCAGAACCCGCGGCGGATCACCCACATGAACGCCGGGATGAACAGGCTCAGCACCACGAAGAGGCCCATGATGTTGAACGGCCACGGGCCCATCTCGAGCAGCAGGAACTGCCGGATCGCGTACCAGGGCGGCGGGTACGCCAGCAGCTGCATCGCGTTCGGGTAGAGGTCGTACACGCGCCCCTCGGCGCCGACTCCCCCGGTGCCGGTCCCCCGGTCGGTGAAGGTGGTGATCGCGTCGGTGTTCAGGAACGGCACGAAGCTCAGCGCGAAGACGACGAGGATCACCCCGAGCGTGACGAGGTACTGCTTCCGCGCGCGTTTCCACGCCCCGATGGCGGCCGCCCACTCGCCGAACTTCTTGATGGCGAACGGGTAGGTCATGCCGAGGACCATGCCGGACAGGAACACGAACATCTCCGCGCCGGTGATCGCGCCGACGGCGTGCAGCGTGATGTACGAGTACGGTCCGCCGATCTCGATGTGGGTGATCACCACGGCGAGGATGATGAACCCGCGGAACAGGTCGAGCCGCAGGTCGCGCCCGGGCTTGCCGTCGTCGGGGTACCGCCAGCTCGGCAGCAGGCGACCGAACAGGCCGCTCAGCAGGAACACGACCGCGAGGCCGACGGCACACCAGACGATCCAGGCCATCTGGTCGCCGCCGGTGTCGTACTGCTGGTCGGTCGCCGCGGCGCCGTCCCGTGGCGTGACCTCGTCCGTCACGGGGCCGAACACGAAGTCGCCCGCGCGCTCGAGGTCGGTGCGGAACGAGCCGGCGATGCCGGGTACGGCGGTGTCGCGCCAGTCGGCCACGCGGTTGCCGGCCTCGGGTTCGCGGCGGTTCGTCTCGAGGAACGTCACGCCGCGGATCAACGGGCGGTCCTGCACGGCGGCGATCACCTGTCGCCACCAGCCCTGCTTCACCGGGAGCTCGTCGGCGCCCCGGAGCGAGTGGTCGTACAGCGCCCCGGTGTCGAGCAGCATCGGCCGGTCGTCGGCCACGGCGAAGCGGTCGTAGAAGCTCCCCTGCTGTCGCTGCTCGTAGCCCCAGGTCTCGTCGAAGCGAGCGGTGACCTCGCCGGCCTCGGGGACGTCGTTCCGGGTGAGCGGGACGTCCCGGCCGGCTGCCTCGGTCGCCTTGCCCTTGCCGAAGTACAGCATCGACAGCCCGACCCAGTCGACGGAGGAGTCCCCGGGCCAGTACGGCTCGTAGGGGTCGTCGGCCGCGGTGAGCTGTCCGTCGCCGTTCGTGTCGAGCTTCGAGACGTCGGTCGCGGAGAGGTCCTGCAGCCGGCCGGCGGACTCGCCGAAGGGGTAGCCCGCACCGTAGGACGGGGACCACACCATCAGCGCGTCCGAGCTGCCGCCGTGGACCGCGGTCGCGAGCGTCCGGAAGGCCGTGACGAACTGCGTCGGCTGCTGCCCCCACCGCACCCACGTGCCGTTCATCTGCGGGGCGAACCGGACGAGCACCTGGGTGTCGTACTGACGGTGGACCTCTTCGAGCAGGGCGTTCGCCGCACGGGCGTCGGCCGCGGTGAGGGACCGGAGCGACTGGTCGGGCTCGAGGCTCACCACGAGGACAGCGCCCTGCGTCGCGGCAGCGCGGGTGGCCCGGAGGAACTCCTTGCGGGCGCTGCGGTCGAGCGGGTACTGGATCTCCACGCCGTACATCGACGGCGTCGCACCGAGTCGTCCCGCGTACCCGGCCGGTGCGTCGTCGCCCCAGTCGATGTCCGGTCCGAACCAGGTCTTCCCGTCGGACGGCGCGATCGACGCACTGCTCGTCGCGGCAGCCTGCACCGCTGACGCCGGCAGCGCGCCACCCAGGGCGAACGTCGCGAGCACCACCAGGAACGCGACGAGCCGGGCAGCGGTCCGGCTCACCGTGCGCACACCAGGGTCCAGACGTTGTGACCACCCTCGTGTCGGTGCTCGAGCCGGTCGAGCGCGGCGATCGCGAGGGCCAGGCCCCGACCGCTCTCCTCGTCGGCGTCGGCCATCGTCACGGCAGCGAGGTCGATGTCGACCGGCAGCCCGTTGTCGGTGAGCACGGCGACGAGCTCGTGGTCGGTCGCGTCGAGTTCCACGGTGTAGCGCCGGCCGGCTTCCTGGTCGGCGCGTCGGGTGTGCTCGACGATGTTCGCGGCGATCTCGGCGAGGGCGGTCTCGAGGCCGAAGCGGAGCCGGACGTCGTCGATGCCGAGGGTGTCCCACCACGCGCCGAAGCGGTCCTGCACCTCGTCGAGGGACGCCGGCACCGCCGGGACGTCGAACTCGACCCGCGCCGGGCTCACAGGGGTCCCCCGGCCGTGCTCGACTCGTGCTCGGACTGCGCCGTGCCCGGTCCTCGGTAGAGCACGGCCCGGATGACGATGCTGAAGATGAACAGGTCGAACACGACCCATGCGGTGTTCACGAGCGGCGCGATGCCGGACGCCTGGCCGGTCAGGTACCGGATGCCGATCAGGATCAGCGCCGCCACGAGGGCCCCCATCGCGATGAGCTGGGGCTTCACGAGGTCCCACCGCGGCTTCTGCTCGGACTCGTCACGGACCTTCGGGGTGACCCGGAAGCCCAGCGGCTTGCCCCGGAACACGTTCTCGAACGCACTCGTGACGGACTCGATCCAGACCGGGAACAACGCCAACGAGTACTGCTGCCCGCGCCACGTCGGTCTGCCGGCCGCCACCACCCAGAAGAGCAGCTGGTTGAGGACGAGGAACGGGATGAGCCGGACGAAGAAGTCGACGCTGTACGCCTGGACCGGCACCACACCGAAGGACAGGCAGAGCACCGGGGCCGCGATGTAGACGATCGCGGCGAAGCCGGACAGGTAGCTCCACATCGTCGAGAAGTACATGAGCCGCTGCCCCCACGACAGGCCCTTCTGCACGAGCGGGTTCTCGCGGAAGAAGACCTGCATGGTGCCCTGCGCCCAGCGGAGCCGCTGCACGAGCATGGTCGGCAGGTCCTCGGGTGCGAGGCCCTTCGCCAGGATCTCGTCGTGGTAGGCCGACTTCCAGCCGAGGCCGTGCAGGCGCATGGCGGTCGCCATGTCCTCGGTCACCGAGATCGTCGCCAGCGGCATGATCGGCTGGGCCTCGTCGTCGCGGTTGACGTCGAGCGCCCGGGTGAGCACGGCGATGGACTCGATCGCGGCGACCGGTGAGGCGTCGCGGCGGCCGAGGACGTCGAGTGCCGCGTCGTCGAGGCCCGCGAAGGTGTTCGCGTCGGTCGACATCGCCGCGAGCTCCTGCAGGTCGTTGCGGACCGATTCGAGGTCGGACGCGGCGAACCGGTAGGAGATCGTGTCGATGCCGCGTTGGAAGTCGTAGGTGACGTCGCCGAGCGGCTCGCCCCGCTGGACCTGGTCGCGGGCGCGGTCGACCACGGCCTCGGCCTCGTCGAGCGCCCCGAGCACCCGCGGGTCGGTCTCCGTCTCGCGTGCACGGGCGAGGAGCTTCCGGGAGGTCTTGATCGTCCGCGCGACCGACGCCTCGACCTCGCGCACGTACCGGGTGACCCCGAGCTGCATGAGCGCCTCGCGCCGGAGGATCGCGTTCGACCCGCAGAAGAACGCGGCGTTCCACCCGTCCTTCGACTGCTGGATCGGCCCGTAGAACAGGGGCGCCTGGCTGCCGAGCAGGTCGGCTTCGGGGACGTTCTCGAACCACTGCGGCGTCTGGACCAGCGCCATCCGCGAGTCCTTGAAGTACCCGAGCGTGCGGTCGAGGATCGACGGTTCCGGGACCTGGTCGGCGTCGAGGATGAGGAGGAACTCCCCCTGGGTCGCGAGCAGGGCGTTGTTGAGGTTCCCCGCCTTGGCGTGCCGCGGTCGGTCGATCCAGTCGGCGCCCCGGGTGATCACGCCGATCCCGAGCGACTCGGCGGCGGCGCGCATCTCCGGACGGTTGCCGTCGTCGAGGATCCACGTGGTGTGCGGGTGCGTGATCGCCTTCGCCGCCGTCGCGGTGCGGACGACGAGGTCGACGGGCTCGTTGTACGTCGTGATGAAGACGTCGACGGTCACGGGGTCCTGCGGCGGGGTCGGCGGTTCCCCGCGTTCACGGAGCCGCCAGGCCCCGAACGCGAAGAGCAGCGAGTCGATCACGCTGTACGTCTCGGCGAGGATCAGCGGGACGGCGATCCACCACGAGTGCCAGTTCACCGAGGCGGCCCAGCGCCAGACGATGTAGTTCACGCCGGCGATCGAGGCGAGCAGGGCGACGGTCCGGACGGCGACGAGGCGCTTCCGGGGTGTCCCGGTCGTGAGGCGGCGGCGGTCCTGCCGGCTGACGTCGAGCGCGGTCACCGGGTGCCCCCGACGACGGCGTCGCCGAACGTGCTGCGTCGCAAGCGAGCCTCCCTGATCCGTCGGCCCCCGGCCGCGGCGCGCGCCCGAGGGTGGTGGTCCGTCCGGGGAGACTCCAGGTGTGCCGTCCCGAGCGTGGACTCGGTCGTCGGGTACGACCGGGGCCCACGACCTGTCTACCGCAGGAACGGGCCCCTTGTCAGACCGGCACCCCGCTCTGGGGACAACAGGACGCGGCCGACGGACGACGCGACCCGCGACCGACGGACGGCGCGACCCGCAGCGCGACCCCGTCAGTCGAACTCGGCGACGAACCCGAGTCCCTCGGCCAACCGCGCGACGACCTCGTCGAAGTACGCCGCACCGTCCGACACCGAACCGACGAAGTGCCCGAACAACTCGAACGACACCGTGCCGAACACCGTCGTCCAGGCCATCAGCGTGCGGACGAGGACCTCCTCCGGCAACTCCGTGCCGAACGCCCGCAGGGACGCCACCCCATCCGCGACCGCCGCAGCCACGAGCCCCGGACCCGACCCGGCCGGGAGCGGTGCGCGGTACCCCGGGTCCGCCACCGCGTCCGCGACCACCCGCACGATCGTGAGCGTCGTCCGCGACGCCGGGTCCACGGTCGACCGCGGCGCGACGTACCCGGGCACCGGCGAGCCGAACAGGAGCGCGAAGTCCCCCGGGTGCGCGATCGACCACGTCCGGATCGCCCGGCACACCGCGACCCACCGAGCCCCGGGTGCCGGTCCCGCTGCCGCCTCGGCTGCCTCGACCGCGCCGCCGAGCTCGTCGTAGTCGGCGATGAGGAGCGCCGTGAGCAGGTCGTCGCGGCTCGGGAAGTACCGGTAGACGGCAGACGACACCATCCCGACGTCACGGGCGACGGCGCGGAGGCTCAGTTGCGACGGCCCCTCCTCGGTGAGCCGGACACGGGCAGCGGCGAGGATGCCGGCCCGCACGGTCTCGCGTGCGAGGGATCGTGCAGTGGGCGCCTTGTCCGTCATGCCTCCACCATGACACGAGAGAGCACTGCACACAATCGAGAGCACTGCTCTTGCAATTCGGCGACCGCTCGTGCATGCTGAGAACCGAGAGCGGTGCTCTCGCAAACAGACGAAAGCAGGAAGCCATGTCGCAGCACCACGTCGTCATCGGTGCCGGTCCGGTGGGCCGTCACGTCGCCGCACTCCTCGCGGAACGGGGCGAGCGGGTCACCGTCGCCACCCGATCCGGCCGGGACACGGGTGTCTCCGGCGTCGAGCACCTCGCCCTGGACGCGTCGGACGCGGACACGCTCACCCGGGCGACCGAGGGGGCCGCTGCCCTCTACAACTGTGCCAACCCCGGCAACTACACGCAGTGGGAGCAGACCTGGCCGCCGCTCGCGACCGCGCTGCTCACCGCCGCCGAGCGGACCGGCGCGGTGTACGCCATCACCGGGAACCTCTACCCCTACGGCCCCGTCGACGGACCGATGCGCGAGAGCCTGCCGGACGCCGCGACGGACCACAAGGGCATCCTGCGGGCACGGCTCTGGGCCGATGCACGCACGGCGCACGAGGCGGGACGGCTGCGTGCCGTCGAGGTCCGCGCCTCGGACTACGTCGGCGCCGGCATCGGCGAGAACGGGCACATCACCCGCGTCCTGCCGGCAGCGCTGCAGGGGAAGGCGGTGTCGATGATCGGCCGGACCGACCTGCCGCACACCTTCACGGACGTGCTCGACGTCGCCCGGATGCTCGTCGCGGCCGCGGCGGACGAGAGCGCCCACGGACGCACCTGGATGGTGCCGAGCAACGCGCCGCGGTCGCAGGTGCAGGCCCTCACCGAGGTGCTGGCCGCGGCGGGGAAGCCCCCTGTGACCGTCCGGCGTCTCCCTGCCGGCATGCTCCGCGCGATGGGGCTGGTCTCACCGATGATGCGCGAGATCGCCGAGATGAGCTACCAGTGGACGGCCCCGTACGTGGTCGACGACTCGGCGGCCCGAGCCCACTTCGGCATCGAGCCGACCCCGTGGGACGAGGTGTGCCGACGGACCGTCGAGGGCGTCGCCTGAACCGGCTGCGCACCGCATGACGGGAGGCGCGGTGCGAGCCCGCACCGCGCCTCCAGTCAGTCACCTGGTCGGGTCCGACCTCAGATCACCAGCAACCGCGAGAACTGTCCGGCGGACAGCCGCTGCGCCACGCCGCCTGCGGCGTCCAGCCGCCAGAGGCCGGTCGTCGGGCCGGCGCTCACGTCGAAGAACAGGTCGCCCGCCTCGTCCGCCGCACCGATCCAGACGCCACGGCCCTGGGCGGTCACGCCGCTCGTGGTGTGCTCGGTGGTCGTCCCGTCGGCCGTCCGCGAGGACAGCGAGGTGATGGTCTTGTCGGCGGTGCAGCCGCCGGGGCTGCCCTCGCTCGGAGCGGCGCACCACCCGGCGGACTTGGCGGACACCAGCGCCCGCCCGTTCGTCGCCGCGTAGGTGAAGCCGATCCGGGACTCGGCCGACACGAGCTCGCTCGAGCCCTTCGCCAGCAGGACCCAGCCGCTCGCGCCGGAGGCGCCGGTCGAGAGGTAGTTGACGTAGAGGTTCCCGCCGCCGTCCGCGATGACCGCCGCGAAGATCCGGTAGCCGGTCTCGGGGATCGACCGGGTGGTCCGGACGCCCGTCGGCGACACGGAGACGACCTTCGTCGCGGCGCCCTGGGTCCCGAAGGTCACGGCCGAGACCGTGCCGTCGCGTCCGACTGCCCAGCCGGAGCCGGCCGAGGGGATGATCGCCGTCGGCGCCGCCCCGGACACCGGGAGCTTCGTGATCGCACCGGAGACCGAGTCGACCCAGTACAGGTTGCCGGCGACGTCCGAGCGGAGGTCCGCCGTGAGGTGCAGGCCGGTCGCCACGGTCCGGGCAGCGGCGCCGCCGGCCGGGTACATCACGATCGAGGTGCGGTCCGCCGAGGGCACGAACACGTCGCCCACGTCGTCCGCCGTGAAGCCGGCGGCGTTCGGCGCGATCGTGGTCGGGGCGGACGTGCCGGAGGTCGGGAACCGCACGACCGAGCCCGCGCCGTCGAGGGCGAACAGGGACTGCACGGTCTGGACCGACCCGGGCGCGGTGTACCGCACCGAGACGGCCTTGCCCGCGCCGCGGGTCCCGACCGCACGGACCGAGAACGTGTACGCGGTGCTCGCGGTGAGGTTGCCGAACCGGTCGGACCGCGCGCTGGCCGGGAGCCGGTCGACGCCGGCGTCCGGCTGCTGCTGCGCGGGCGAGACGGTGACGCGCCAGCTGGTGACCTTCGCGCCGGACTTCGGGAGTCCCCAGGTCACGGTCGCGCTGTCCGCGGCTCCGGTGACGCGGACGGAGGTCGGTGCGCCGGGCACCGACGAGGGTGCGGCCGTCGCCGGCGCGGCTCCCCCGATGACGAGCGCCACCGCGGCTGCGGCGGTCAGTACGGCTCTGAACACGTGCGTTCCCCTGTTCGTCCCGTGGTCCATGCGCCACGGCTACGGACATCAGAGCACCGGTCGGACCTCGCGGACCCGTCGGCGCCGGGATCGTGCGGGCCGTGCAGGCCCTCATGCGTCATCCCGCAACCCGGAACGACGGGAGGCGCGGTGCCAGCTGGCACCGCGCCTCCCGTCAGAACAACGCGCGTCAGTGACGCGGCTTGCGCTCCGCACGGTCGTCGCGGTCGTACCGGCGCGGCCCGCGGTCGTCACGGTCCCGACCACCGGCACGCGGCCCACGGTCGTCGCGGTCGTACCGGCGCGCCCCGCCACCGCCACCACCACGGCGGTCCGGCTTGATCTCGATGAGCTTCCCGCTGATCCGGGTGTCCGTCAGCCGGTCGAGCACCCCGGCGTCCATGTCGGCGGGCAGCTCGACGATCGAGAAGTCCGGGCGGATCTGGATCGCCCCGAAGTCGTCACGGCGCAGGCCACCCTCGTTCGCGAGGGCCCCGACGATCTGGCGCGGCTCGACACGGTGCCGACGCCCGACCTCGATGCGGTAGGCGGTCATCGGCTGCGAGCGGCGCGGGCCACGGTCGGCCCGGTCGCCACGGGCACCGCGGTCGTCGTCACGGTCACGACGGTCGCTGCTCCGGCCGTCGCGGTCGACGCGGTTCCGCAGCTCGTCGGCCTTCGGGTCGAGCAGCAGCGGGTCCTCGCCCTGCGCGACGACGGCCAGCGCGGCGGCGACGTCGTCGGCCGGGACGTCGTGGTGCTCGACGTAGTGGGCGATGATGTCGCGGAACGCGGTGATGCGGTCCTGCTGCTCGAGCGCCGCGGTGATCGCGTCGTCGAAGCGGGTGAGGCGCGTCTCGTTGACGTCCTCGATCGTCGGCAGCTGCATCTGCGTGAGCGGCTGCTTGGTGTGCCGCTCGATCGCGGACAGCAGGCGTCGCTCGCGCGGGGTGACGAAGCTGATCGAGTCACCCGAGCGGCCGGCGCGACCCGTGCGGCCGATGCGGTGCACGTAGGACTCGATGTCGACGGGGATGTCGTAGTTCACGACGTGCGTGATGCGGTCGACGTCGAGGCCGCGGGCGGCTACGTCGGTGGCGACGAGGATGTCGAGCTTTCCGGACTTCAGCTGGTTCACCGTGCGCTCGCGCTGGGCCTGGGCGACGTCACCGCTGATGGCCGCTGCGGCGTACCCGCGGGCGCGGAGCTTCTCGGCGAGGGTCTCGGTCTCGCTCTTCGTGCGGACGAAGATGATCATGCCCTCGAAGTCCTCGACCTCGAGGATGCGGGTGAGCGCGTCGACCTTCTGCGGGTACGACACCATGAGGTACCGCTGCGTGATGTTCGCCGCGGTCTTCGTCTTCGTCTTGACCGTGATCTCGGCCGGGTCGGTGAGGTACTGCTGCGAGATGCGGCGGATCTGGGCCGGCATCGTCGCGGAGAACAGCGCGACCTGCTTGTCGTCCGGGGTCTCGGCGAGGATCGTCTCGACGTCCTCGGCGAAGCCCATCTTGAGCATCTCGTCGGCCTCGTCGAGCACGAGGTACTTCAGCTCGGACAGGTCGAGCGTGCCCTTGGCGATGTGGTCCATGATGCGACCGGGCGTGCCGACGACGACGTCCACGCCGCGGCGCAGGGCGGACAGCTGCACGCCGTACGCCTGGCCGCCGTAGACGGGCAGGACGTGCACGTGCTTCATGTGGGAGGCGAACTGCTCGAACGCCTCGCACACCTGCAGGGCGAGCTCGCGGGTCGGCGACAGCACGAGCGCCTGCGGCACCTTGCTGCCCGCCTCCATGCGGGACAGGATCGGCAGCGCGAACGCCGCGGTCTTGCCGGTTCCGGTCTGCGCGAGGCCGACGACGTCGCGCCCCTCGAGCAAGGTCGGGATCGTGGCCTCCTGGATGGCGGAGGGGGTCTCGTAACCGATGTCCTTCACGGCCTTGAGCACAGCATCGCTCAGGCCGAGGTCGGCGAAGGTCACCACTGGCCCGTCGTCGAGGGTCTCAGTGGTGGTGGCGGTGTCCGTGCTCATGCGGAAACGGTATCTCGAATACGGCGCGAGCAGTGACGAACGGGAGGATCGGGGCGGGCCCGCACCGCGCCTCCCGTCCGCCTCCTGGTCGCGTCACGGGCGCGTGCCGCGTGGTCAGGACGCGTCGCGCCGGTCCGTGGCGCCGATCCCGAGGACCGCGTCGGCGCGGTCGTTGAGCCGGGCGAGGAGCCCCGCGAGGGTGTGCAGCTCCCCCGTGGCGAACGCCCCCGTGAGGTCGTCGAAGACCTCGGCGCCGGCGACGTCGAGCGTGTCGAGCAGCGTCCGGCCGGCCGGGGCGATCGAGACGAGGCTGGCGCGTCCGTCGGCCGGATCCGGGGCGGTGCCGAGGTACCCGGACTCGACGAGCGACGCCACGCGGCGGCTGATCACCGGGCGCGACAACCCCGTGGCGTCCGCGATCGCCATCGACCGGACGGCCCCGAAGTGGTCGACCGCCCGCAGGATCACGCGCGCCGTGGGGTCCAGTCCCCCGCGCGACTCGATGAGCGACGACCGCAGGGTCTGCCGGACCCACAGCCGGTCGAGCTGCGCGCGCAGCAGTCGCTCGGCGTCGTCCCGGTCCTCGGTCATGCCGGACAGCGTAGCGGCCACATTTAGTTGCTTGTCGGAAGCAATGGATGTATCGTTGCGCGGTCTGCAAACTTTCACAGCAGGAAACACAGCACGAAGCAAGGAGCTCGATGACCGCCACCGCACCCGTCCCGGTGCAGCACGGCCGACGCGCAGCCGGGGTCCCCACGGACTCCGCCGCACCCGGCCAGCAGCCGCTGATGACCCACCGCCAGATCCTCCTCGTGATCTACGGGCTGATGGCGGGCATGTTCCTGTCCTCGCTCGGCCAGACGGTGTTCGGCACGGCGATCCGGACGATCGGTGACGACCTGCACGGGCTCGACCAGCAGGCCTGGGTGACGACCGCGTACCTCATCACCTCGACCATCGCGACGCCGATCTACGGCAAGCTCTCCGACATCTTCGGGCGCCGGCCGCTCTACATCTTCGGCATCGTGGTGTTCATCCTCGGCGCCGTGCTCTCATCGATGTCGACCTCGATGCTCATGCTCGCCGGCTTCCGCGCCGTGCAGGGCATCGGTGCCGGTGCGCTGATGTCGCTGCCGCTCGCGATCATGGGCGACATCCTCGCTCCGCGCGAACGTGCCAAGTACCAGGGCTACTTCCTCGCCGTGTTCGGCATCTCGTCCGTGATCGGCCCGCTCATCGGCGGCCTGCTCGCCGGTTCCTCCGAGATCCTGTGGATCACCGGCTGGCGCTGGGTGCTCCTCATCAACGTGCCGATCGGCATCGCGGCCCTCGTCATGGTGCTCGTCTTCCTGCACCTGCCGAAGGTGCACGGTGGTGACACCGCGAAGCCGAAGGTCGACTGGTGGGGCGCGACCGCCGTCATCGTCACGCTCGTCCCGCTCCTGCTCGTGGCCGAACAGGGCCGCACCTGGGGCTGGGGCTCGGCCGCCGCGATCGCCTGCTACGTCATCGGCGTCGTCGGCCTCGTCGCGCTGCTGCTCATCGAGTCGAAGATGGGCGACGCCGCGATCATCCCGCTGAAGCTCTTCCGCTCCGGCACGTTCTCGATGGCGACCGTCATCGGGTTCCTGGTCGGCTTCGCGATGTTCGGCGCCATGCTGACCATCCCGCTCTACCTGCAGATCGTCGTCGGCCTGACCCCGACCGAGTCCGGCTTCGCGACGCTCCCCCTCGTCGGTGGGCTCATGATCGCGTCGATCACGAGCGGCCAGATCGTCGCCCGGGTCGGCCGCTACCGGATCTTCCCGGTGATCGGCACTGCGCTGGTGTCCTCCGGCTACGTCGTCCTGACGTTCATGAGCATCGACAAGCCGCTCTGGTTCCTGATGATCGGCATGTTCCTCATCGGGCTCGGGCTCGGGTCGGTCATGCAGTCGCTGACCCTCGCGTCGCAGGGCTCGGTCGAGGCCCGGGACATGGGCGTCGCCACCTCGTCCGCCACGTTCTTCCGCCAGATCGGTGGCACGCTCGGCACGGCCGTGCTGCTGTCGATCCTGTTCTCGGTGATGCCGTCGAACATCCTGCACGCGACCGCGAACCAGAAGGACCTCGGCGCAGCCCTCGACGCGGCGACGAACCCGACCGTGGCCACCGCGCCCGCGAACCGGGGCGTGATGGACGAGATCTGGACCCCGATCGTCACCCCGCTCGAGCAGAACGTGCAGGCCTCGCTCGACGACGTCACCGCCCAGGTGCAGCAGTCGACCGCGAGCGCCCCCGCCGCCGTGCAGGCCCAGGCCCTCGCCGCGGCCGCCGACCAGGCCCACGCCTCGGTGCAGGACGGCAAGCTCGTCGTCGACTGGTCCGACTCAGCGCAGCGGTCCTACTGGGTGGGCGAGCTCACCCCGGCCGTGGCGAAGCAGGTCTCCGACGGCAGCGGCTCCGGGTCGAGCACCATGAGCACGAACGACACCTCGTTCCTGACCGGTGCGGACAGCCGGCTCACCCGGCCGTTCATGGCGGGCTTCAACGCCTCGTCCGTGACGATCTACTGGGTCGGTCTCGGCGTGATCCTGCTCGCCTTCGTCCTCACCTGGTTCTTCCGGGTGCCGCCGCTCCGTCAGCGTTCGGCGCTGCAGGAGCGTGCGGACGCCGCGGGTGCGCAGCGCGCCGACGACGACCGGCTCTCGGCGGAGGACGAGCTCGAGACGGCCGCCGGCCTGGCCGCCGCCGAGGCGGGCTCCTTCACCGGCCCGATGACCGGATCCACCCCGACGCAGCCCGCGCAGCGCCGGTGACCGACCGGGGCGCCCGTCCGCTGTCCCCCTTCGTGGACGGGCGTCCCACCCCACCAGCACCAGGAGCCACCGTGACCACCACCCCCGCGACGACGACGGCGACGGAGCCGTGCTCGCTGCGTGAACGGAAGAAGCAGCAGACCCGCTCGGCGCTGCACGACGCCGCACTGACGCTCGTCTCGGCGCACGGCCTCGACGGGGTGACCGTGGAGCAGATCTGCGCCGACGCCGACGTCTCCCCCCGGACCTTCTTCAACTACTTCTCCTCGAAGGCGCACGCCGCGCTCGGGCTCGACACGGTCGAGGTCCCGCCGGCCGCCGCGACCTGGTTCGCCACCGCCGAGGGGCGCTTCATCGACGACCTGTGCGGCCTCGTCGCCGCCACCGTGCCCCTCTCGCAGGACCGGCGTCGGATGAAGGAGCTGCTCGTGCTCCGCCCGGAGATGGCCCCGATGGTCATGCAGTGGATGGCCGAGTCCCGGCAGTCCCTGCTCGCCACGGTCGGCACGCGGACCGACGAGCAGACCGCCCGCACCGCGGTGGCCCTCGTCATGTCCGCGCTGTCCGAGGTGGCGCACCGCGAGACCGTCGGCGGGCCGGACGAGCTCGCGGTCCGACTGCGCGCCGTGGTCGGCGAGATGGGCGCGCTCGCGTCCGCCTGACCGGACGTCTGCCTGCGTGGACCCGCAGGCCGTTTCGGCATCCCGCAGGAGTCCTCCCACCGGGCGCGGAGGCTGCCTACGCTCCTCGCACCGGCCGCACCCGACGGCCGGTGCCCTCGCCCCGCGGCGCGCAACGGCGCGTGTCGCGGGGCGACCACGCAGGGTGTGTTCTTGCGCTCACCGACAGTTCACGCGCGCACCGGCCCGTGGACTGTCGCCCAGCGCGTGGAGACGGTACCGCTTGTCGGACGGGAGGGACGGCGCAGGCTCGCACCGCGCCTCCCGTCCGACAGGTGGTCGCGTCTCAGGCGCGTGCCAGCGGGTCCAGCTGCTCCGGCGTCGCGTCGGCCGCCTGCGTCGACCGGCTGAGCGCCTCGTGCCGCTCGTCCTCGGCCAGGAGCGCGCGGCCGGCGGCCGTCCCGTGCTCGAACGCGTCCGGGCCGACGAGCAGGCGGAGCGGCGGCTCGTCCATCGCCACGACCTGCAGGACGAGCTCGGCGACCAGGTCCGGGTCGCTCGCACCGATGCTCGTGCCCCCGTGCATCCGTGCGGACGTCCCGACGGTCGCCTCGTACTCCGGCCGGACCGGCGCGACCGTCATGGACGACCCCGCCCAGTCGGTGCGCATCCCGCCGGGCTCGAGGACGGTGACACGGATGCCGAGGGCGCCGACCTCCTTCGCGAGCACCGAGGAGAACCCGCCGACGGCCCACTTCGCGGTCTGGTACGCGCCGAGCCCCGGCGTCGACATGCGCCCGCCGACGGACGAGACCTGCACGATGTGCCCGGAGCCCTGCTCGCGCATGACGTGCACGGCCTCCTGGCTGAGGGTCACCACGCCGAACAGGTTCGTCTCGACCTGGGCGCGGAAGTCGGCGGGGTCGACGTCCTCGATGCTGGCGAGGTTCGCGTACCCGGCGTTGTTCACGAGCACGTCGAGCCGGCCGAAGCGCTCGACCGCGGTGCGGACCGCTGCACGGGCGGCGTCGGGGTCGGTGACGTCGAGCGCGACCGGGACGAGCTCCGCGCTGGTGAGGTCGTCGAGGGCGTGGAGGTCCCGGACCCCGGCGACCACCTGGTGACCGGCGGCGAGGGCTGCGGTGACGATCGAGCGGCCGAGGCCCCGCGAGGCACCGGTGACGAGGAAGACGGACATGGTGTTCCTAACTGACTGGTTGGTTGACGACATTCATGGAACACCTCCTCCGCTCGCTTGTCAACCGTCCGGTTGATAACCTGGACGGATGCCGATGCCCCGCGACGCCGACGCCACCCGCGCCCGACTCCTCGTCGCCGCCCGCGACGAGTTCGCCGCGGTCGGGATCGCCGGCGCGCGCGTGGACCGGATCGCCGCAGCCGCCGCGAGCAACAAGGCGCAGATCTACCACTACTTCGGCAGCAAGGACGGCCTGTTCGACGCGGTCTTCGACGCGATGGTCGCTGAGACGCTCGACGAGGTCACGATCGACGCCGACGACCTGCCCGAGTACGCCGGACGCCTGCACGACTCCTACGCGCACCGACCCTGGGTGCAGCGCCTGGCGACCTGGTACCGGCTCGAGCGGGGCGACACCTCGCACCCGATCGACGCCGTCGTGCGGAGCAACGCCGCCAAGCTCCGGGCGATCGAGGACGCACAGCGGGACGGGCGGCTGCCGACGACGTTCTCGGCGGCGGAGCTGCTCGGGATCGTGATCCACACCGCTGCGCTGTGGAGCGGTGCGACGCCGGAGTACGCCCGGCTGACCGACGAGGTGGGGGCGGCGCGGCGGCGGGAGGTCGTCGTGGCGACGGTGGCGGCGGTCGTGCGGGGCTGAGCGGGTCCTTCGGCGCTCAGCCGTCCGTCGCGGCGACGGCATCGCATGGCCTCCGCGGTGGAGCCGACGTGACTACGGCTGCGCGTCGACGGCGACCCTCGAGCGCGCCGGCCGGTGCCAGACGAGCGCCGACCGTGCAGCATCCCGCGCGACCCGGAGGACACGGAGCACCACGATGTCGTGGTCGCCCGCGCGGTGGACACCCTCGACCGAGCACTCGAACCACGAGTGGGCACCGTCGAGGAAGACCGCACCGGACCCGGCGGTGGCGTACTCGATGCCGTGCAGGCGCCGCGCACGGTCCCGGGACGCCAACTGCGCCGTGTGCGGCCCGTGTCCGTCGCCGAGCACCGAGATGCCGAGCGTCGGCGCTGCTGCGAGGTCGGGCCACGTCGTGGACGAGTGCTGCACGGCGATCGTCGCCAACGGCGGGTCGTAGGAGACGCCGACGGTGAAGGACGTCGCCACCATGACCACGGGGGAACCGTCGACGCACGCGGCGATCGCGGCCACGACGGAGGGCACCTCGGCGATGGCCTCACGGATGTCGAGCGGGTCCTCGATGAAGTGGTCGTGCACGGGGTCCTCCTCGGGGAACGAGCGGTCGGGGACGAGTGGTCGGGGACGAACGGTCAGGGACGAACGGTCAGGAGCGGGCGAGCACCGCACGGGCCCGACGCTCGTCGGACCGCATCGCGGCGACGAGCGCGTCCGGCCCGCGGAACGTGCGCTGGCGTCGGATGCGCCGGCCGACGGTGAGCTCGACGACCGAGCCGTACAGGTCGCCGTCGAAGTCGAGCACGTGGATCTCGACCGTGCGCGGTCGATCGGGGAAGGTGCTGTTGCTGCCGATCGACACGAGGGCCTGCCGTGGCGGAGCGCCGACGGGAGCCGCGAGCCATCCGACGTAGACCCCGTCGACGGGGACGGGAGCAGCAGACTCGTCCTCGGGCCGCAGGTTCGCGGTGGGGAACCCCAGGTCGTGCCCGACCCCGGCACCGTGGACGATCACGCCGGTCAGGACGACCGGGGCCCCCGGACGGCCGGACAGCGCACGCGCGGCGATCAGGGCACCGCAGGCCACGAGCGCGAGCGCACCGAGCGCGACCGCGTCACCCGCGGTGGCGAGCAGCACGGCCGTCGCGGTGCTGCCGAGCACGGCGCCGAGCTGCTTCACGGTGTTGAAGACGCTCGATGCCGCCCCCACCGTCGCGGGACCCGCACCGAGGACCGCGGCGAGGGAGAACGGCGACCAGACGAACGCGTTCGCGATCCCGAACCCGGTGAAGGCCGCGGCGATCGTCCAGAGGGGCGCCGCGGCACCGACGAGCACCGCGGTCAGTGCCACCGACACGACGAGCAGGACGGCACCGACCGTCGCGGTCGCCCGGGGCCCGGCGGTGTTCGTCATGCGGCCCACGAACGGCGCCGAGGCGAGGCACGCGACCCCCATCGGCACGAGCACGAGGGCCGCCGATCCCGCACTCAGCCCGCGGGTCTGCTGCAGGTCGAGCATGAGCGGGATCGGGGCGGACCCGACGCAGAACGACGCGGCCGTGGCGCCCCACGACCCGGTCACGAAACCGCGGTCGCGGAAGAGGGCGAGCGGCACGAGGGCGCGGTCGCCGGCACGCCGCTGCCGGACGAGGACCGCTGCCACCACCGCGGCGCCGAGCAGGACCGCACCGCCACGGGCGACCGGGTCGGCGAGCAGCCCGGTGTCCGTGCCCTGCACGCCGACGACCACGCCGAGGACCCCGACGGTCACGCCGACGACGGCGAACAGGGGCAACGGGACCGCGATGCGCCGGGAGACGGGCACGAAGCGGAGGACCGCGATCGCCGTGACGATCCCGACGGTCACGTTCACGAGGAACACCGACGGCCACCCCCACGCCTCGACGAGCAGCCCGCCGACGATCGGCCCGGCGACCGTCGCCGCCCCGCCGCCGGCGCTCCAGACGGCGAGCGCGACGGCGAGCCTCGGCGGTTCGAACAGCGACCGGATCACGGTCAGGCACTGCGGGGTGAGCAGCGCCGCGCCGAGGCCCTGGACCGCACGCCAGCCGACGAGGGCGCCGATCCCGGGCGCGGCCGCGCACCCGACCGAGGCGATCGTGAAGACCGCGAGCCCGACGAGGTACACGCGCCGGTGTCCGAACCGGTCGCCGAGCCGGCCCGCCACGAGCAGCGGGACGGCGAACGCGAAGAGGTAGGCGCTGTTCACCCACACCGACGTCGACGCGTCGGCACCGAGGTCACGCCCGAGGTCGGGCAGGGCGACGGACACGATCGTGCTGTCGAGCAGCAGCATGAAGAAGCCGAGGCAGAGCCCGCCGAGCGCGAGCCACCGACGGGCCGGGGTCACCTCACACCGCCAGGTTCTCGCGGAGCGTGGCCCCCGGGTACCGCGGCGCGAGGGCCCCGCGGCAGCGGAGCTCCGGCACGAGCAGTTCGCTGAGGTCGGCGAACCCGGACGGCATCCCGAGCGGGCTGGACAGCATGTAGCCGCCCCGCCCACCGGTCGCGGCGAAGTTCTCCTGGAGGGCGTCGGCCACCCCCGCGGCGTCGCCGACGAGCATGTGGTCGAGGCCGGTCGCGGCGCGCCACCCGTGCTCGAAGAAGTCGTCTCGGTCCATCGTGTGGTCCTCCCCGAACTCGGCGACCAGGCTGCCGACGAGTCCGGCCGGGCTCGCCTGGGCGGCGACGATCTCGTCGCGCAGGTCCCCGAGCCGGAAGGAGGCCGGCAGCGTCGAGAAGTCGTACCCGGCGTTGTGCGAGATGAAGGTCCCGACGGCCTCGCGGTTCCAGAACGACAGGAGCGTGTCCCGTCGGGCCTGGGCTTCGGCGAGCGTCGCGCCGACGATCACCTGGGTCGCCCAGAGGATCCCGACCGCGGCGGGGTCCCGTCCGGCGTCCGTCAGTGCCGCGTCGAGGGCGTTCCGGTGCCGGAGCTGCCCGGCGACGCTCGCCCCGAACCCGAACACGAGGTCGGCGAACGACGCGCTCGCGGCGATGCCCCGCGGCGAGTTGCCGGCCTGCACGACGACCGGGTGGCGCTGCGGACTCGGGACGCTGGCGAGCGGCCCCCGCACCTTGAAGAACCGGCCGTCGTGGTCGATGGGGTGCACGCGCGACGGGTCGGCGAAGCGCCCGGTCGCCCGGTCGCGGACGATCGCGTCCGGCGCCACGGAGTCCCAGAGCGCACGGCAGACGCCGATGAACTCCTCCATCCGCTCGTACCGGAGGTCGTGGTCGATCAGGTGGTCGGAGCCGTAGTTCGCGGCGTCCGCACCCCGCGAGGACGCGACGACGTTGAACGCCATCCGGCCGCCCGTGACGTGGTCGAGCGAGTTGAGCAGCCGTGCGGTGGAGAACGGGTGCGTGAAGGTCGACGAGTAGGTGAGTCCGAACCCGATGTGCTCGGTCACCGTCGACATCGCCGCGATGACCGGCGACATGTCCTGCCGGGGCCACTGGATCCCCCACTCGACCGCCGGGTCGATGCTGCCGCGCCACGTGCTCGGGACGCCGGAGCCGTCGCCGAAGAACAGCATGTCGACGCCGGCGCGCTCGGCCGTCCGGGCCACCTCCATGTACATGCGGACGTCGGGGAAGTCCTGGCCGACCCAGCTGCCGGGGGCGGCCCAGCGCCCTTCGGTGTGGGTGAAGGACAGGTCGTAGGCGATGTGCATGCCGCTCACGGGGCACCCACCGGCGATGCCGCCCACGCCTGCCACAGCGCGGTGGTCTCGGCAGCGTCCGTGACGACCCCGACGTTGAGCTCGATCATCGTGAGCGCGGCGTCGTGCACGTCGATGTCGTACGCGGCGGTGGCGTCCGACGGGACCACGACGGGCCAGCCGAGCTGCATCGCGTCCTGCGCCGTCGCGAAGACGCAGCACTCGGACGTGAGTCCCACGACGGTCAGCCAGCCGATCCCTGCGGTGGTGAGCCGCGCCTCCAGGTCCGTGCCGAGGAACCCGCTGTAGCCGCGCTTGACGACGCGGGTCTCACCGGGCGCCGGCGCCGTGCGGTACCACTCGGCGCCGGCGGTGCCGATGCGGCAGGGCTCGTCCTCCGGCATCGGTCCGTCGAGCGCACCGCCGCGCAGCCACGTGCTGCTGTGCCACGGGGCGGACGGGTCGCTGCCGAGCTCGACCCAGACGACGGGGACGCCGGTGGCTCGCGCCTCGTCCACGAGGGCGCCGATCCGGACGATCGCGGCGTCCACCGCGGCGAACGCACGGTCGTCGAGCCCGTAGCCGGCGATGCGCGCGGGTTCACCGAAGTCGCGCTGCACGTCGACGACGACGAGCGCCGGCGTCCGGCCACCAGCACCGGACGACGAGGGGCCGTCCAGCAACCGGGCGAGTCGCGGGTCGAGCCCGCCGCTGCCGCCGGTCACCGGACGACCGCCGCGTCGTGCTGGCGGAGTGCCGGCAGGACGGTCTCGCCGAAGCGCACCATGTCCTGGTCGTACTCGGGGAAGATCAGCATGAGGCCGTCGAGCTCGCCCCGGTCGACGATGTACTCGATGTGCTCCGTGACGGTCTCGGCGGAACCGGCGACGTACGCGGTCTGGAACGCGTCCTCACCCGCAGCACCGTCCGCCCACGCACGGGCCTGCTCAGCGGGGACGCCCCACGACGCCCGCATCGAGGCCAGTGCCTCGCGGTCGACGCCGGCACCCCACTCGCGCACCTTCCGCTGCGCGGCCTCGTCGGTCTCGTCCTGCACGACGGTGAGCATCGAGTAGGTCCGGCACACCCGACCCTCGTCGGCCGCGCGGTCGTGGACGTCGCGGGACAGGTCGCGCATCTCGTCGAGGCTGTCCGCCGCGAGGAACGCACCGTCGGCGTACTTCGCCTGGAACGCGCGAGCGGCCTCGGACTTGCCGGCGCTGATGATCGTCGGCCTGCTGGCCGGGTGCGGGCGGGACTCGCAGGCGTCGAGGTCGAAGTACGGCGTGTGCATCGTGACGCTGTCCTCGGTCCAGAGGCGGGTGACCGCTTCGGTCCAGAGCTCGGTCATCCGGTAGCGGTCGGCGTGGCTGAGGCCGGCGTCCCAGATCCCGAACTGCTCGAACTCGGCCGCGTAGGCCCCGTTGACGATGTTCATGCCCGCCCGACCCCCGGAGAGGTCCTGCAGCGTCGTGTACATCTTCGCCGCGACCGCCGGGTTGTGGACGTTCGCGTGCATGGTCGCCCAGATCTTCACGCGCTCGGTCGCCTCGGCGATCCCGGCCATCATCGTCATCGACTCGAGGGAGCGCCCCCAGTGGTCGGTGCTCCCGCCGAAGCCGCGCCACTTCGCCATCGACATCACGAAGTCGAGGCCGATCGCTTCGGCGTGCAGGGCTGCGCGCTTGTTCCAGGCGTAGGTCGCCTCGGGGTGGGGGGCGGTGTCGGAGAGCATCCATCCGCCGTTGCCGATCGGGAGGAAGATCCCGTACTCCTTCGCGGGCATGGTGCGCCGCCTCTCTGGTCGTTGCTCGGTGCGTGTCACGTCGTGCCGGGTGGGTCGCGCGTCCGCGCGACCCACCGTGGTCACGGCGCGGGCCAGACGGTCTCGCCGTCCTTCGTGATCGCGTCGATGTACTCGTTCGTGAACCAGCTCTTCGCGTCGTCCGCGGTCACCGAGCTCTTCACGATGTCGAACTGGTGCAGCATGTCGACGAGCTTCGACACGTTCTCGGGGTCGATGCCGCCGAGCGGCTGGCCCGGCGTCGGGTTGTCCGCGATGACCTTCGTCTCGGTCGTCCAGATCTTCGCGTTCTGCGCCTCGTCGTAGGTCGCGCCGGAGAGCTTCGCGGCGTACCCGACGCACTGCTTCGTCTTCGCGGCGCTCGACGAGCAGAAGTCGTAGGCGTGCAGGGCGGCGCGCAGGACGTCCTCGACGGCGGTCGGGTGGGCCTTCGCGAACGCGGGGTTCACGGCCATCGCGCCGATCGACGAGGGGATCCCGTAGTCGACGGGCTGCCACACGGTGACGTCGTCGCCGGCGGCCTTGAGCAGGTTCGGCTCGTTCGACACGAAGCCGGTGAGCGCCTCGAGACCGTTCTGCTTGCGCGGCAGGACCGAGGGGTCGTAGCCCTCCTTCACGAGGGTGAGCGAGTCCCAGTCCACCCCGGCCTTCTCCATCATCGCCCGGACGGAGGCGGGGACGTAGCCCTTGTGGCCGACGACCTTCCCGTCGAGCTGCGGGAGCTTCGTGATGTCCTTGTTCGTCATCAGGATGTCGAGCCCGGCGTTCGAGTACGACGAGATGCCGGTGATGTCGATGCCGTTCGCCCGGGCCTGGATGAGGTCCTGCTCCGCGACGGCCGACACGGTCGCCTGGCCGCTCGCGAGGAGCTTGGTGTTCTGCGCGGTGTCGCCCGACCCGGGCTTGAGGGTGACGTCGAGGCAGAGGTCCGTGAAGTAGCCCAGTTCGTCGGCCGCGATGTACTCGAGGATCGACGCCGAGGACTGGTACTGGTAGCCGGACAGGTAGGTGATGGGGCCGGCGGCCTTGTTCTCCTTGCACCGTTCGGCCGAGATGGCGCTGCCCTCGGACGAGCCGGTGCCCGCGCTCGAGCCGGTGCTGCAACCGGTGAGGGCGAGGGCCACGGCGGCGGTGGCGGCGAGGGCCGCGAGCGCGGCCGTGGTGCGGTGCGGGCGGGTGCGGTGCGGGTGGGTGCGGTGCGGGTGGGTGCGGTGCTGCATGGTCACTCCTGTGGGAAGGGATGGGTGGTGCAGGGCGGGGGCAGGGAGGGGGTGCGGGTCGAGTGGGTCGGGCGCCGGGTGTGGGCCTGGAGGCGCGGCTGGCGTCGCGTGGGCAGGCTCGCGCCGGCGTGTGGTGCCGCGGGACCGCGGGGCGGCGGGGCGGCGGGTGGCGGGGCGTCGGGCGGCGGTCGCCGTCAGTCGTTCGCGGTGCGGTGCCAGCGGAGGACCCGCCGCTCGACGAGCGAGATGAGTCCGAGCAGGACCACGCCCATCACCGCGAGGATCGCGATCGCGGCGTACACCACGGCGAGCTGGTTCATCGACGACGCCGTGCTGATCACCGTGCCGAGCCCGCCCGTCGACCCGGAGGCGGAGAGTTCCGCCACGACCGCACCGATGATCGACAGCGGGAACACGATGCGGAGCGCCGCGAAGACGAACGGCAGCGCGTTCGGGATGCGCAGGTGCACGAGCATCTCCAGGCGGGACGCGTCGATCGTCCGGTACACCTGCAGCACGGGCTGCGGGACGGACCGGAGCCCGGCCGCGGTGTTGATGAGGATCGGGAAGAAGCAGATGAGCGCAGTGATCACGAGCTTCGGCAGCGGGCCGAACCCGAACGCCACCACCAGGGCCGGGGCGATCGCGACGAGCGGCGTCACGTTGAGGACGATCGCGATCGGCATCACCGCGCGGCGGACGATCGGCAGCTCGCTCGTCAGCACGGCGAGGACGAACGCGGCCACGAACCCGATGCCGAGGCCGACGAGCGACTCGACGAGGGTGATCCCGGCGTTCTGCAGGTAGTAGGGCAGCTGCGTGGCGAGGGTCTCCCCCACCGCGGGCAGCGGCGGCAGCAGGTACGGCATCGTCGTCGCGCCGATCTGCCAGAGCACGGCGAGGACGGCGAGCATCACGACGAGGGGCGCCCAGACCGTCGGGCGGATCCAACCGGGGAGCGGCCGACGGGTCGTTGCGGCCTCGGACTCAGCGGTGGTGGTCGTGGCGGAGGCGGTGGAGGTCGTGCTGGTGGTGGTCATCGTGTCGTCTCCCTCAGGCCGCGTCCGTCGCACGCCACGCGCTGTGCAACCGCGTGCGGACGAGGTCCTCGTACTCGTGGAAGCGCCGTTCCTCGAACAGACGCTGGTTCCGCGGTCGCGGCAGGTCGATGTCGATGACGTCGACGATGCGCCCGGGACGCGGTGCCATCACGACCACGGTGTCCGACATCCGGACCGCCTCGGACACCGAGTGCGTGACGAAGAGCACCGTCGTCCGCAGCTCGTCCCAGAGGTCGAGCAGCTGGTCCTGCAGGGCCTCGCGGGTGAACTCGTCGAGGGCCGAGAACGGCTCGTCCATGAGCAGCACGTCGGGGCGCAGGCCGAACGCCCGGACGATCGCCGCACGCTGCTGCATGCCACCGGAGAGCTGGGCGGGCAGCTTGTCCTCCGCCTCGCCGAGCCCGGCCATCCGGAGCAGCTGTCGCATGTCCGGGCCGCTGTCCGCACCGCGCTCCGCGAGGTCCTCGATGGCGGCGCGCCGACGCCCGGCACCGGGGTTGACCCGGCCGGCGAGGGAGACGTTCTGCAGCACGGTGAGCCAGGGCAGCAGCGCCGGCGTCTGGGGCACGAGGCCGATGAGCTTCGCCGCGCACGCCTGCGCCGGGGTGACGCCGTGGACCTGCACGTCGCCGCGGTCGGCGGGCTCGAGGCCGGCGACGAGCCGCAGCAGCGTCGACTTCCCGCAGCCGCTCGGGCCGATGAGCGACACGAACTTCCCGGGCTCGATCGTCAGCTCGACGTCGTCGAGGGCCACCATGGCGTTCGGACCGCTGCCGTACACCTTGCGCACCGCGTCCACCCGGACCGCTGCTGTGGTCATCCGTTCCTCCATACCGTCGGCGAGCACGCAGGCTCGGTCTCGTATGGCGGAGAGCGTGCGTCGCGAGCTCGGGTTCGTCTGCGACGCGGAAATCCGCTGCTGGTGATGAGGTTAGGACGCTCGTGTTACGGAGTCTGGCCACATGTGTTGCGAACGTGTGAACGACTGCACGGGGTCAGCGCTGCGAGGGCGCCGCCGTCCGCCCGTCCCAGACGAGCACCTCGATCCCGAGGTCCTCGGCGGCCACCGAGACCCACCCGGCGAGCGCCCGCGCAGCCGGTTCGGCGACCACGAGGACGGCCCGCTCGGCCCCGGGGACGGACTGCCGCAGCCACAGCAGCTTGAACAGGTCGGCCATCACCTTGTTGCGCCAGGCCGGCTTGTAGGCACCCTGGTTCGCCACGAGTTGCACGACCACGCGGTCGTCGGCGTCGATGCCCTCGACCTCGACCCGGGCACGGTCGAGCACGACGGTGCGGGGACGGAGGACGAGCCCGAGTGCGGTCCCGGTGTCGTCGAGCATCCGCCGCTCGACGGAGTCGGGGGCGAACCGGCCCCAGTCGGAGCGGGCGTCGGGGACCTCGGTCATGTCGGCAGTGTAGGCGGCCGCTCAGTCCGAGCGCGCCGCCGACTCCAGTGCCTCGGCCGCCGCCCCCGCGCGCACGATGTCCGTGTCACTCACGGACTTCGCGTTGTACTCGGCCTTGTTCTTCACGGCGAGGAGTACCTCGAGGTGCTTCGCGACCGCCTGCCCGGCCGGCGCTCGGAGCACCGGAACGGCCTCGTCGTGGGCACCGGTCCGCGAGTACCTGCCGGTCCTCGCGACGCAGATCGCGTCCGCCGCGGCGATCCCGCTCAGCACGCACTGCACGACGAAGGCGTTCGCGAACGGCGACGTCGAGGTGAGCACCCCCGACTCTCCCCCGAGCTCGCGCAGCGTGTCGGCAGCGTCGAGGAACTCGGTGGCCTTCGCGAGTCGGCCCCGGCGGAACGACTCGTCGCCCTGCGCGGTGGTGCCGGTACGCGGTGTCACCCGGCCAGCGTACGGAGCTTCCGGGACAGCCAACGACCATCACCTGCGATGGGAACACCGTCCCTGGCGACGGACGCGAGGAGCGGATCCGCAGCGTCGATCTCGCTCTCGTCGAAGACCACGGGACGCACGACGTTCCCGGTCCACCCCTGCGCGCGTTCGCACAGCGCGTGGACGGCGTCCTCCGCCTCGGGACGACGCCCGGCGATGACGACGAAGCAGAGGTCGAGGTCACTGTCCGGCCGCATCTCACCCCGGGCACCGGAGCCGAACACGGCCGCGTACCGGAGTGGGAGGCCGTCGCACCCGACGGTGAGCCGCTCGAGGAGCTCGCGCCGCATGTCCGCCAGCGCTCGGACCGCACCAGCGGCGAGGTGGTCGGGGTTCAGCGCGAACGCCTTCGTCCGTCCGGTCCGGAACCCGTTGACGATGCCCTGTTCCGTCAGCCGGTCGGCACTGTTCCGCACGCCGGCGTACGAGCGATCGGGCACGAGCCGACTGATGTCCGCGATCGTCATCGGTCCGGCCGCTCGGGAGAGCACCATCAGCACGTCACCGTCGACCGCAGTGGTCACGGAGGCGAACGGGCGCTGGAGCTGCATAGTGGTAGAAAACTACCGCAATCGGTAGTTTTCTACCACTCCACCGCCCCGCTCAGACCACCGACCACCCGCCGTCGCTCGGCAGCACCGCGCCGTTCACGTTGGCCGAGTCGTCGCTGAGCAACCACGTGATCGCCGCCGCGAGCTGCTCGGGCTGCGCCACCGGCGGGATCGTCGTCTGCATGATCGGCCCCACCCGCCCGGCCGCGTACTCGCTGCGCATCGGCGCCTCGATGTTCGTCGCCACCGCACCGGGCGCGACGGCGTTGGCGCGGATGCCCTGCGGCCCGTGGAAGAACGCGACGCTCTTGGTGAACCCGGCGATCGCGTGCTTCGACGCCGTGTACGCAGCACCCGCGGCCGACGCCCGGAGCGCCGCCTCGGACGCCACGTTCACGACCGCACCGCGTCCGGCGGCGATCATCAGCGGCAGGATCGCTCGGGTGAGCCGCATCGGCCCGGTGACGTTCACGCTGAAGACGCGGTCCCAGGTGGCGTCGTCGACCTCGCTCGGCGGGAGGAACGCGTCCATGATGCCGGCGACGTTCGCGAGCCCGTCGACCCGGTCGCCCGCGGCGGCGAGGAGCGCGTCGATCGTCTCCGGCGCGGCGACGTCGCCGATGACGGTCTCGACGTCGAGGCCGGCGGCGTCGACGAGTTCGGCGCGCAGCACATCGAGCCGTTCGGCGACGACGTCGGTGGCGATCACCCGTCCGCCCTCGTTCGCGATGCGCGTCGCCGTGGCGCGTCCGATGCCGGAACCCGCTCCGGTGACGATGATGGTCCTGCCGGTGAACCGTCCGGCGGTGGTGTCGGTCATGTCGTCTCCTCACTGAGAGGCGCTCGCTGCGCCACCACAGTTGTAGCACTCAGTGCCGAAAGGAATCCATGAGCTCGACGAGCGACCGGCCGACCGGACGCCCGCGGACGATCGACCCCGCCGCGGTGTCGCTCGTGGCCCTGCGGCTCTTCGACGAGCAGGGCTTCGACGCCGTCTCGATGGACGACGTCGCGACGGCCGCCGGGGTCAGCCGCCGCTCGTTGTTCCGGCTCTTCCCGAGCAAGGCGTCGCTCGTGTGGGGCGGCCTCGACGAGTTCGCGGTGCGCTTCACCGACGAGCTCCGCCTCCGGCCGGCGTCCGAGTCCGCGTGGGTCGCACTCCGCGCCGCGTACCGGGTCGGTGCCACGTTCCCGGACGACACGATCGAGATCACCCGCCACCGCCTGCGGGTCATCCGCGCGAACCCCTCCCTCGAGCGCGGTGGGGAGGCCGCGTCCACGGCCCTCACCGGGGTGATCGAGCGGTTCGTGGCCGAGCGGGACGGCGGATCGGTCGACGACCTCGCGACGCGGGTCCGCGCACACGCCCTCGCGGCGGCGGCGAGCAC
>NZ_MJGR01000018.1:101511-129411 GCF_001865105.1 Curtobacterium sp. MCBA15_016
CGCGCCTCCCGTCCGTCACCGGTCGCGCCCACTGCCCACCGATGCCCGTCAGACCCGGCTCTCGATGCGCTTGCCGCGCACGTCGCGCGAGAGCGCGTCGATGCGCGCCAGGTCGTCGGCCGTGAGGACGACACCGGCCGCCGCCACGTTCTGCGCGACCCGGTCGGGGTTCTTCGATCCCGGGATCGGGACGACGTCGTCCCGCTGCGCCAGGATCCACGCGAGGGACAGCTGCGAGAGCGAGACGCCGTGCTCGTCGGCGATCGCGGTCAGCGCCCGGACGACCGCGACGTTCTGGTCGAAGTGCTCCGGCGCCCACCACTCGAGCATGTGCCGGATGTCGTCCTCGGGGTAGGCGGACCGCGGCTGGACGGCCCCGCCCAGGAACCCGCGTGCGAGCGGTGAGTAGGCCACGAGCCCGATGCCGAGCTCGTCGACGAGCGGGAAGAGTTCCTCGGACTCCCGGGCGAACACGGAGTACTCGGTCTGGAACGCCGAGATCGGGTGCACGGCGTGGGCCCGACGGAGCTGGTCGCCGTCGGTGTTCGAGAGCCCGATGTACTTGACCTTGCCGGCCTGCACGTACTCCGCCATCACGCCGACGACGTCCTCGATCGGCACCGCCGGATCGTGGACGTGCTGGTAGAGGAGGTCGATCGAGTCGGTGCGGAGGTTCCGCAGGCTCTGGTCGACGACCTCGCGGATGTGCTCGGGGCGGGAGTCGGGCGCCCAGTCGTCCGCGGTGAAGCCGAACTTGGTGGCGATGGTGACCTCGTCGCGGACGGGCGCCAGGGCCGCACCGAGGAGTCGTTCCCCGGCACCCCACCCGTACATCTCGGCGGTGTCGAAGTGGGTGACGCCGAGGTCGTGCGCGCGACGGATCGCCGCGATGGACTCGGTGTCGTCGGCGGGCCCGTACGCGAAGACCGTCCCCATCGCGCCGTAGCCGATGGATCCGACCGTGAGGCCCTGGGTCCCGAGAGTGCGCTGCTGCATGTGCCGTCCTTCCGTCGTGTCTGGCGATGCAGATGACACTGTACGCCTTTTCTGTCAGTCTCTGACAACTTGGTCATGTTCCGCCTCCCTCGGTACGATGCCGTCGTGGGTGAGACGAGCGCGCGGACCGGTCTGCGGGACATCACGCGTGAAGCCGTGCGCGCGCGGATCGCAGCGGTCGCCGTCGCCCGGTTCGACCGCGACGGGTTCGACGCCGTCACCGTCGAGCAGATCGCGGCCGAGGTCGGCATCTCGGCGCGGAGCTTCCACCGGTACTTCCCGGCGAAGGAGGACGCCGTCATCGGCGATCCACTGCGACACCGGGGTGCGCTCGCGGAGGCGCTCCGGGAGCGTCCGGACGACGAACCGGCCTGGACCGCGCTGCGCGAGGCGTTCGTCGGCATGATGGTCCGCGCCGACGAGGACCCCGAGTCCGGTCGGCGGTCGGTCCGCGTCATGACGTCGACGCCGTCGCTCCGCGCCCGCAACCTCGAGAAGCACCTCGCCTGGGCGGACGTCCTGACGCCGATCCTGACCGAGCGGCTGCGCGCCGGGGACCCCGACGGCGCCGAGCTCGGTGCGGCCGTCCTCGTGCAGGCCGCGCTCGGGTGCTTCGACGTCGCGATCGCCACCTGGTCCGTCACCGACGAGGACGCTCCGGCCCTGCTGCGCCGGACGTTCGACACGCTCGCCGCGGCGGTCTGAGCGGTAGGGTCCGGGGCATGAACGTGAACGGGCCCTCGCCCTACTTCCAGTTCGACGGCACCGCGCTCCAGGCACTCGGGCGCTGGCAGGACGTCTTCGGCGGCGAGCTCAGCATCGCCACCTTCGCGGACTTCTCGCGCACCGACGGCCCCGCCGACGCGGTCGCGCACGGGCAGCTCACCGGCGGCGGCATCACGCTGTTCGCCGCCGACGCCCCGACCGGCGAGACCTCCTTCTCGGCGACCGGGCTGCTCTTCTCCCTGCTCGGCGCCGCCGAACCCGACGTGCTCCGCGGCTGGTTCGACGACCTCGCCTCGGACGGCGCCGTCGTGGACCCGCTGCAGGAACGCCCGTGGGGCGACTGGGACGGCACCGTGCGGGACGTCTTCGGCGTCACCTGGCTGATCGGCTTCGAGGCGGCGGCACTCGCGTGACCGACCGCCCCACCGTGCTCTTCGTGTGCGTGCACAACGCCGGCCGGTCCCAGATGGCCGCCGGCTACCTGCAGCACCTGGCGGGCGACCGCGTCCGGGTGTTCTCGGCCGGCAGCGAACCGGCCGACCGCGTCAACGCCGTCGCGGTCGAGGCCATGGCGGAGGAGGGCATCGACATCGCGACCGCCGTCCCCGCCGTGCTCGAGGCCGACACCGTGCGGGAGTCCGACGTCGTCGTCACGATGGGCTGCGGCGACGCGTGCCCGGTGTTCCCCGGGAAGCGCTACGAGGACTGGGAGCTCGACGACCCGGCCGGGCAGCCGATCGACCGCGTCCGCCCCGTCCGGGACGCCGTCCGCGCGCGGGTCGAGCAGCTGATCGCGACCCTCTGAGCAGGGACCCCGACGCTACCGCTCGTCGAGCGCCAGCAGCGGTGCCCAGTACGCATCGGGTCCGTCGGCGACCACGGCGTCCGGTTCGAAGCGGAAGCCGTAGCCGCGGACGAAGTCGAGGGCCGCTGCCTGCTCCC
The DNA here is from genome assembly GCF_001865105.1 of Curtobacterium sp. MCBA15_016. NCBI lineage: Bacteria > Bacillati > Actinomycetota > Actinomycetes > Micrococcales > Microbacteriaceae > Curtobacterium > Curtobacterium sp. MCBA15_016. Next base: position 104,176 of record NZ_MJGR01000018.1, read on the forward strand.
CCGCCGCGTCGTCGTCCGCCTCGTCGAAGAGGTACTCGCCGTGTCCCATGCGGACGCCCGAGTCGCTGATCACCGTGAGGTCCCAGCGGCCCTCCTCGGCACGTTCGATCCGCACGACGGCGGCCTGCTCAGCGGTGAAGTCAGCCATGCGGCGAGCATACGGACGTCACGCGTCAGGCGCTCAGCTTCGCGAACGACGACCGGTGCCAGACCAGCGGGCTGTGCGCGAAGTCGGACATCAGGCCGTTCACACGGAGCACGACGATGTCGTGGTCGCCCGCCGGGTACGTGTGCTCCACCGAGCACTCCATCCAGATCGGTGCCCCCTCGAGGAACACCGCGCCCGTGTCGGACACCGTCGTGTCCACGCCGACGAAGCGCACGGACTTGTCGCGCGAGGCGAGCTGCCGCGTGACGTTCTCGTGCCGTTCGCCGAGCACCGAGACGCCGATGGACTCCGCTCCGGCGAGCGCCGGCCACGTGGACGACGAGTGCTGCACGGCGAACATCACGAGCGGTGGGTCCTGCGAGACGCCGACGGTGAAGGACGACGCGACGAGCACGGTGGGCGCGCCGTCGACGATCGCGGAGAGTGCGGCGACGCCGCAGGGGAACCCGGAGAACGCCTGCCGGAGGAGCGTCGGGTCCGCGGACTCGGCGGTGTAGGGCTTGATCATGCGCTGGTGCCTTCCTTGGTCGGTGCGGATGCGGCGGCGAGGACGACGTCCCGCCAGCGGGCGAGCCAGCCCTCGGTCGACGACTCGTCGGTGTAGTGCTTGTCGTTCAGGTACAGGCCCTGCACGGGCACGGTGGCGCCGAGCTCGACGAGCACGGGCTTGAGGAACACCTCGGGGGCCATGTGGTGCGCGGGACCGGCGCCGAGCATGAGCGGGACGACGGTCACCCCGGCGAGCCCGTCGGCCGTCGCGAACTGGTCGAGGAACAGCTTCAGGACGCCCGTGTAGGTGGCCTTGAACGTGGGCGAGGCGACCACGACGAGGTCGGACGCGGCGACGGTCGCGACCGCGGCCTGCACTCCGGGGTCTCCCCAGCCGAGGATCCCCGGGCCGAGGGCGATGACGTCGACGACGTGGTCGGGCGCGGACCCGGTGAGTCGTTCGGCGACGATCGTCGCGGCCTCGAGCGTGTGCGAGCCGGGCTTGGGGTTGCCGGCGACGACGGTGGTGATCATGGCGACCGTTCCTCTCTCTCGGATCTCATCCAACGCCGTGGCGGTTACCCCGTCGTGAAGGTGCCGTTACCGTTCATTGCGCGAGCCGCCCTGGTGGCGACCACACGGAAACCGCAGGTCAGGGGCGGAGTCGAGCCGCGCCTCCCGGCAACTCGCGTGTCAGAACGCGAGCAGGTTCTCGCGGAACGTCTCGTGCTCGTAGCCGTCCCTGACCAGACCGCGGCGCCGGAGCACCGGCGCGAGTCCGTCGCAGACCTCGGTGAGGTTCTTCCGGGTCACCGGGAGTCCGACCAGGAAGCCGTCGGCGCCGGAGGCGGCGATCGCCTCCTCCATCTGGTCGGCGACCGTCTCGGGGCTGCCGACGAGCCGGACCGATCCCGTGGTGTCGCGCTGCGCGGGGAGGGCCTCGCGGAGCGTCTTGCCGTCGGCCTTCGCCAGGAACGCCTCGATGACGCTCTGGTGCCCGTTGCTCTTGCCCTTGAGATCCGCCGGCAGCGGTTCGTCGAGGTCGAACTGCGCGAAGTCGAACCCCGACGTGTACGACAGGTTCGCCAGCTGCGCGTCGATGTTCTCCCGGGTGGCGGCGAGCTGTCGGGCCTGTTTCGCCTCGGCCTCGTCGTCGGTGTCGGCGAGCACGGGCTCGACGAGGAACAGGATCTTCGCGTCCGTCTCCTCGCGGCCGAACCCGACCATCCGTCGGTGCATGTCGTCGACGTACTCGCGCATGGCGTCGACGCCCGGTGCCGAGGCGATGAGCGTGTCGGCGTTGCGCGCGCCGAGGTCGCGACCCGCCGGGGAGCCGCCGGCCTGGCAGACCACGGGGTGTCCCTGGGGGCTGGCGACCGTGTTGAGCGGCCCACGGGTGCGGTAGTACTTCCCCGCGAAGTCGGCGTACCGCACCTTCGTGTGGTCGGCGAAGACGCCGGTCGCCTCGTCGAGCACGAGGGCGTCGGCGTCCCACGTGTCCCAGAGCGCCCGGACCGCGTCGATCCACTCGTCGGCCATCGCGTACCGCTCGTCGTGCTCGAAGTGCTGGTCGTAGCCGTAGTTCTGCGCGGCCGCGTGCGGTGAGGCCGTGACGAGGTTGATGCCGACACGGCCGTGCGTCAGGTGGTCGAGCGTGGACATCAGCCGGGCCGCGAGGAACGGCGGGTAGAAGGGCGTCGCGGCGGTCGCGATGATGCCGAGGTGCTTCGTCGCGGCGGCGAGCAGCGGGACCAGCGGCATGGGGTCGTGCCGCACGATCGCGGAGCGCAGCGAGTGCTCGAACGAGGAGCCGAACACGTCGGGGAGGACGGACGAGTCCTCGAGCATCATGAAGTCGAACCCGGCCCGCTCGAGCGAGGTGGCGGCGTCGACGAAGAGCTGCGGGTTGGCGACGTCGTGGCGGACGTTGCCGGACCACTGCCCGTTCCAGCCGTAGACACCGAAGCCGTAGCCGAGGAACCAACCGAGGTGGAACATGGGTGTGCCTTCCGTGGGAGGTGGTGTGGTGCCGGACGGTGCTGCGCCCGGTGGTACGGCAGCGGGTGGTAGTCGATGGAGGCGCCGAGCTCGGCGGCGGCGCGGAGTCCGAAGCGCGGGTCGCGCAGGAACTCGCGGCCGACGAACACGACGTCCGCCCGGCCCTCGGCGACGACCGCCTCGGCCTGGTCGGCGGTGGTGACCAGCCCCACCGCGCCGACCGGTGCACCGGTGGCGGCCCGCAGCCGTTCCGCGTGCCCGACCTGGTAGCCCGGGAACACCGGGATCTCGGCGTCCGGGACCATCCCGCCGGTGGACACGTCGAACAGGTCCGCGCCGGCGGCCACCGCCCAGGAGGCCGTGGTCGCCGTGTCCTGCTCGGTCCAGCCCCCGGGGACCCAGTCGGTCGCCGAGAAGCGCACCAGGATCGGGAACCCGTCGCCGAGGGCGGCGCGCAGGTCGCGGACGACGTCGAGCAGGAGGCGGGCCCGTCCGTGCAGCGAGCCGCCGTACTCGTCGTCGCGCGTGTTGGCGAGCGGGGAGAGGAACTGGTGCAGCAGGAACCCGTGCGCGGCGTGCAGCTCGACGAACTCGAACCCCGCGTCGCGCGCCCGGACGCCCGCCGCGACGAACGCCCGGTGGATCCCGCGGACCTCGTCGGTGCTGAGTTCCCGCGGGGCCGCGTACCCGGTGTACGGCACGGTGGACGGTCCCACGACGGGCCACCCGCCGTCCGCCACGGGCACGGTGCCGCGGACCCGGTCCCAGCTCCGCCCGGTGGACGACTTGCGACCGCCGTGGCTCAGCTGGATGCCGATGCGGACGCCCTGGTCGCGGACGAACGCGGTGGTCGGGCGCCAGGCGTCGCGCTGCGCGTCGTCCCAGAGCCCGAGGTCGTACGGCGTGACCCGGCCCTCCGGGGTGACGGCGGTGCACTCCGCGACGATCGCTCCGGCGCCGCCGAGCGCGAGCCCGCCGAGGTGCACGTGGTGGAACGGGGTGGGCATGCCGTCCCGGGCCTCCACCGTGAACATCGTCAGCGCGGGCACCCAGAGCCGGTTGCGGAACCGGGTGCCGCGCAGCTCGATCGCCTCGAACAGCGCCGGGGCGCCCGGCATCAGAACGCCCGCAGGTTCTCGCGGAGCGTCGTGCCGGTGTACTCGTCGCGGATGAGCCCCCGGCGGCGCAGGGCCGGGGAGAGGCCGTCGGCCACCATCGCCATGTTGAGGCGGGTCGTCGGCATGTAGACGAGGAAGCCGTCGCCGCCGACGTGCTCCATGAACTCGCCCATCTTCGCCGCGACGGTGTCCGGCGAGCCGACGAACCCGAGGTCGTTCACCTGGTGCGACGAGGCGACGACCTCGCGCAGCGTGCGGCCCTGCTGGCCCTCGAAGAGCTTCTCGATCGAGGTGTACTCGCCGTTCTGCTTCGAGATGTCGATGTCCTCGACCCGGGTGTCCGGGTCGATCGCCCCGAAGTCGATGCGACCACCGGACGTGTACGACATGTTCCAGAGGTTGTACTCGATCGCCTTGTCCGACGACATCGCGAGCCGGGCGGCCTCCGACGCGGCCTGCGCCTCGGCGTCGGTGGCGGCGATGGTCGGCGTGACGATGAACAGGAACTTCACGTCGTCCGGGTTCCGGCCGGCGGCGGCGACCCGGGCGCGCATGTCGTCGCGGTACGCCTTCGCGCTCTCGGGCGTCTTCGACAGGGCGATCATCGTGTCGTCGTGGAGCGCGGCGAGCTGCCGGCCCATCTCCGATCCACCGGCCGAGCAGATCGGGACGACGCCCTGCGGCCCCGGGATCGTGTTGAGCGGCCCGCGCGACCGGAAGAACTCGCCGCGGTGGTCGATCGGATGCACCTTCGTGTGGTCGGCGTAGACGCCCGCCACCGGGTCGGCGACCACGGCCCCCGGTTCCCAGGACCCCTGCAGGGCCTTGACGACGTCGGCCCACTCGATCGCCATCCGGTAGCGCTCGTCGTGGTCGAGGTGCTGCTCGTAGCCGTAGTTCTGGGCGACGCGGTCGGTGACGCTCGTCACGACGTTCATGCCGATGCGCCCCTCGGTGAGGTGGTCGAGCGTCGTGCCGAGGCGTGCGGCGAGGTACGGCGGGTACTGGATCGTCGAGAACGTCGGGACGATGCCGATGTGCTTCGTGGCCTGCGTCATGAGCGGGACGAGCGGCATGGGGTCGTTCTTCGGCGCCATGAACCCGCGCCGCAGCGAGGTGTCGGCGGTGCCGCGGTACGAGTCCTCGACCATCGCGGTGTCCTCGATGAGGACGTAGTCGAAGCCGCCGCGCTCGAGGTTCTTCGCGAGGTCGATGTAGATGTCGGGCTTCATCCAGTCGGTCACGTTGGTGCCGGTCCAGGGACCGTCGCCGTTCGTGTCGGACCAGGCCTGGATGCCGAAGCCGTTGCCGAGGAACCATCCGAGGTGGAACATGTGGAGCCTTTCGTGTGGGAGGGCGGGCGCGTCCGGGAGGGACTACGCCACGGGCTCCTCGACGGCCAGGTGGGCGTCGACGAGCTTCTGCGTGTACGGGTGTCTGGGGTGTTCGAGGACTTCGAGCGTGCGGCCGGACTCGACCACCTCGCCCTGGTTCATGACGACGAGCTCGCCCGTGATGAACGCGGTCGCCGGCAGCCCGTGCGACACGAACATGAGGCCGGCGCCGTGGTCGTTCGAGTAGCGCTTGAGCAGGTTGAGGACGACGCCCTGCACCGAGACGTCGAGCGCCGAGACGGCCTCGTCGCACACGAGCAGGTCGGGTCGGACGACCAGCGCCCGGGCGATCGACATGCGCTGACGCTGGCCGCCGGAGAGTTCGGACGGGTACCGGTCGACCCAGCTCGGGTCGATGCCGAGCTCCGTGGTGATCTCGCCGATCGCGGCGTCCGCACCGTCGACGTCGTGCCCGCCGAGGATCTGTGCCGGCGTCCGGAGCGACTCGCGGATGCGGTGTCGCGGGTCGAACGTCGAGGTGGTGTCCTGGGCGACGAGCTGCACCCGTCGTCGGTACTCGAGCCGACCGGCACGCGTCGACATGATCGACCGGAGGTCCCGGTCGTCCACGGTGATCGTGCCGGCGGAGGCCCGCTCGAGTCCGGTGACGATCTTCGCCATCGTGGACTTGCCCGAGCCGGACTCCCCCACGATGCCGACGCGCTGGCTCGCGCCGAGGACGAACGAGACGTCCCGGACGGCGGTCTTGCGGCCGTAGCGCCGGGCGACCCCGGTGGCCTCGATGCGGATGCCGGTCATGCCGCCGTTCCTTCCAGTCGGGCGCGGACCGACTCGAGCGTCGGCAGTTCGTCGAGCCGTGCGGACGCCAGGGTCGGCACACACTCGAGCAGTCCACGGGTGTACGGGTGGGTGGCCCCGTCGAGTCGCGAGGACGGCAGCTGCTCGACGATCTCGCCCTGGTACATGACGACGACGAAGTCGGTGAAGCGCCGGCAGAGCTCGATGTCGTGCGTGATCACGAGCACCGCCGTCCCCTCCTGCTCGGCGAGGTCGACCATGAGTTGCATCGCACCGACGGCGAGCGATGCGTCGAGCGCGCTCGTGGGTTCGTCGGCGATGAGCAGTGCGGGTTTCGAGGCGAGCGCGATGGCCATCATCACGCGCTGCCGCATCCCCCCGGAGAGCTCGTGCGGCTCGGCACCCATGACCCGGTCCGGGTCGGTGATGCCCACGGCACGGAGCCGTTCGAGGGCATCGGCGGTGGCGCGTCGCTTCGACACCCGCTCGGTGGCCCGGAGCACGGCGACCAGCTGGCTGCCGATCGTCCACACCGGGTCGAGGGACGACATCGCGTCCTGGAAGATCATCGACAGCCCGGGGGTCCGGACCGGGATCCGACCGGCCGGCCCGGTCCGCTCGATCGAGCTGCCGTCGAGCTCGAGAGTCCCGACCTCGACGGTCCCGGCGTCGAGGAACCCGGCGATGGCGTTGCCGAGGCTCGTCTTGCCGGAGCCCGACTCGCCCACGACCGCGACGCGTTCCCCGCGCCGGACCACGAGGTCGGCGTGGCGGACGGCGTGGTTCGTGCCGTAGGTGACGTTGAGGTCCGTGACCCGGAGGACCGGGGCCGACTGGTCGTTCATGGTGTCTCCCTGTCGTCGCTCAGTTCGAGGCGAGCTGCAGCTGCGAGTAGTCGATGACGTTGTCGGAGCGGAACACGTACCCGTCGACGTCCTTCGCGAAGGCGTTGAGCGGCTGCACGTAGTTGATGTAGATCGTCGGCATCTGGTCCTGCAGGACCTTCTGCGCGGCGTTCCAGTACTTGCCCGCCTCGGCCCCGGTCGGGTCGCCCGCGGCGTTGCCGTCCGCGATGGCCTGGTTGAGCTCGGCGTTGTCGAAGTCCGGCCAGTTGATGGCGGAGCCCGGCGTGTAGAAGAGCGACAGGACGTAGGGCGGCGACTGCACGACCGCGTAGTCGCGACCGAGGGACGCCTCGAACGTCTTCGCGGCGAGTCCGGCCTGGAAGGTCGACGAGTTGACCGTGTCGATGGTCATGTCGAAGCCGGCGTCCTTCACCGCGGTCTGGATCTGGACGGCGGTCTCCTGCAGGTCCGGGACGGAGTTGTTCACGGTGAGGGTGAACTGCACCGGGTCGGTGTACCCGGCGTCGGCCAGGATCTTCTTCGCCTCGGCCGGATCGGTCTCGTTGGCCGTGAGCCCGCTGCCGTCGAAGCCCGGGTCGGCGTCGGAGAGGATGCTCGAGATGGAGTCGGCCCGACCGTGGTAGACGTTCTCGTTGATCTTGTCGTAGGGGATCGCCGCGGCGAGTGCGCGGCGGACGGCGACGTCCTTGAACGTGCCCTTCGTGGTGAGGAGGGGCATGTACACGTACGCGTTCGTCGGCACGTCGAACACCTGCGCGGCGTCGGCGTCCTTGAGCTCGACCTGGTCGGCAGGACGGAGCTGCGCCGCGATCTGCGCGTCGCCGGACTTCACCAGGTTGGCGCGCTGGCCGGCGTCCGCGACCACGCGCTGGACGATCCGGGCGATCGACGGCTTGCCTTCGGCGTACCCGGCGTTCGCGGTGTAGATCGTCTGCTCACCGGGCGTGTAGGTGTCCACCTTGTAGGCCCCGAAGCCGAAGTTCGGGTGCGTGCCCGACCACTTCACGGCCCACGGGTCGCTCGACGTGGTGTGCTCCTTGAGGACCTTCGCGTCGTAGATGTTGTAGCCGACGTTCGCGAGCAGGGACAGGGCCGTGTAGCCGTAGCTCGCCTTGTCGAGCGTGAGGGTGACGGTCTCGTCGTCGACCTTCGCGAACTGGTCCGGCTTCGTGATGAACGGGGCGCTGATGAACGGCACGATGCTCGTCTCGACGGCGAACTTGCGCTGGATGCTCCAGATCACGTCGTCGGCGGTGAGTGCGTTGCCCGCCGTGGACTTCGCGTCCGTGTCGAGGTGGAACGTGTAGGTGAGGCCGTCGTCCGAGACGTCGTAGCTCTTCGCGAGGACCGGGGCGAACTTGTTGTAGTCCTCGTGCTCGGCCTGACCGCCGGTGCCGTCGACGTACTCGTTGCGGATGAGCGAGGCTCCGGTGTTCTTGAAGAACTCGGCGGCCTCGTACCCGGTGGCGCTGGTCTCGTACGAGAAGCTCTGCGGCTGGGCCGCGGTGACGATGACGAAGGCGCTGGAGGCGGCGTTCCCGCCGGCGCTGCAGGCCGCGAGACCGAGGGCGCCGACGACCGCGATCGCGGCGGCGGCGGCGATGGTGCGTTTCATGTTCAGCATGGGCAGGGGTCTCCTGGGGAAGGGGATGGGACGGGAGGGACGGTGTGGGTGGGGAGGAGGGGGCGCGTGGGGCAGGTGGTCGCCGTCAGACCCGCGATCGGCCGACGAAGGCCGCGACCAGGACCGAGGCGGACCAGACGGAGAGGCCGAGGGCGGCTGCCGGGAAGAGCACCGGCCACCACCGCCCCACCGCGGCGTCCGGGGCACCGGCGGCGAGCATGGTGCCCCACTCCGCGGTCGGTGTCGGGATGCCGACGCCGAGGAAGCCGAGGGCGGCGCAGAAGATGATCGCCATGCCGAAGATCGTCGAGGTGTTCTCGATCGTCGTCCGGGCGGAGTTCGGCAGCACGTGGCCCAGGAGCAGGCGCAGTTCGGACTCGCCGGACATCCGGGCGGCGTCGACGTAGCCGTCCGACCGCGTGCGGAGGACCTCGGTGCGCATCAGCCGCGCCTGGAACGGGATGAGGACGATCGCGAGGGCGAGCGTGATCACCACGGCGTTGCGTCCGAAGAACGACACGATCACGAGCCCGGCGATCATCACCGGGATCGACTGCACGAGGTCGACGGCGCGGCCCAGCAGTCGGGCCACGAACCCGAGCACGGTGCGGTCGCCCTGGTACATGCCCGAGACGAGCCCGATCACGATGGCGACGACGGTGGCGATGACCGTGATGCAGATCGCGATCACGATGTCGAGGCGGAACGCGGTCATCACCCGGGAGTAGACGTCGAGGCCGTTCGCGTCCGTGCCGAACCAGAACTCCCCCGACGGGGCCTCCGACTGCCCGCCGACCACCGACGTGGCCGGGTGGTTCACCATGTACGGCCCGACGACCGCGAGCACGACGAGCACGGCGAAGGGGACGAGCCGCAGGACGAAGCCGGTGCGCCCGGCCGGTCGACCGACGCGACCGTCCTGCGTCGAGCGGGTGCTCCCCGCTCCGGTGGTCGTCGGCTCGGGCAGCGCGGTGGGGGTGTCGAGCGCCATCAGGCGTCCTTCCCGGCGACGCCGGCGCGCCGCCTCGAGTCGAGGAGCATCGTGACGATGTCCGTGACGAGGTAGATGACGAGGCACATCGCCGCGGTGACGAGGAGGAACGACCGCAGCGCGAAGACGTCGGAGGCGTTCACCGCGTCCACGGCGTACTGCCCGAGTCCGCCGAGACCGAAGAGCGACTCGAGGACCACCGCGCCGCCGAGGAACAGGCCGAACAGCATGCCGAGCGTGGCGACCGTCGAGGGGAGCGCCCGGCGGTAGATGCTCGCGAGGACCGTCCGGCGGGACGCTCCGGACGCCACACGGAACCGGGTGGCGGGGTCGTTGATCGCCTGGTCCAGGTTGACGATGAGCATCTTGATGAGCAGCGGGGAGTGCGCGACGACCATCACGACGACGGGCAGCACGAGGTGCTGCGCGTACGACGCGAAGGCTGCCGGATCCCCGGCGATGAGCGCGTCCACCATCGGGAAGTTCGTGACGGTGGGCGGCGCGATGAGCAGCGGGTCGAGGCGGCCGCTCGGCGCCGGGGCCCAGTGCAGCTCGGCGTAGAAGACGAAGAGGAACGCGATGCCGATGACGTACTCGGGCAGCGCGCCCGCCGACCGGGCGTAGGCGGTGAGCAGCTTCGCGAAGCGGTTGCGGCGGTGCGTGACGATGAAGTGCGCGGTCACGAGCGACACCGCCGAGGCGAGGAGCAGCCCCCAGAACACGAGCTCGAGCGTCGCCGGGACCCGGGTCGCGAGGTCCTGCGCGACCGGTCGGCCGGTGGCGATCGACGTGCCGAAGTCGAGGTGGGCGAGCTGTGTCAGGTAGGTGCCGAGCTGCTGGATCCACGAGCCGGTCAGCCCGTAGGACTCCCGCGCCTGCTCGAGCTCGGCGCCGGACAGGCGTCCGCCGGTGGCCGACACGACCGGGTCACCGGGGATGAGCTGCACGAGGAAGAACGAGACGAGGACGAACACCAGGACGTTGGCGACGGTCAGTCCGGCCGGGCGCAGGAACCAGAGACGCTCCCGGACGCTTCGTCGCCTCGTCGTCAACGAGGTGTCGAGGGCGGCGAGACGCTCGGCCTCCGCACGGGTCGCATCGTCGACGATGTCGGGCTCTCTCACGGTCATGTGCCGGCCTTCCGTCGCATCGGGTGGTGGTCAGCAATGCTCGCGATCGTTCGTTTCCGACGACCGCTCCGGGTGTAACCGGATCATTAAGCGACCAACGGCGAAAGGAAAGCCCAGGTGAGAGGGACTTCGCCCGACCGTTCACGCCGTTCGCGCGGTTCGGAGGAATCCGTTGCCCTGCGCGACGAGCGTCGTATACTCACTGCACCCGAGCCGCATCGTGGCGGTGAGATCCTGCGACGATCGGAGTCACGATGAGCGACACGCTGTCCGACCACCCGCGCGCGAAGGGCGGGTCCTCACGCGGCCGACAGATCTCGGCGAGACGGGTCCGCGACCTCATCACCGCCTCGATCCGCGAGGGGCACATCGCACCCGACGCTCCCCTCGCCGAAGAGGACCTCGTCACGCTGTTCGACACCAGCCGCGGGTCCGTCCGCGCCGCGCTCGCGCAGCTCCGGGACACCGGGTTCCTCGAGCGCCGGCCGCGCGTCGGGACGAAGGTCACGCACCGCGGGGTCGTCGTGCCCCTCACCGACATCGACGCCGACAGCGAGCACGTCTACGTCGAGCGCTTCGAGGACCGCATCGTGCCGAGCTTCCCGCTCGTGCGCGAACGGCTCCGCATCGACGAGGACCACGTCCGGATGATCGAGAACCTGCTCGTCACCGACGACGACGTGATCGGACTCCGCGCCGCCTACTTCTCGGTGCGCTACACGCACTCCCCCGAGACCCTGTCCGGGCCGATCAACATGACGACGGTGCTCCGCGACTTCTTCGACGCGTCGCGCGGCGAGGTGCTCGTCACCATCGGCAGCGAGGCGGCCGACGCCCACACGGCGAAGATGCTCGGTACCGAGGTCGGCGCGCCCCTCATCGTGCGCGAGGTCACGTACCACGACCTCGACGGCGTGCCGGTCCAGACGGTCTTCGACCGGTACCGCGGCGACCGGGTGCGGCTCGAGGGTTCCACCCTCTGACCCAGGAGGCGCGGCGCGCTTCCCGACGGCGGTGGCGGCCCGGCGCGTGGTGGCGCCCACGACGTACAGTGGCGCCATGACGGCGACGGTGCGGCAGGTGCAGGTGACGTTCGACTGCGCGGACCCCGAGCGGGTGGCGCGCTTCTGGTGCGAGGTCCTCGGCTACGTGGTGCCGCCGCCACCGGAGGGGTTCGACTCGTGGGACGCCTTCGACCGGGCGCTGCCCCCGGAGCACCGCGGTTCGGCGTTCGCCTGCGTGGACCCGACCGGCGTCGGCCCACGGTTGTTCTTCCAGCGCGTGCCGGAGGGCAAGGTCGTGAAGAACCGCGTGCACCTCGACGTCCGGGTCGGCAGCGGGCTCGTCGGCGCCGAACGGCTCGCCGCCCTCGACGCCGAGAGCGACCGGCTCGTCGCCCTCGGCGCCACGCAGTTCCGCCGCCTGCTCGCTGACGAGGTCAACGAGTCGTGCATCGTCATGCAGGACGTCGAGGGCAACGAGTTCTGCCTCGACTGAGACCGGTCAGGCGACGGGGCCGTACACCGGCGTCTCGACCTGGTCGAGCTCGAGCTCCGCGGTCTGCTGGATGAGCGCGAGCAGATCGGCGTCGAGGCCCGGCGCGAACTCCTCGAGCCGCTCCGGCGCGATGAACGACGGCACCCCGGCGGGTGCCTGCTCGGACGCGTCGAGGTCGGTGCCGTCGTTCGACGGGGAGGCGCCGCGGAAGATCTTCGCGGCCTCGGACGCACCGTCGAGGTCGAAGCTGTACTGCTTGCTCTGCAGCCCCAGGTCGACGAGCGCCTTGACCTCGGGGAACGCCTCGGCGTTGGTCTTCGGGATCGGCAGGAGCTTCCCCCAGTCGACGCCGAGGGCCTCGAGCGCCTTCGCGTAGGCGTTCTCGTGCGCCTGGTCGCGCACGATCAGGTACGCGATGGTGCTGCGAGCGCTGGGGTTGTCGGTCATCTCGTAGATCCGGCACTTCTGCAGGCGGCCGGTCGACTCGAGCATGAGGTTGTACAGCAGGTCGAGCGGCAGGTTGCCGGAGTTGTACACGTAGCTGCCGCTCCACGGGTTCCCGGCCGCGTCGACCGGCAGGGCTCCCTGGGCACCGACGAGGTAGTGGTGGATGTTGCCCGTGTCGAGCGCGATGTTCAGCGGGGTCGCCCCCTTCGCCCCGGGGGTGTCGAGCGGGTCGGTGAGCGTGCCGGAGTACTCGGGAGCACCGTCGAGCAGCCGTGAGATCGTGGTGCCGATGAGCTCGACGTGGCTGATCTCCTCGGTCCCGACACCCTGGATGAGGTCGCGGAACGGCTTGGCGGCCGGACCCCGGAAGTTCATCGCCTGGAACAGGTACTGCATCATCGTGCGCATCTCGCCGAACTGCCCGCCGAGGCCCTCCTGCAGGGCGTTGGCGGCCGCGGGGTCCGGTTCGCCGTCGGCGATCTCGTTGATCCAGGTCTGTGCGTGGAAGTACATGTGGTCCTCCGTCCGAGCGACGGATCCGCCGCTGTCCTCACCGTCCTCGGGGGCGTCTGGCAGCCCGTACGGAACAGCCGCCGAACGCAGTCGCGTCCGTGGTCGGGTGCGCGAACTGCGTCGCGATGTGACCGATCGGGGACGACATGCGCGACACTGGTCGGACATGGTCCACGATGTCGCGCCGATCCACGTCGATCGCCGGGGGTCCTCCCTCGACGATGCCGTGGCGCTGTACGAGCGGGTGTACGACAGCCGTGACATCCACATCGGCGATGCTGCCCGCGACGGGTTCGCCTTCCGCTTCCGGGCCGTCGGCGACCAGGACGTGGTGGTGGGCACCTCGGACGTGGCGGCACGACGGTGGGGCACGATCGTCCCCGGTCACGACTACGTCCTGGCGTGGGCGACCGGCCCCGGCATGACGATCGACACCGGGACCCGCGACCCGGTGCAGCTGCTGCCCGGCATCCCGGTGATGTACCCGGTCGGTCGCGACTTCACGTTCGAGGGGCTCCCCTCGGGACAGCACTCGGTCCGGTTCGGTGGCGCGTTCCTCGAGTCGATCGCCGCCGCGCGCCGCGGCGACGACGAGCCGCGGCAGCTCGCGTTCCGCCGCACGCTGGGGGTGGACGCGCTGCGGCTGCTCCGCAGCCGGATCGGCGAGGCCGCACCGCGCCTCCTGGACCCGACCGCGCCGGAGACGGTCCGCGCACGCTGGAACCAGTCGATCGCGGACGCCGTGGCGGCGGCGTTCGACGCGACGCCGTCGTCGGCGCCCACGGTGGCGGTCGGGTCGTCGACGATCCGGTTCGCCAAGGAGTGGATGGTCGCGAACGCCCGCCGGCCGCTCACGGTCGCCCAGGTGAGCGCTGCTGCCGGGGTGAGCGCACGGGGACTGCAGGCGGCCTTCCAGCGGAACGTCGGCGTCCGGCCGATGCAGTTCCTGCGCGAGGCCCGGCTGCACGGGGTCCGCGCCGAACTGCTCGCGGGTGACCCCGAGCGCGTGACGGTCGCCGAGGTCGCGCTGTCGTGGGGGTTCAACCACCTCGGGCGGTTCTCCGGGTACTACGCCGAGGTGTACGGGGAGTCCCCCTCGCAGACCCTGCGCCGACGGGACGCGCCGAGGCCCTAGTCTGAGCGCATGTCAGTCGGTCTGCTCGCCATCGTCGACGACGTGCTCTCCGCGGCCCTCAAGGCCAGCGCCAAGACCGCTGGCGTCGTGATCGACGACGCCGCGGTGACCCCGCAGTACGTGCAGGGGCTCTCGCCCGCGCGCGAGCTGCCGGTCGTGGGGCGGATCGCACTCGGCAGCCTCTTCAACAAGTTCGTCATCATCATCCCGCTCGCGCTGCTGCTCACCGCGTTCGCGCCGTGGGTGCTGCCGTGGCTGCTGCTGCTCGGCGGCACCTACCTGTGCTTCGAGGGGGCCGAGAAGGTCACCGAGTGGTTCGGCGCGCACCACGTCAGCGAGTCCGAGGAGACCGTCGCCGAGCCGAAGCTCGTGTTCGGGGCGATCCGCACGGACCTCATCCTCAGCACCGAGATCATGCTCATCGCCCTCGCCGGACTCGACCCCGACCTCGGACTCTGGCCGACGCTCGGCGCGCTCATCGTCATCGGGCTCGTCATGACCGGGGCGGTCTACGGCGCCGTGGCCCTGCTCGTGAAGATCGACGACATCGGGCTGCAGATGATGAAGAACAGCGTCCGTCGCACGAGGCGGACGGGCGCGCGGATCGTCCGCGCCATGCCGACCGTGTTCCGTGTGATCGGCATCGTCGGCACGGTGGCCATGCTCTGGGTGGGCGGACACCTCGTGATCGCGAACCTGGCGGAGACGTTCTGGCACGGCCCGTACGACCTGCTGCACGCGATCGAGCACGGCATCGAGGCGACCGGGCCGGTCGTCACGTGGATCGTGGACACCGCGGTGTCGGCGGTGGTCGGGCTCCTGCTCGGCCTGGTGGTCGTCGCCGTCGTGCTGGGCATCGGACGGCTGCGCGGCCGCACCCACTGAGCGGGCACGGCCGCCCCGGCTCCCGCGTCGGTCAGCGGGGCCGGCGCCCGGTCAGTTCCAGATCGCGATCCAGTCGACGCTGACGTGCCCGACCGCGCTCGCCGGGATCGCCCCGCCGTTCGTGGTGGTCTCCGCCTGCATGGTCACGCGGAAGGCCGTCGTCGGCACCGCCTTGGTGGTCGAGGAGACGAGCTTGCCGTCCCAGTAGAACCGGACGATGCCCTTGTCCCACTCGGTCGTCGCGACGTGCCAGCCGGTGCTGTCCGAGGGCGCGAAGGTCTCCTTGCCCGGTTCGAACCGCATGCCGAGCGGCGTCCAGCTGCCGGGCACCGCCGAGGCCGGGCGGGGGCGGGCACCGAGGTCGGCCTCGGGCCAGTCGATCTCTCCCTCGTTCCAGTCGTCGCTCGACGGCCAGAGGATCGTCGAGAACTTGTAGCCCTGGGTCTTCGTCGTCTTGTACCGGATCGACACCCGACCCGTCTTGTGCGGGGCGTACCCGTCGGGCATGATCGCCGCGACGAGGGGCTGGCCCTTCTCGGTGTGCAGCGCGAAGTCGAGCACGCCGCCCTTCACGCTCAGGACCTTCGACGGCGCGTACTTCCCCTTGCCGGTCGTGTCCGTGAAGCCGTCGTAGAGACCGATCCGCGGGTACGTCGCCGCGAACTTGCCGACCGGCGCGGCACTGTCGAACCCGGCGCGGAACGTCTGCTTCCAGGTCCGGCCGTTCGTGGTGACGTTCGTCTTCGGGATCGTCCGGCCGTCCGGCACGGTCGAGGTCGCCTTCGACGAGGCGGGGAGGGCCGCTGCTCCGGCGGGCGCGCCGGCAGCGAGGCTGGTCGCGGCGACGAGTGCGATCGAGAGCGCGGCGACGAGGACGGACGGGGACCGCATGCTGACTGCCTCCTGCGTGGGGGTGTGCGTGTGTTGCGATGGCCGTGGTGCTTGTGCGATGGAGTATCGGGCGTCGCTGCTCGTCGGTTAGTCGATTCCCGGCCTGGATCCCCCGGCGTTCAGGTTCGCTGTACCCGACGTACCCGTCTACCCCCGATCGGTACAGTCCTCGCTGTACTGTGGGTGCATGCTGCTCGTCGCACCGCGCCTCGAGGTGATGAACCGCCTCGGCCGCGCCCTCGCCGATCCGACCCGCGCGCGGATCCTCCTCCGCCTGCTCGAGTCGCCCCGGTACCCCGCCGTGCTCGCCGACGACCTCGGGACCACCCGGGCGAACGTGTCGAACCACCTGGCGTGCCTCCGCGGGTGCGGGATCGTCGTGGCCGTCCCGGAAGGCCGTCGGACCCGCTACGAGATCGCGGACGCGCACCTCGCCCGTGCACTCGAGTCGCTGGTCGACGTCGTGCTGGCGGTCGACGACGGTGCGCCGTGCACCGACGACGCCTGTGCCGTGCCGCTCTGCTGCGGGCCGGGCGCATGAGCGCCGCGCTGCCCCTCGGGCCCCGTCCGACGGCCGTCCGGAGTGCGGTGCTGCGCCGCCGGATCCGATGGATCGTCGCCGCCACCATCACGTACAACGTCGTCGAGGCCGTCGTCGCGATCGGCGCCGGTTCGGTCGCGTCGTCCACCGCCCTGATCGGCTTCGGCCTGGACTCGATCGTCGAGGTGCTCTCCGCGGCCGCGGTCGCGTGGCAGTTCGCGGCGCCCGACCCCGAGCGGCGCGAACGGACGGCGCTCCGCGTGATCGCCGTCTCGTTCTTCGGGCTCGCCCTGTACGTCTCGGTCGACGCGGTGCTGACGCTGACCGGACTGCGCGAGCCGGAGCACAGCACGGTCGGCATCGTGCTCGCCGCGGTCAGCCTGGCCGTGATGCCGTTCCTCAGCTTGCTCGAACGGCGCACGGGCCGCGAGCTCGGTTCGGCGTCGGCCGTCGCGGACTCGAAGCAGACCCTGGTGTGCAGCTACCTCTCCGCCGCCGTCCTGGTCGGCCTACTGCTGAACACCCTGTTCGGCTGGACCTGGGCGGACCCGGTGGCCGGGCTCGTCGTCGTGGTGTTCGCGGTCCGGGAAGGGCTCGAGGCCTGGCGGGGCGACGCGTGCAAGCAGCCCGTCGCCGCGCTCACCGGCGAGCGCGAGGTCGAGGCCTGCGACTGCTGCTGAGGCGAACGACGGTCGTCAGATCTCGACGTCGCTGCCCATCGTCACGGTGCGGTGCGCCGGCAACCCGAAGCGGGCGGCCGGGTCGGCGGCGTTGTGCGCCAGTCCGACGAAGAGCTTCTTGCGCCAGCCGACCATGCCCCGGTTCCCCGCCACCGGCCGGAGTGCGCCGCGCGAGATGAAGTACGACGCGTTCGCCATCTCCTCGGGGTCGACGTCGAGCACCTCGGCGAGGCAGGCCGCGTGCAGGGCCTTCGGCAGGTCCTGGTCGTCCGAGAAGCCGAACTTGATCGTGATGTGGTCGATGCCGTCGTCCTCGTAGCCGAGGTCGTCACGGAAGAAGGCCTTGGCGTGCGGCACGTGGGGCACGTTCGCGGTGATGACGGACACGATGACGACCGTCCGGTGCACCACGTGGTTGTGCTCCACGTTCGCCCGGAGCGCGAGCGGCGTCGTCTCCTTGTTGGGGTGCGGGAAGATCGCGACACCCTGCACGCGCGGGATGCCCTTCGTGTTGATCTTCTCGATGAAGTCGGCGAGGGACCCCTCACGCTCCTTGCGCTCCTCCTGCACGAGCTGCCGGCCACGACGCCACGTGGTCATGAGCGTGATCACCGCGAGCGCGATCAGCAGCGGGACCCATCCGCCGTGCAGGATCTTCGACAGATTGCCGGCGAGGAACGTCAGCTCGAGCCCGCCGAACGCCACCGCGGCGACGACGAGCTTCCACGTCTTCCAGTGCCACAGCGGCTTCACCACGAGCAGCAGCAGGAGCGTGTCGACGACGAGCGCACCGGTGACGGAGACCCCGTACGCGGTGGCGAGGCTCGCCGAGGAACGGAACGCGAGCATGACGGCCATCACGCCGATGAACAGCAGGAGGTTGACGGCCGGCAGGTAGATCTGGCCGCCCTCCTGCCGGGAGGTCTGCCGGATGGTGAGCGGTGGCAGCAGGCCGAGCTGCACGGCCTGGCGGCTCAGCGAGAACGCCCCGGAGATCACCGCCTGGCTCGCGATGACGGTGGCCATCGTCGCGAGGATCACGACCGGGATCTGCAACGCGCTCGGGAAGAGCAGGAAGAAGGGGTCCTTCGCCGCCCCGGGCTGGTTGAGCACCAGCGACGCCTGGCCGAGGTAGTTCAGCACGAGGGCCGGGAAGACGACGAAGAACCAGGCACGGAGGATCGGCGTCCGCCCGAAGTGGCCCATGTCGGCGTAGAGGGCCTCGGCGCCGGTGATGACCAGCACGACCGCGCCCATCGCGACGAACGTGATGTACGGGTGCGCGATGAGGAACGCGATGGCCCACGTGGGCGAGAGCCCCTGCAGGACGCCCGGGTGCGCCAGGATGTGCGGCACCCCGGCGGCGGCGATGACGACGAACCAGAGCAGCATCACAGGGCCGAACAGGTTGCCGACCTTGCCCGTGCCGACCCGCTGCACCGCGAACAGCACCACGAGGATGACCGCCGCGATCGGCACGATGAGGTGCCCGACGCTCGGGGCGGCGGTCTGCAGCCCCTCGACGGCCGAGAGCACGGACACCGCCGGGGTGATGACGGAGTCGCCGTAGAACAGCGAGACGCCGACGATCCCGATGACGAGGAAGATCGTCGCTCCCCCGCGGCGCTTCGCGTAGAGGCGTCGGGCCAGTGCGGCGAGCGCCATCACCCCGCCCTCACCGTTGTTGTCGGCGCGCATGAGCACGAGGACGTACTTGATCGAGACGATGATCGTGATGCTCCAGAACATCATCGAGATCACGCCGTAGACGTCCTCCTGGTTGGCCTGCACGATGCCGCCGTCGATCGTGAACACGGTGCGCAGCGCGTACAGCGGGCTCGTGCCGATGTCGCCGAAGACGACGCCGAGGGCGGCCAGGGCGAGGGCGGCGATGCCCTTCGCGGGGCCGTGGGTGCCGGCGTCATCGGAGGTCTCGGTCGTCGGGGTCTGAGAGCGGGTCTCGGTCACGCTCGTCACTTCCGTCTCTTCACCGTCCGTCCGACGGCGTCTTCGCCGTCGGGCGACGGCCGCGGATCATCATCGCACCCGTTCGGCCGGAGCGCTCGCAGCGGGCGCACATGCGCACTCCGGCGGGATCGGGTACGTTCCCCGGACGAACCCGCCTCCGCCGGAGGAACCTGTGCGGGCCGGAATGCCCGGGGGCGCCGGACACCGCGCACGTCGAGGAACGCGGTCGTACCGTCGGGACAGGACTCCAGGAGGAACCATGAATTTCGACGGCTTCGACCCCGCGGGACTGATCGTCTTCTGCGTGGCGGTGGTGCTGGTCTTCGGCGGCCTGATCTCGAGCCGACGGCGCCACTGACCCCGGCCCTCGACCCTCGGCCCGCGGCCCTCGCCCCTCGGCCTGCGGCGTTCAGGCCCGGTCGGCCCGTTCCTCCGACTCCAACTCCGTCGCGACGACCGCCGCGAAGGCGTCCGCTCCGAAGTGGTCGTCCGCCGTCACGGTGACGACCGTGTCGCCGTCGAAGAGCAGCATCTGCCCGTACGCGCCGTGCAGCCGCCAGAGTCGGCCGGGGCCGCCCCACCCCGCCATCGCGTACCGCTCGTAGCCGGGGCCCGTGCCGTCGCGTTCGACCCAGTCGGTGTGCATCGCGTCGCACCAGCGTGCGCCCACGATGCGTCGCCCCGCGGACTCCCCGCGGTCGCGCACCAGTCGGCCGATCCGTGCGAGTTCGCCGGTGCGCAGCGCCAGGCCCTCGCCGCCGACGACGTACCCGTTCGGGCAGCGTGCCCACGGCACGTCCTCGATGCCGAGCGGGTCGAACAACCGCCGGGCGACGAACGCGCCCACGTCGCCGACCCGGGTCTCGAGGACCCGCATCGCCGTGTACGTGCTCGCGTTCGCGTACTGGAACACCCGGCCGCGCGAGGGGCGCCCGAGGAACTCGGCCGCGAGGTCCGGCCAGTCGGTGAGCTCCGTCTCGGACCACGGCATGTCGACACCGCTCGTCATGGTGAGCAGGTGCCGGAGCGTGACCGCGTCCGTGCCCGCCCCGAAGCGGACGGCGGGCAGGAGGGTCGACACCGGGACGTCCACGTCGACGAGTCCGTCGTCGGCGGCGATCCCGGTGGCGAGGACCGCGATCCCCTTGGCGACGGAGTGGACCTCGCGCCGGACGTCGGGCGTCCAGTGGTGCTCGGCGGCGTCGTCCCCGACGAGGACGTGGAGGCCGTGGGCGGCGAAGCCGGTGTCGTCGACGTGACGGACGAGGGCGTCGAGGAGGTCGGTCGCGGTGCGCACCCGGCCATCCTCTCGCGGACGAAACCGCGAACGGACCGGACCGCAGACGGACGCCACCGCGAACGGACGCGACCGCGAACGGACCGGACCGCAGACGGACGGGAGGCGCGGTGCCAGCCGACACCGCGCCTCCCGTCCGTCATCGGGTCGCGTCGCGACCCGCACTCCGGTCGTCAGCGACGGCGGAAGTAGCCGTTCGCGCCACCGACGAACATGAGGATGGTCGCGACGATGACCGCGATGCCACCGATCCAGCCGAAGGCGTTGCCGCCGGACGCGGCACCCACGCCGACGCCGATCACCTGCAGGATGGCGAGCACGAGCAAGACGATGCGCGCCCAGTTGCGGCCGTCGCGCATCTTGAAGACGATGATCAGCTCGATGATCGCGAGGATGAAGGCGAAGATCGCACCGCCGATGAGCGGAGCCGTGCCGACACCCTGCGCAGCCGAGGCGCCGCCGCCGGAGACGAGACCGATGATGCCCTGGATGATGTTCGCAAGGACGACCACCAGCCAGATGACGAACGAGACGGTGACGGTGGTCGGACGTCCCGACCGGGTTGTTCCTGACATGCTTGCTCCTTCTGCCCCGATCGCGTCCAGCGACCTCACTGTGAACGTACAGCCCTGACGGAAGTTTGTCCGGTGTCCCTGCGGACGCGGCCGGGAAGCGCACGCCAGGATGGGGGTGCAGCACACCGACGAGGAGGACCCGTGGACAAGGCCCAGTACTCGCAGCCCATCCGGGAGTACATCGAGCAGCTCCGGACCGAGGGCTACAGCGTCGCGGACGGGCACACCGCCGACCCGGACCTCATCGACCCGTACGGCAACCCGGTCCTGACCTGGCGCGACGACTACCCGTACGACGAACGCCTCGGCCGCGAGGAGTACGAATACCAGAAGTACCACCTGCAGATCGAGCTGCTGAAGTGCCAGTACTGGCTCGAGGACACCGGGCAGAAGGCCGTCGTGCTCTTCGAGGGTCGCGACGCCGCGGGCAAGGGCGGCACCATCAAGCGGTTCACGGAGCACCTCAACCCCCGGACCTCCCGCGTCGTCGCGCTGAGCAAGCCGAGCGAACGCGAGCGCGGCGAGTGGTACTTCCAGCGCTACGTGCAGTACCTGCCGTCGGCGGGCGAGATGGTCCTGTTCGACCGCTCCTGGTACAACCGTGCCGGCGTCGAGCGGGTGATGGGGTTCTGCTCCGACGACGAGTACGAGTCCTTCATGACGCAGGTACCGCAGTTCGAGCGGATGCTCGTCGACTCCGGCATCCACCTCACGAAGTTCTGGTTCTCGGTCACCCGCCGCGAGCAGCGCACCCGGTTCGCCATCCGGCAGCTCGACCCCGTGCGGCGCTGGAAGCTGTCCGACATCGACCTGCTCTCGCTCGACCGGTGGGACGAGTACACCGAGGCGAAGACCGCCATGTTCGCCCGGACGAGCAAGCGGTACGCACCGTGGACGATCGTCCGGTCGAACGACAAGAAGCGCGCTCGTCTGAACGCGATGCGGTACTTCCTCACGCAGTTCGACTACCCGGACAAGGCGGTGGACGTGATCGGCCGGCCCGATCCGCTCATCGTCCGGCGCGGGAAGCGGGACGTCGACGTGGAGTAGGGGCGGCCAGGAGGCGCGGTGCCGGCCCGCAGCGCTGGGCGCGGTCGGAGCACGGCCTGGTTGGGTGGTCGCATGCGCCGCCCCGACACCGTCACCGTCGTCGTGCCGGTCCTCGACGACGCGGACCAGCTCCGCCGGTGCCTCGCGGCGTTGGCTCGCCAGACGCGGCTGCCCGACGAGGTGGTCGTCGTCGACAACGGCAGCTCGGACGACAGCGTGGCCGTCGCTTCCCAGGCCGGTGCCCGCTTGCTGCACGAACCCGTCCGGGCGATCGCCGCGGCGGCGTCCCGGGGCTACGACGCGGCGACGGGCACCCTGATCGCCCGGCTGGACTCGGACTCCTGCCCGGGTCCGGACTGGCTCGAGCGAGCGCTCCGGCACTTCGACGACGACCGCGTCGTGGCGGTGACCGGACCGGGCGAGTTCCGCGGGCTCGGTCGTCTGGAACGGGCGTTCTGGCACGTGGCGTACATGCGCGCCTACTTCGCCCTGATGACGGCGGCGCTGTGGCGGCCGCCGTTGTTCGGTTCGAACCTGGTCATCCGACGCCGCGCCTGGGAGGCCGTCCGGTCCCGCGTGCACCGGTACGACGCCGACGTCCACGACGACGTCGACCTGTCCGTGCAGCTCGATCCCGCGTGGCCGGTGGTCCTCGACCGGTCCCTCGTGATGTCCGTGTCGGGCGAGCCCGTCCGCGACCTGCCCGGCCTGGTCGTGCGCACGCGGAAGGCGCTCCGGACACTGGCGCTCGGCGGGTTCCGGATCCTTCCGGTCGTCCGGGCCGTGCGGCGCTGCTGGGCGACGCCCCGTGCCGTGCCCGGTGCCGTGGCCGAGCGCGTCCCCGGGCCGGACGTCGTGGAACCGCTCGAGGAGGTGCCGGCGTCGTGAGCGACTCCCCGCTCGTCGGGCCGCGGTCCGCCCCGGACCTGCACGTCCTGACCCTCAACGTCCGCCGACGCGTCCCGCACCGTCGGACCGACCACCCCGACGCCTGGACGCACCGCCGCGATGCCGTGCTCGAGCTGCTCGGGTCCGAGTCCCCGCACCTCGCCGCCCTGCAGGAGGTCCTGCCCGACCAGGAGCGCTGGCTCACGGAACGGTTGCAGCCCCGGTGGACCGCGGTGCTCCGGGGTCGCGGGCGCCGTGGCGACGGGGAGCGCGTCGGGATGCTCGTCGACACCGACCGTCTGCGGGTCACCGGTGAGCACGTCCGGGCGCTGTCCCGACGGCCGGAGCGGATCGGGAGCCGGTCGTGGGGCACCCTGTTCCCCCGGATCGCCGTCGGCCTCCAGCTCGAGGACCGCGTCACCGGCACGCGCTTCCTCGCCGTGTCCGTGCACCTCGACGTCGCATCGCCCCTGGCACGTCGGCGGTCGGCGGAGCTCCTCGTCCGGTGGGCAGACGAGGCCGGGCTCCCGGTCGTCGTGCTCGGCGACGCGAACGCCCCCGCCGACAGTGCTCCGCACCGGGTCCTCACCGACGCGGGGCTCGCGGACACCTGGACGGCGGCGGCCTCGCACGCGTCCGAGCAGTGGGGCACGCACCTCGGGTACCGCGTTCCCCGGCGGGGCGGACGCCGGATCGACTGGATCCTGGCCCGCGGCGCCGACGGGGTGCGTGCCTCCGTGTCGGCGGCGGCCGTGTCGACGCGCCGACCGAGCGGGGTGTGGCCGTCCGACCACGCCGCCGTGCAGGCCGTGCTCCGGTGGGAGGCAGCGTGACCACGACCACCGCGGACCACCGCGTGATCGACCGGCTCGGTGCGACGTTCCTCCGCCGACCCCGCGGCGCCGAGGTCGTCGCCGACGCCGTCCGTGCGGTGACGCTGGTGAGCCTGCCGGTCGCCACGATCGGGTGGGGCTGGATCGCGTTCGCCGTGCTCCTGCTCGCTTTGCTCGGGGTCGTCGTCCCCCGCGTGCTCGGACTCCGACCGGCCGTCGACACCGCCGTGTGCGCACTGGCGCTCGTCGCCGGGTGGAGCAGCGTCCTCGGCTGGTACACCTCGGTGTTCCTGTGGGACAAGGTCGTGCACTTCGTGCTGCTCGCCGCGTTGACCGCGGTGCTCTGGGTGATCGCGAGCGACACCGGAGTCCTGCGCACGGGCGACCGGGTCGGTCGGGCCCAGGCGGTCGTCGTCGCCGGCGTGCTGTCGCTCGCGATCGGATCCGTCTGGGAGATGTTCGAGTTCCTCGGGCACACCTTCCTCGACCCGACCATCTACGTCGGGTACGAGGACACCATCGGGGACCTGGCCGCCGACCTCGGGGGCGGGGTGCTCGCCGGGCTCCTGCTGCCCTGGGCCGTGCGCGACCGCCGGGTCGTCGCCGGACCGTCGTCCTGAGCCCCAGGCGGCCCGCTCGCGCTCGCGGAGGGGTGCCCTGCCGGAGGGTGTCCCAGCGTCCCCTCCCACGGAAGCGACCCCGGTCCTAGCGTCGAGGGCATGCCAGCGAACCCAGCAGCCCAGCGCGAGCACGCCCAGCTCTTCCCGGACCACACCTCGACCCTCGCCGAGACCGACCCGGGGTTCGCGGCGTCCTTCGCGGACTTCGCCCTCGACGAGACCCTGCGCGACGTCGCGATCACCCGGCACGACCGACTCCTCGTCCAGCTCGGCGCGACGATCGCCGTCGGTGCGCACACCGAGTTCGCGGTCCTCCTCGGAGCAGCGCTCGCGAACGAGGTCACCCCCGTCGAGGCGAAGGAGGTCGTCTACCAGGCCGTCGCCTACGTCGGCTTCGCCCGCACCGTCGACTTCCTCACGATCACCGACGACGCGCTCGTCGCCCGCGGCGTCGCGCTCCCCCTGCCGGATCAGCGCACGACCGACCCCGACACGCGACTGGCCCGCGGGCGCGAGGTGCAGGGACGGCTCGTCGGCGCCGACCGGGTCGACCACATGTACGACGCCGCGTCGCCCGACACGGTGCACTTCCAGCGGTTCCTCTCCGGCAACTGCTTCGGCGACACGGTGGCCCGCGGCGGGCTGGACCTCCGGACCCGCGAGCTCGTCACCTTCGCGATGCTCGTCGCGCTCGGTGGCGCCGACGCGCAGGTCCGCGGGCACGTCGCCGGCAACCTCGCCGTCGGCAACCACCGCCGGGACCTGCTCGACGTGCTCACCGTCCTGGTGCCGTTCATCGGGTACCCCCGCACCCTGAACGGCCTCGCGGTCGTCGACGACGCGGCCCCCGCGACGGACCGGTGACGGACTGGAGGCGC
>NZ_MJGR01000019.1:0-1340 GCF_001865105.1 Curtobacterium sp. MCBA15_016
CGCGCCTCCCGTCCGACGGTCCGCACGCCGTCGTGCGGACCGTCCTCGATGCAGACGCTTCGGGCCCGTCTGCCGAGCTCAGTGTCGGACCGCCTGACCGTCCAGTGGCAGCGTCGACGGTCCCGTCGGGCCGTTCGTCGCCGCGACCACGCTGGGTTCGCAGAGCCGGACGATGAGGATGATCGGCCCGACGACGGGCAGGAGCAGCCAGAACAGGTTCTGCCACCGCCGACCGGCGTCCCGCAGCCGCCGCACCGTGACGGCGAGGGTCGGGACGAGCACGACGACCGACCACACACCGGACAGTGCCGAACCGATCATCACGGTGCCTGCGGGCGTCACCACGTTCGCCGCACCGAGCGCGGTGCCGACGACGGCGCTGAAGAGGAAGAACCACCAGAACTCGGGTCGCACGGCACGACCGGTGAAGTCCGCCGCCCCACGGACCACCGACCGGACGGCTTCCCGGAGGTCGATCGTCGGCCGGCGGACGGCTTCGCTGTGCTCGGACATGGGGCACTCCTCGGGTCGGTGCGCGCCCTCGTCGCCGGATGCGTCGGGCTCCGGGCGGGTGCGTGCTGGCCAGCGACGGTACCCACCCGGGACGGTGCCGGCCAGGGTCCTTCGTCCCGGCCCTGACGAGGTGCCCGGGGCGAACCAGGTCGTCGACCGACCCCGCGGAATGGTCCGTGCGGGCGGTCCGTCCCCGTCCGGCGAGTGGACGCAGGTCAGGACCGGACCGGCACCTCCGGCGCAGGAGCACCGTGCACCAGCGGATCGCCCACCGACGTCACGAGGGCGCGGAGTTCGGCGAGCATCACGAGTTGCTGGTGGTTGATCCGGAGCAGCGCCTCGATGTCCACCTTCGCGGCCGCGTTCGTGTCGAAGTCGTGCTGCGCCAGCGCGGCGGCGATGCCGTCCTGCCGTTTGGCGGCGATCAGCAGGATGGCGCCCTGCAGGCCGGCGAGCATCGAGAGGAACAGGTTCAGCAGGATGTACGGGTAGGGGTCCCACCGGACCGCGGCCGTGTTCACCGCCGCCCAGACGAGCATGAACGCGACGAACCCGCCGACGAACCCCCAGCTCCCCATCCCGTTGCGCATGGCGTCCGCGGCGCGCTCGCCCCGCGACAGGGTCGAGTGGTGACGCTGGTGCCAGGTCGACCGCGGATCGGCGCGGGCGCTCGTGGTCGGGATGTCGGTGCTGTCCATGGACGAGGCCTCTCGGGGGCGGTTCGGGTCCTGACGGACCCACCGCCATCCCAACCCTCGCCGCCCGGGTCGACCAGGGCCGAACGTCCCGGACGGGCGGGACGCGACCGGTGACGGACGGGAGGCGCG
>NZ_MJGR01000019.1:1805-2512 GCF_001865105.1 Curtobacterium sp. MCBA15_016
CCGCGCCTCCCGTCCGCTGGGTGGTCGCGTCGCGACCCGGTGTCAGCGAGCCGTCGTCACGCGCGTCCGTCCGCCGCAGCGGGGTCGGCGGCGTGCGCCGCGTCCCGGCGCTCGGTGGCGTCGAGGGATCCGAGCAGGCGGAGCGCGTCCGCCGTCGGCGAGCCCGGTTCGGCCGTGTAGAGCAGGAAGCTCAGCGCCGGGTCGCTCATCAGGCGGGAGCCCTCGAACAGCAGGTCGAGCGCGCCGACGACCGGGTGCACGAAGTGCTTCTCGCCGGTGCCGTGCCGGCGGACGTCGTGCGCGCCCCACTTCGTCCGGAACTCGGGACTGCGCGTGGAGAGCTCGCCGACGAGGTCCTGCAGCTCCCGGTCGTGCGGGTCGTGCCCCGCGGCTGCCCGGAGGATCGCCACGCTCTGGTCGGCGGCGAGGTCCCAGTCCGGGTAGAACGCGTCCGACCACTCGCGGTCGAGGAACGCTGCGCGGGCGAGGTTCGGGCGCTCGGCCTTCCGGAAGAGGTCGGCGTAGAGGGCCCGTCCGAGCGCGTTCGCGCCGAGCACGTCGAGGCGGTCGTTGCGGATGAACGCCGGTCCCCCGGTGAAGGCGTCGAGCGCGTACTGCAGGCCGGGACGCAGCGTCTTCGGGGTCGTGGACCGGCGGCGGGCGGCCCGCACCGGCGAGGCGTTCGCGGCACGGGCGAGGTCGAACAG